>NZ_JAUZED010000206.1 GCF_030705415.1 Curtobacterium sp. A7_M15 | reverse complement strand
GACCTGAGCCACGTCGACACGTGGCTCAGGTCGTCTTTGGTTGTGCAGCCGCGCAGCCGCGAGTCCGCCCGTCAGACGCCGAAGTACTCCCGCACCACCGGCGCGATCCCGCGGAACGCCTTGCTGCGGTGTGACAGCGCGTTCTTCTCCTCGCGCGTCAACTCCGCCGACGTCCGGTCGGCGTCGTCCGGCCGGAAGACCGGGTCGTACCCGTGCCCGCCGTCGCCGATGGGTTCCGTCGTGACCTCGCCGTTCCAGACCGCCTCGACGACGTGCTCGGTGCCGTCCGGCGCGACGAATGCCGCGGCGCAGACGAACGCCGCCGTCCGCTCGACGACACCGTCGAGGTTCTGCAGCAGCAGCGCGATGTTGTCCGCGTCGACCCGTGTGCCGGCGTACCTGGCCGAGTGGATGCCGGGGGCCCCGCCCAGCGCGTCCACCGCGATGCCCGAATCGTCGGCGAGCGCCGGGAGCCCGGTGTGCGCGACCGCCGCGCGGGCCTTGATCAGGGCGTTCGCCGCGTAGGTGTCGCCGTCCTCGACGGGCTCGGGACCGTCGTACCCGACGAGCTCGACGCCCTCGCCGAGCGCCGACCCGAGGATCTCGCGCAGCTCGACGACCTTGCCCTGGTTGTGCGTCGCCAGGACCACCGTGCGGGAGGTCACGCGAGCCCCAGCACGGACTGCTGGATCGCTGCGAGCGACTGGTTGCCGGCGAGTCCGAGGTCGAGCAGGACGTTCAGCTCGTCACGGTCGAAGGGGGCGTGCTCGGCCGTGCCCTGGACCTCGATGAACTTGCCGGAGCCGGTGGTGACGATGTTCATGTCGGTGTCGGCCGCGGAGTCCTCGGTGTACGCCAGGTCGAGCATCGGCTCCCCCTTGACGATCCCGACCGAGATCGCCTGCACACTGTCGGTCAGCGGGACGGCCTTCTTGCCGATGAACCCCTTGTCGCGACCCCACTCGATCGCGTCCGCCATCGCCACGTACGCGCCGGTGATCGACGCGGTGCGGGTCCCGCCGTCGGCCTGGAGGACGTCGCAGTCGATGACGAGCGTGTTCTCCCCGAGGCCCTTCATGTCGACCACGGCCCGGAGCGAGCGACCGATCAGCCGCGAGATCTCGTGTGTCCGCCCACCGACCTTGCCCTTGATCGACTCGCGCTGCATGCGCTCGTTCGTCGACCGGGGCAGCATCGAGTACTCGGCGGTGACCCAACCGGTGCCCTTGCCTGCGAGCCAGCGCGGGACGCCGTTCGTGAAGGAGGCGGTGCAGAGCACCTTGGTGTTGCCGAACGAGATGAGCGCGCTGCCCTCGGCCTGCGTGCTCCACCCCCGCTCGATCGTGACGGGACGGTGGTCGGTCGCGGTGCGGCCGTCGATGCGGAGGGTGTCGCTCATGGGGTCCTTTCGATGCGGGGCAGCGTGATCGCCCCGGTCTGGAGGTGGCCGACGCTGGAGACCTCGGGGCCGAGGAAGCGTCGGGCGAGTCGGATGAAGCCGTTCTTGTCGTCGCCGGTCGCCTCGAACGAGTAGGTCGGCGGCTCGTCGGCCGTGCGTTCGAGTCCGTGCTCGACGAGCCGTCGGTACACGTCGTTGGCGGTCTCCTCGGCGCTGGAGACGAGGGTCACGTCCGGCCCCATCACGTACTGGATCGCGGCCGACATGAGCGGGTAGTGGGTGCAGCCGAGGACGAGCGTGTCGACGTCGGCGTCCCGCACCGGCGCGAGGTACCCCTCGGCGACGGATCGGAGCGCTGGGGAGGAAGTGTCCCCCGCCTCGACGAACTCGACGAACCGCGGACACGCCGCAAGACTCAAGGTGATGTCCGAGGCGACCGCGAAGGCGTCCTCGTACGCGCGGGACGCGATGGTCCCGACCGTGCCGATCACGCCGATCCGCCCCGTCCTGGTCTGCTTGACGGCAGCGCGGGCAGCGGGCTGGATGACCTCGACGACGGGGATCCCGTACGCCTGCTCGTACCGTTCGCGGGCGTCCCGGAGCACCGCGGAGGACGCGGTGTTGCACGCGATCACGAGCGCCTTCACGCCCTGTTCGACGAGGTCGTCCATCACCTCGAGCGCATAGCGGCGGACGTCCGCGATGGGCTTCGGGCCGTACGGCGAGTGCACGGTGTCGCCGACGTACCGGATGCTCTCGCGTGGCAGCTGGTCGATGATCGCGCGGGCCACCGTGAGTCCACCGACCCCACTGTCGAAGACTCCGATCGGTGCATCCGTCACGACACCAGCGTACCGAGCGGGCGGCCCGCCCTCCCCGCGAGCGGGCGGAACGCGCGCCGCCCCCTTCGCCGGCACCACGTGTTCCGCCCGCTCGCAGCCCTGCGCGCCCGTCCAGGAGGCGCGACCCGAGCCCGCCAGGCCGCCCCGCGCCTCCAGGCGGTCACCCCACCCCGCGAGCGGGCGAAATCCGCAC
>NZ_JAUZED010000205.1 GCF_030705415.1 Curtobacterium sp. A7_M15 | reverse complement strand
TGCCAGCTGGCACCGCGCCTCCCGTTCCGCACACGCGTCCGTGACGGACGCGTCGGTCGCTAGGCGCGACCGCGGATGCTCCTGAGCAGCCAGCCGATGACGGCCAGCAGGATGAGGACGATCCCGACCCACAGCAGGAACTTCAGGGCACCGACGAAGATGCCGCTGAAGAGCAGGACGAGGCCGACGATGATCGCGATGATCAGCAGAGCGGGCATGTGAGGGCTCCTTCCGTGTACCTGGACGATCCCTGTACTTCGCAGAACGTACCCGGAATCAGCCGACGAGGTTCTGCACGAACACGTGCGGGGTCAAACCGGTGAGGTCGTTGATCCCCTCGCCCTGGCCGATGAGCTTGATCGGGATGCCCGTCTTCTCCTGCACGCTCAGCACGAAACCGGCCTTCGCCGAGCCGTCGAGCTTCGTGATCACGAGCCCGGTGACGCCGGCGCCCTCGATGAAGGCCTGCGCCTGCGCGAGTCCGTTCTGGCCGGTCGTGGCGTCGAGGACGAGCAGGACCTCGGCGATCTCGGTCTGCTTCTCGACCACGCGCTTGATCTTGGTCAGCTCGTCCATCAGCCCGGCCTTGGTGTGCAGCCGACCGGCGGTGTCGATGACGACGATCTCGGTGCCGTCGCGCATCGCCTTCTCGACGGTCTGGTAGGCGACGGACGCCGGGTCCTGCCCGGGCTGCGCCGGTCGGACGACCTCGACACCCGCGCGTTCCGCCCACGTCGCCACCTGCTCGACCGCGGCCGCGCGGAACGTGTCCGCCGCACCGACGACCACCGAGCGGTCGTACGTCTTGAGGAACTTCGCGAACTTGCCGATCGTGGTGGTCTTGCCGACGCCGTTCACCCCGACGACGAGCACGACCGCCGGCCGGTTGCTGAGCTTCAGCGTGGTGTCGAGTTTCGACAGCCGTTCCTCGAGGACCTCGCGCAGCATGCGCTGGAGGTCGGCCGGGTCGGTCGTGCCGTAGCGGTCGACGCGCGCGTGGAGGTCCTCGATGACCTCGTCGGCGATGTCCGGACCGAAGTCCGCGCCGATGAGCGCCGTCTCGAGGTCCTCCCACGTGGTCTCGTCGATCGTCTTGCGCTGGAACAGCCCGCGCAGCCGGGAGGACAGTGACCAGGAACTCGCCATGTTCCCAGCTTAGAGCGCGGCGGATGTGCGCTGTGCCCGGTACGATCGGTCTCACGAAGGGGAGTATTCCTCCTCGGTGACCCCGTCAGTACGGTCCGGAACGATCCGGACCCGGGGCGCCGGCTCACGGACCATCACACGGACCGTCGGGCGGAAGAGACCTTCAGGCCTCGGCGTACCCAGTCCCGGTTGCGCCCTCGACCTGAAGGAAACCCGTGGACGTCCCACTCTTCGTCTGGCTCCTCACCATCGCAGGCATCCTCGGCCTGCTGGTGTTCGACTTCTTCTCGCACGTGCGAACGCCGCATGTCCCGCACATCAAGGAATCCGCGTTCTGGTCGGCGTTCTACGTCGGGCTCGCGATCCTGTTCGGCGTCGGCATCCTCGTCTTCGGCGGCGGGCAGGCCGGCGGCGAGTACTTCGCCGGGTGGTTGACCGAGAAGGCGCTCTCGGTCGACAACCTGTTCGTGTTCCTCATCATCATGTCGAGCTTCGCCGTGCCGAAGGAGTACCAGCAGAAGGTCCTGCTGGTCGGCGTCGCGATCGCCCTCGTGGCCCGCGGTGTCTTCATCGCCCTCGGCGTCACGATCATCGAGAACTTCTCGTGGGTGTTCTACCTGTTCGGCGCGCTGCTGTTCTGGCTCGCCTGGTCCCAGGCACGGAGCGGCAACGACCACGGCGGTGACGAGGGCGACTCTCGTCTCATCCGGACGCTCCGGAAGATCATCCCGACCACCGAGGACTACCACGGCGACAAGCTGACGGCGCGCGTCGACGGCAAGCGCCTCTTCACGCCGATGCTCCTCGTGATGGTCGCGATCGGCCTCACCGACGTGCTCTTCGCGCTCGACTCGATCCCCGCGATCTTCGGTCTGACGCAGGACGCCTTCATCGTGTTCACCGCGAACGCGTTCTCGCTGCTCGGACTCCGCCAGCTCTACTTCCTCATCGCCGGGCTGCTCGAACGCCTCATCTACCTCGGCCAGGGTCTGGCGGTCATCCTCGGGTTCATCGGCGTCAAGCTCGTCTTCCACGCGATGCACGTCAACGAGCTGCCGTTCATCAACGGCGGCGAGCACATCGAGTGGGCTCCGGAGATCCCGATCTGGTTCTCGCTGGGCTTCATCATGCTGACGATCGCGGTCGCCACGGTGGCGTCGCTCGTCGTGTCCAAGCGCCGGCAGGACCGCGGGCTCACCCCGACGGGCGAGCCGAAGCAGCCCGTCGAGGCCGACGCGAAGTAGTCGTCACCACCTGACGGACGGGAGGCGCGATGCCGGCGGGCACCGCGCCTCCCG
>NZ_JAUZED010000204.1 GCF_030705415.1 Curtobacterium sp. A7_M15 | reverse complement strand
CGCAGCCCCACGGGATCCGTGGGGCTGCGGCTGTCCTGCGTGGTCGGGCGCCGGGTCAGCGCAGGGCGTCCACCGTGAAGTCGATCGCCCGCACGAGCTTCGCGACGTCGTCCGGGTCGATCGCCGTGAAGGTCGCGATCCGGAGCTGGTTGCGGCCGAGCTTGCGGTAGGGCTCCGTGTCGACGATCCCGTTCTGGCGGAGCGTCGCGGCGACGGCCTTCGCGTCGATCGAGTCGTCCAGGTCGATCGTGGCGACGACCTGCGACCGGGCGGCGGGGTCGGTCACGAACGGCGTTGCGTAGTCGACCGATTCGGCCCAGTCGTAGAGCGTCGACGACGAGGTCTTCGTCCGGGTGTCCGCCCACGCGATGCCGCCGGACTCGTTGATCCAGCGGATCTGGTCGTCGAGCAGGATCAGGGTCGCGAGCGCCGGGGTGTTGAGCGTCTGGTTCAAGCGGGAGTTGTCGACGGCGTTCTTGAGCGAGAGGAACTCGGGGATGTACCGGCCGCTCGCGGCGATCCGCTCGACGCGCTCGATCGCCGCGGGGGAGAAGAGGGCGAGCCAGAGGCCGCCGTCCGAGGCGAAGTTCTTCTGCGGGGCGAAGTAGTAGACGTCCGTGGCGCTGACGTCGAACGCGGCACCACCGGCGGCGCTCGTGGCGTCGACGACGGTGAGGGCACCGGCGTCGCCGTCGGCGCGGACGACCGGCGCCATGACCCCGGTCGAGGTCTCGTTGTGCGGGTAGGCGTAGACGTCCACGCCCTCGACGATCTCGAGCGAGGCGAGGGAGCCACCGGGGGCCTCGACCACGTGCGGCGCCTCGAGCCACGGGGCTCCGGCGGCCTTGGCGAACTTCGAGCCGAACTCGCCGAACGACAGGTTCTCGGCACGACGCTCGATGAGCCCGAACGCGGCGGCGTCCCAGAACGCGGTGGAGCCGCCGTTGCCGAGGACGACCTCGTAGCCGTCGGGGAGGTCGAACAGGTCGCCGAGCCCCGATCGGACACTTCCCACGAGGTCCTTCACGGGCTTCTGCCGGTGGGACGTGCCGAGGATCGTCGCGCCGCGGGTCACGAGGGACTCGAGCTGCGCGCCGCGGATCTTGGACGGTCCGCAGCCGAAGCGGCCGTCTGTCGGGAGGAGTTCGGCGGGGATGACGATGTCTGCCATGCACCGATCCTACCGAGCGGTATCCCAGCGCGAGTGACCGTGCACCGGCCGGACGGGGCGGACCGACGCCGCGCCTCCTGGCCGCACGACGCGGGGACTTTCTTGCGCCGTGCAAGTGTTGGTCGTTCGATGTCGCCTCGAACAAGTAGGGTGGGGCGCGCTGGGCCCAGACATGAGAGGCGGACCGTGACCGATCTCGTCGACACCACGGAGATGTACCTTCGCACCATCCTCGACCTCGAGGAAGAGGCGATCGTGCCGCTGCGTGCGCGCATCTCGGAGCGCCTCGGACACTCGGGCCCCACCGTCTCGCAGACCATCGCCCGCATGGAGCGCGACGGACTCGTCGTCGTCTCGGGTGACAGGCACCTCGAACTCACCGACGAAGGTCGCTCGCGTGCGACGCACGTGATGCGCAAGCACCGCCTCGCCGAGCGCCTGCTCTCCGACGTCATCGGACTCGACTGGGCGTTCGTCCACGACGAGGCCTGCCGGTGGGAGCACGTGATGAGCGAGCAGGTCGAGGTCCGCCTGCTCGAGATGCTCGGCAACCCGACCGAGTCGCCGTACGGCAACCCGATCCCGGGTCTCGCCGAGATCGGTGGCCCGGCGGCCCCAGGCTTCCTCGACGGTGTGCAGAACATCGTCGCCGCGACCGAGGGCACGGACGCCGTCGCGACGGGGGTCATCCGACGCCTCGGCGAGCCCGTGCAGTTCGAACCGGAGCTCCTCCACCAGTTGCGGTCCGCCGGCGTGATGCCCGGTCGGATCGCGAGCGTGCAGCGTGCCGGGGCGTACGTCGCCGTGCGCGTCGACGGCGAGGACGCGGGCATCGAGCTGCCCACCGAGGTCGCGCAGCACGTCTACATCGAGCGTTCCTGACCCAATTCAGGGGTGACGGGCGCAATCGCGGTCTGATCAGGGCTTCTTTACCGTTCCGTTACAAACCGGCGTTTTCATCTCGACAAGGTAACGGTCGCCACGTACACTCGTCGAGTCCCCGGGCCGCCCACGAGGCCCAGGACCCGTGACAGGACGTCTCGAACCCGTCTCCTGTCTCGATCGGAAACGATGACGAACGGATGGGGTTGCACGGTCGGCGATCACCCCCGCTGGCGGTGGTGACGAGACGCCGGAGACACCCCTTGACGCAGACCGGTTCCGCCGCGGACGACCAGACGCCCGCGAACCCGACGAACACCGCGAACGCCACCGCCGCCCCGCTCTCGCGCCGGGCCGCCCGCCAAGACGGGTCCGCGACCACCCCGGCCCGCCGGACCCGCGCCGTCACCCCGGTGCG
>NZ_JAUZED010000203.1 GCF_030705415.1 Curtobacterium sp. A7_M15 | reverse complement strand
GGGGCCGGCGCCGCGCCGGACCCGACCCGCGCCGGACCCGCGCCGGGGCCGAGCCGGGCGGGTCCGACCCGTTCAGTGAGCAGAAATCGTCGGGTCCGCGGCACCGACCCGACGATTCCTGCTCACCCGAGCGACGGAGCGCCAGCCCCGCACGCCCTCACACCGCCCGGACCACCCCGCGCGAGAGGATCGCGTTCGTCAGGGCGTCGATCGGCTCCCGCTGCACCGTCGGGTTCGCGATGAGCACGTAGTCGACCGCCGGCAGGTCCGGCAACGACAACCGCTGCGACACCTTCACGAGGTCGGCCGGGATGAGCGAGTGCGGGAACACCGCGACCCCGATCCCCGCGCGCACCGCCGCGAGCACCCCGTTGACGTCACGCGTGTTGCAGGTGATCCGCCAGGTGCGGCCGGCTGCCTCGAGGGCGTCGATCGCCATCTGCCGGCTGATGCTCGGCGCCTGGTAGGCGATGAGCGGCACCGGCTCACCGGGCTCGAGGGCGATGCCGTCCTGCGCCATCCACACCATCTGGTCGCTCGCGACGCGGGTGCCCTCGGCGGACTCCCCCGCGGTCTGCTTGATGAACACGAGGTCGAGCTGCCCCGCGTGCACCCGGCGGAGCAGCGGCGACGACTGGTTCACCGTGAGCTCGAGGTTCACCTGCGGGTGCAGCCGTCGGAAGTCGCGCAGGATCCGCGGCAGCTGCGTGATCGCGAGGTCGTCCGCCGCCCCGAACCGGAGTCGGCCGCGCGTCGCCGCTCCCGAGAAGTAGGCGTCGGCGGTGGCGTGCGCCGCGAGGATCGTCCGCGCGAACCCGGCCATCGCATCCCCGTTGTCCGTGAGTGCCACGCCCCGGGTGTCGCGGGCGACGAGGGTCCGGGACACGGCCGTCTCGAGCCGCCGCACGTGCTGCGACACCGTCGGCTGGCTGATGCCGAGGCGTGACCCGGCCGCCGTGAAGCTGCCGGTCTCGGCGACCGCGAGGAACGTCTGGAGCAGGACCGGGTCGAGCACGCTCACCTCATTCGACATCGCAATGGAGTGATAGCCACCATAGGGGAATCGAATGGCGCCGCACCACGTAGTTTCGATGGGGTACCACTTTCCGCAGCCGACGTCCGGAGACCCCCACCGTGAGCGCGTCATCGACGACCCTCCCCCCGCCCACCGAACCGCTGCCGATCCAGGCCGCCCGACCGCCGTGGCGCCACACCCTCATCGCCCTGTCGGTGCCGAACTTCCGGCTCTTCACCGCCACGAACCTCGTCGCGAT
Organism: Curtobacterium sp. A7_M15; assembly: GCF_030705415.1. Lineage (GTDB taxonomy): Bacteria > Actinomycetota > Actinomycetes > Actinomycetales > Microbacteriaceae > Curtobacterium. The sequence goes on along the minus strand of NZ_JAUZED010000203.1, from coordinate 1,212 downwards.
GACCGCCGGCTGGATGCAGCGCATCGCGCAGGACTGGCTCGTGCTGCAGCTCACCGGGTCGGTCGCGCAGGTCGGCATCACGGTGGCGTGCCAGTTCGCGCCGATGTTGTTGTTCGGGCTCCTCGGCGGCGTGCTCGTCGATCGGTTCTCGAAGCGCGCGCTGATGATGATCACGCAGGGCTCGTTCGCCGTCCTGTCGGCACTGCTCGCCGTCCTCACGCTGTCCGGCGTGGTGCAGGCGTGGCACATCTGGACGATCGCGTTCCTCGTGGGCATGGTCACCGTCATCGACAACCCCGCCCGCCAGGTGTTCGTCACCGAGATCGTCGGCCACGAGCACCTGCGCAACGCGATCAGCGTGAACTCGTCGGTGTTCCAGCTCGGCGGCATGATCGGCCCGGCGCTCTCCGGGGCACTGCTCGTGGCGGTCGGTGCGGGCTGGTCGTTCGGCGTCAACGCGATCGCCTGCGTCGCCGTCGTGGTGACGCTCGGCTTCCTCAAGGTCTCGGAACTCCACCGCACACCGCCGGCACCGCGCGGGAAGGGCCAGCTCGTCGAGGGACTCCGCTACGCCGTCCGGAAGCCGACGATCATCGTGCCGGTCGTCCTCGTGGCGTTCTTCTCGGTATTCGCACTGACGATGCCCGTGCTGCTCTCGGCCTTCGCGTCCGAGGTCTACCACGTCGGCGCCGGCGGCTACGGCGTCTTCAACTCCGCCGTCGCCATCGGAGCCCTCGCCGGTGCGCTGCTCTCGACCCGTCGCGCCACCGTCCGGCTCCGCACCATCGTCGGCGGGGTGTTCTGGACCGGGATCCTGCTCGTCGTGTCGGGCTCCATCCCCGCGATCGCCCCCTTCACCGTCGCACTCGTCGCCGTCGGGATGTCGCAGCTGCTCTTCCAGACGGCGTCGAACTCACTCGTGCAGCTGTCGTCGAACGTGGCGATCCGCGGTCGGGTGATGTCGCTCTACGTCCTCGTCCTGCTCGGAGGACAGGCGATCGGCGGCCCCCTCATGGGCCAGGTGGTCGACCACTTCGGCGCCCACGTCGGGATGGTCGTCGCCGGAGGCGTCCCGGCCGCCGCGGCGGCCGTCGTCGGCCTCGTCCTCGCCCGACGGGGCGGACTGCACCTGGCGGTGCGGATGCGGCACCACATGCCGGTGCCGTCGATCGTCGGTCACCGCTGACGCGTCGGACGGGAGGCGCGGTGCGG
>NZ_JAUZED010000202.1 GCF_030705415.1 Curtobacterium sp. A7_M15 | reverse complement strand
TCGGGGTTTCCGACTCGACCATTTCTGCTCACCGGATGTCCGCGGTCGGCCTGCACGACCGGCTCGGAGGCCGCGAACTCGTCGGAGGCGTCACGGCGTACCGTCTGCCGCACGACACCACCGACCACCGGGAGAACGCATGAGCTCACGCACCACGACCGCCTCCGTCACCGCCAAGACCCTGCTCCGCATCGCCCTCGGCGCCGTCCTCGTCTCGCACGGCTCGCAGAAGCTCTTCGGCGCGTTCGGGGGCGGCGGCATCGAGGGCACCGCCCAGGGCATGCACCAGATGGGCTTCCGGCCGGGCCGACGCAACGCGGTGCTCGCCGGCCTCGGCGAGGCGGGCTGCGGCGCCGCCCTCGCACTCGGCCTCGCCACACCGATCGCCGGTGCCGGTGCGGCGACCACGATGGGCGTCGCGTCGAGCGTCCACACCCCGAACGGGTTCTTCAACGCCGACGGCGGGTTCGAGTTCCCGGCGTTCCTCGGTTTCTCGGCGGCGATGTTCGCGCTCGGTGGCCCCGGGCCGGTCTCGCTCGACCACGCCTCGCGCCACGTCTTCGACCGGCCGTGGCTCCGGGTGGTCGCCCTCGCGGCGGTCCCGGTCGCGATCGGGGTGCAGGTCGCGCAGCGTCGGAAGGCGCTCGCCTCGGAGCCAGCGACGCCAGAGGAGTCCTAGGCGCCCTCCACGCCTCTCCGCCCGGCGTTCGGTGAGCAGAAGTGGTCGAGTGGCATCTGCGGACTCGACCATTCCTGCTCACCGAGCGATCGCCGGGCGGGGCGGAGCGGGGCGATCGGGTCGCGGGCGGACGGGACGGCCCTTGCCCTCACGCCGAACTGACCCCGTTCAACCGCGCCTCCTCCGCGTCGTACCCCGACCGCACCTGCCGCAGCACGAGGTCGTCGATCTCGTCAGCGTCCCGCAGCCGCAGGAGCGTCGCCGCCTTGTGCCGGACCAGAGCGAGCTCGAGGGCGACCGCCGTGTCGTGCCGCTGCAGCGCCGGGTGGTCGTCGTCCGCTTCCTCGCGGGCCTGGATGACGTCGAGGTGCGCCTCGTAGTCCTTCCGTACCCGCTCGACGGTCGCACGATCGGCGCCGGTCGTGCGCGCGAGGCGGGGGAGTGCGTCGAGCGCCTCCTCGATCGCGGTCCGCTCGGCGTAGCGGCGCTCCTCACCGACCGACTCGTCCTCGGGCAGCGCGGCCCGGCGCAGGACGGCCGGCAGGACCAGGGCCTGCCCGACGATCGTGACGACGACCACCCCGGCGGTGACGAAGACGATGAGGTCGCGGTCCGGGAAGGCCGCCCCGGACTCGAGCGTCCGGGGCACGGCGACGGCCATCGCCAGGGACACGGCTCCGCGGAATCCGGCGAAGCCGCTGACGAGTCGGTCCCGGTGGCCCTCGCGCGGTGCTCCGCCGGTCCGGCGGGTGACGACCCACACGGTGCCACCGGCCGCGTTGAGGAACGCGAACCGCACCACCACGAGGGCGAGCGACACGAGGGCCACGAGCCCGGTGGCGCGGAGGAGCTCGGCGGGCTCGAGCGCCCGGGCGGCGACCATCGCCTCGATGCCGACGAGCACGAACAGCGCGCCGTTGAGCAGGAAGGTCAGGAACGACCAGAACGCGCGGACCTGCTGGCGGGTCTCGGCCCGGTCGAGCTTCGGGCCGACCTGGCTGACGACGATCCCGGCGGCCACGACCGCGAGGACGCCGGACGCCCCGATCGCCTCGGCGCCGAGGAACGCGACGAACGGCACGAGGAGCGTCACGAGGTTCTCGAGGACGACCGTGTCGACGCGTCGCAGCACCTGCGTCCCGAGCCAGGCGGCGACCAGACCGGCCGCCACCCCGCCGAGGTACGACAGCGCGAGCATGCCCGAGACGCCCCAGAACGTGAGCTGCTGCGTGCCCACCGTGACGGCGACGGCGATCCCGTAGACCACGAGCGTCGTGCCGTCGTTGACGAGGCTCTCGGCACGCAGCACCGTCACGTTCCGTCGCGGCAGCATCTTCGTGAGCACGCCGACGGCCGTGGCGTCCGTCGGCGCCACCGCGGCGCCGAGCACCCACGCGGGACCCCACGGCAGGCCCAGGAGGTGGAGCAGGACGGCGACCGCCCCGGCCGTGACCACGACGAGCAGCGTGCCCATCAGGACGATGCCGCGCAGGTTCTTGCGGATCTCGCGCAGCGAGGTCGTCAGGCTCTCCCAGTACAGCAGCGCGGGCAGGAAGAGCAGCAGGACGGCGTCGGCGGGGAGCTGCACCCCGGCGAACTCGGGCACGAGGGCGAGCAGCGCGCCGAGGGCGAGCAGGAGCACCGGCGGTGCGACCCGGATGCGGTCGGCGACACCCGCCGTCAGGGCGATGGCCAGGCCGAGCACGACCACCAGTTCAGGTCCCAGCACGCGCACTCCTCGTTCGACCGACACCCCAGTCAACGCGGTGGGCGCTGACAGCGCTCACGTGCGCTGGGCGGTGGTCGCGACCACCGACGGACGGG
>NZ_JAUZED010000201.1 GCF_030705415.1 Curtobacterium sp. A7_M15 | reverse complement strand
GCACGGGGCGGGCGCGCGGTGAGCGGGATCGCCGAGCCGCGCCTCCAGGCCGGTGCCCGGGGTGACACGCCCACCGGTCGGTCCGAGCGATTCCGTGGGGGGACGCTCGGCCCGGCCGGTTGGGGTGCTGCCGCCGTCGTGGCGCTGGCCGTGGTCGCGGCGGTGTGGCCGGCGTTGCTCGGCGGTGGCGACCCGCTCGCCGTGCACCCGTCGCGAGCGCTCGAGGCACCGTCGTGGTCGAGTCCGTTCGGGACCGACGAGTCCGGGCGCGACGTCCTCGCGCGGGTCGTCGCGGGGACCCGGGCGTCGCTCGTGGTCGGCGTGGTCGCGACGCTCGTCGGTGGCGGCGTCGGAGTCGTGCTCGGCGTGCTCGCGGGACTCGGCGGCCGCATCGTCGACGGGGTCGTCGGTCGGCTGACCGAGGTCGCGTTCGCGCTCCCCCTGCTCCTCGTGGCGCTCGTCGTCATCGCGGTGACCGGGCCCGGGCCCGTCCCGGCGATGCTCGCGGTGGGGTTCGCCACGGCCCCCGGGTACGCCCGGATCGTCCGCGGGCTCGTGCTCCGGGCGCGTCGCTCGCAGGTCGTCGAGACCGCCGTGCTGATGGGACGCTCCCCCGCCGTGATCACCGCGCGACACGTGCTCCCCGCGGCGCTCTGGCCGGTCGTGGCGGTCGGGACACTCGGCGTCGGGCAGGCGATCGTCTGGGCATCGGCGCTGAGCTACCTCGGCGTCGGGACCCCACCCCCGGCGCCGGAGTGGGGCGCCATGCTGGCCGACGGCCGCACGTACCTGCTGACGGCGCCCTGGATGAGCACCTTCCCCGGCCTCGCGATCGTGGTCCTCGCGACCGCGGTGACGGTGCTCGGCCGGGCGGTCCGACGGACAGGAGCGATCCGGTGACCGTGCTCGACGTGCAGGGACTGACCGTCAGGATCGGCGGTGCCGTGGTCGTGCAGGACGTCGCGTTGCGCGTCGACGCCGGCGAGTGCGTGGCGCTCGTCGGAGCCTCGGGGTCCGGCAAGACCGTGACCGCGCGGGCGGCGCTCGGCCTGTCGGCGGCCGGCTCCTCGGTCCGGGTCGACCGGCTGACGGTGGACGGCCTCGACGTCCGGGCGTTCTCGGAGCGACGGTGGCGGAGCGTGCGCGGCTCGCGGGTCGGGTACGTCGGCCAGGAGGCCCTCGGCGCCCTGGACCCGCTGCGCCCCGTCGGACGCGAGGTCGCGGACGCCCTCCGGCTGCACACCGACCTGACGGCGGCGCAGCGGGTGGACGCCGTCCGGGACGCCCTCGTCGCGGTCGGCCTCGACCCGGCGATCGCGACGGACGGACGGCTCGCGGGCAGCCTGTCGGGAGGGATGCGCCAGCGCGCACTCATCGCCGCCGCCACGGTGGGGTCGCCGGCGCTCGTCGTGGCCGACGAACCGACGACGGCGCTCGATGCCGGGGTCGCGGTGACCGTGATGGAGCAGCTGCGTGCGGCCCGGTCGCGGGGAGCGGGGCTGCTCGTGATCACGCACGACCTCGGGCTCGTGGCGGGGTGGGCGGACCGGGTGGCGGTCGTGCACGAGGGGCGCGTGGTCGAGCAGGGACCGGTGGCGTCGGTGTTCGCGGCACCGCAGCACGAGGCGACGCGGGCGCTGGTGCGCGCGGCGGGTGCGTCCGGCGGGCCCGGCGGGCCCGGCGGATCCGCAGTGTGCGAGGTCCCGGACACTGTGCGAGGGTCGGAGCCTCGCACGGAGCGCGGAGCCTCGCACGGTGCGGGCGTGGTGCTCGCAGCCGAGGGACTGTCGCGCGCGTTCGACGGCGTCCCCGCCGTGCAGGACGTGTCGCTCGAGCTGCAGCGCGGGCGCGTCCTCGGGGTGATCGGCGCGTCCGGGTCCGGCAAGACCACGCTCGCGAGGATGCTCCTCGGTCTCGAACACCCCGACGCCGGCACGGTCACGCTCGACTCGTCGCCGTGGGTCCCGCTCGACGAACGCACACGCCGGCCCCTGCGACACCGGGTTTCCGCGGTGGTGCAGGACCCCGGTGCGACGTTCGACGAGCGGTGGAGCGTGGAACGGGTCCTCGCGGACGCGTTCACGAGTGGTGGCGAACGGTCCGCCCGTGGCGCGCTCGGCCCCCGCGTCGACGCGGCGCTCGAGCAGGTCGGCCTCGACCCGGCGCTCCGCCGACGCTCACCGCTGACGCTGTCCGGCGGGCAGCGGCAGCGCCTCGCGATCGCCCGCGCGCTGGCGACCTCGCCCGAGGTCATCGTGCTGGACGAACCGGTCACGGCGCTCGACGCCACGGTGCAGGACGCGGTGCTGGCGCTCCTCGAACGGCTCCGGGACAGCACGGGGGTGGCGATGGTCTTCGTGTCGCACGACCTCCGGGCCGTGCGACGGATGGCCGACGACGTGCTGGTCGTGCACGAGGGCCGGGTCGTCGAGCACGGCCCGGCCGCCCGGGTCTTCGACCGCCCGACGCACGCCGTGACCGCGCGGCTGCTGCGTGCCGCCGAGCGGCT
>NZ_JAUZED010000200.1 GCF_030705415.1 Curtobacterium sp. A7_M15 | reverse complement strand
CGCGGGGCGGCCCCGCACCGCGCCTCCCGTCCGCATCGTGGCGCGTCGGGCGCGGGGCGCTCAGCCGGCCGGTGTCGCGGACGCGCTCGGCTGCACGACGCTGCGCACCGCGTCGACCACCGGCTGCGCGCCGCCGGGCTCGGTGAAGAGCGTGGAGGTCGCGGTGATCCAGTACGGGTCGGCGAAGGCGTCCGCGCGCCCGACGCCGTCGGTGAGGGAGAAGTACCCCTCGACGCGGTAGGTGGGCACGGAACCGCCCCGCTCGTAGAGCGCGTCCTTGAGGTTCGTGAGCGACTTCTCAGGCAGGTCGGCGACGGCGACCGTGATCGTCGTCGAGGCGTCGTCGGTCGCGCTCCAGTGGCACACGCGGCCACGCTGCTCGGCGATACGGGCCGCCGGGGTGTCCCGCTCTGGTGTGAAGTCGTCGTCGAGGGTGAAGGTCTTCCCGTAGACCGCCAGGGCGTCGGCGGGCAGGAGCTCCGCGCAGGTCTGCGTGACCCGCTTGCCGATCGGGCCCGCGGTCGCGCTCGGCGTGGCGCCGTCCGAGCCGCCGTCGGAGCACCCCACGAGGGCGACGGACGCGGACACGGTGAGCAGGGCGACGCTGATCGCCCGGACGCGGCTGCGGGTGGTCATCCCGACATGATGGTGCATCGACCGGGGAGGACCTGTGCGTCCCGGTAGACTCGATCTTCGTGACTCCTGCCGAACTCTCCGCCGCGTACCTGTCGATCCTGACCGGGATCGTCGAGCGACGAGGCGCGTCCGACACCGTGACCATCGAGGAGTCCCACGCGGCGCTCGAACGTCCGAAGAACCGCGCGCACGGCGACTGGGCCTCGAACGCGGCGATGCAGCTCGCGAAGCGGCTCGGCACGAACCCACGCGAGCTCGCGACGGAGATCGCGGGCGAGCTGACCGAGCTCGACGGCGTGGACTCGGTCGACGTGGCCGGGCCCGGGTTCATCAACATCACGCTCGAGGCCGCTGCCGCCGGCGAGATCGCGCGCACGATCGTCGAGGGCGGCGAGTCCTTCGGGCGCGGCGACCTGTACGACGGGGAGCGGATCAACCTCGAGTTCGTGTCCGCGAACCCCACCGGTCCGATCCACATGGGTGGTGTGCGGTGGGCAGCGGTGGGCGACAGCCTCGCGCGGGTGTTCCAGGCGCAGGGCGGCCTCGTCACCCGTGAGTACTACTTCAACGACCACGGTGCGCAGATCGACCGGTTCGCGCGTTCCCTCCTGGCGAGCGCCCTCGGCGAGCCCACGCCCGACGACGGCTACGGCGGCGCCTACATCGCCGAGATCGCCGCGCGCGTGATCGCCACGCTCGACTCGTCGATCGACGTCAAGGACCTGCCGCGCGACGAGGCGCAGGAGCTGTTCCGGCGCGAGGGCGTCGACTTCATGTTCGCGGACATCAAGTCCTCGCTGCACGACTTCGGCGTCGACTTCGACGTGTACTTCCACGAGAACTCGCTGCACGAGTCGAAGGCCGTCGAGCGCGCCATCGAACGGCTGCGCTCCCTCGGCGAGATGTACGAGGCCGAAGGGGCGCTCTGGCTCCGCACGACCGACTTCGGCGACGACCGTGACCGCGTCGTCATCAAGTCGGACGGGCAGCCCGCCTACATCGCCGGCGACCTCGCGTACTACCTCGACAAGCGCGAGCGCGGGTTCGAGCGCAACCTCATCATGCTCGGCGCGGACCACCACGGCTACGTCGGCCGGATGATGGCGATGTGCGCCGCGTTCGGGGACGAGCCGGGCAAGAACCTCGAGATCCTCATCGGGCAGCTGGTCAACCTGCTCAAGGACGGCGAACCGATGCGCATGTCGAAGCGCAACGGGACGATCGTCACGATGGAGGACCTCGTCGACGCCGTGGGTGTGGACGCCGGCCGCTACGCGCTCGTCCGGTTCGCCAGCGACACCGCGATCGACATCGACCTCGACCTGCTTACCAAGCGCACGAACGACAACCCCGTGTTCTACGTGCAGTACGCCCACGCCCGCACGCAGTCCGTCGCACGCAACGCCGCTGCCTCGGGGGTCGACCGCTCGGCCTTCGACGCCTCGCTCCTGACGCACGACACCGAGGGCGCCCTGCTCGGGGCCCTCGCCGAGTACCCGCGCGTGGTGCGCCAGGCGGCCGAGCTCCGCGAGCCGCACCGTGTCGCGCGGTACATCGAGCAGCTCGCCGGGCTCTACCACCGCTGGTACGACGCATGCCGGGTCACGCCCCTCGGCGACGAGGCCGTGACCGACCTGCACCGGACGCGCCTCTGGCTGAACGACGCCACCGGGCAGGTCGTCCGCAACGGTCTGGGCCTGCTCGGCGTGACCGCGCCCGAGCGCATGTAGCGGCGGCGCAGGCGCAACGAAAGTCGCCTCGAGCCGCAGGAACCCGTGGTTCGGGGCGGCTTTGGTTGTGCGGCGCACGCGTGCCACGTGCCGCGCAGCTCGTCCGCGTCGCTGCGCGCCCCGTTGCGGGCATCGCGCCCCGTTCCTGCGGGGCGCGAT
>NZ_JAUZED010000020.1 GCF_030705415.1 Curtobacterium sp. A7_M15 | reverse complement strand
ACCGTGCCTCCCGTCCGACAGTGGTGGCGACCACTGCGTCAGGCGGGACTGCCCGCCCGCTCGCCTTCCCCGGTCCACGAGCGGGTGCCGCCGTCGTGGACGGCGAGTCGCGTCCGGTGGCCGGCCGCCGTGCCGCGCGCACGCGCGATCGCGTCCGCGGCGGACACGAGCGTGAGGTGCGACAGCGCCTGCGGGGTGTTCCCGATGTGGTGCCCGGTGGCGACGTCGATCTCCTCGGAGAGCATCCCGACGTCGTTCGCGTAGCCGACGAGCACGTCCATCAGCCGCTCGGCGTCCTCGACGCGCCCGGATGCGGCGTACTGCTCGACGAGCCAGAACGAGCACGCGAGGAACGGGTGCTCGCTGCCGGAGAGGCCGTCGAAGCCCGACGAGGTGCGGTACCGGAGCACGAGCCCGTCGTCGCCGGTCCGGAGGTCCTGCTCGATCGCGGCGACGGTCCCCGTCATCCGCGGGTCATCGGGCTTCACGTACCCGATCTGCGGCAGGACGAGCAGGCTGGCGTCCACCTCGTCGGTGTCGTAGTGCTGGCGGTAGCTGCCCCGCTCCGCGTTCCATCCGTGCTCCTCGATCTCGGCGCGCACCTCGTCGCGGAGCCGCCGCCAGCGGTCGACGGGGCCCTCGAGACCGAACTCCTCGACGGCGGCGACACCCCGGTCGAAGGCTGCCCAGATCATGGCGCGTGAGTGCGTGAAGTGCCGCCGGGGGCCGCGCATCTCCCAGATGCCATTGTCCGGCTCCTGCCAGTGCTCCTCGACGTAGCCGAGCAGGGCGCGTTGGAGCGCCCAGGAGTCCGCGTTCTCCTCGACCCCGAGCTCCCGTGCGTCGTGGAGCGCCGCGAGGACCTCACCGAACACGTCCCCCTGGTACTGCGTGTAGGCGCCGTTGCCGACGCGCACCGGGGTCGAGTGCGCGTACCCCGGCAGGTTCTCGAGCGTGCGCTCCGGGAGCTCCCGCTCGCCGGCGACGCCGTACATGATCTGGACGTCCGCCGGGTCACCCGCGATCGCCCGCAGGAGCCAGCCGCGCCAGTGCGTCGCCTCGTCGCGGTACCCGTGGGCGATGAGCGATGCCAGCGCGAGCGAGGCGTCACGGAGCCAGACGTACCGGTAGTCCCAGTTCCGTTCCCCGCCCGGGTCCTCGGGCAGGCTCGTGGTCGCGGCGGCGACCACTCCGCCCGTCTCCGCGTGGGTCATCGCGCGGAGCAGGAGGAGCGAGCGTCGGGTGGCGTCGACGTACCGGCCGTGGGTGCGCACCGGCGCCATCCAGTCCTCCCACCACCGTGTCGTGCGGCGCAGGGCCTCGGTGACGTCCAACGGCGTCGGCGGTTCCCGGTGCGAGGGGTACCAGGTCAGGACGGTGTCGACCACCTCACCGTCGCGGACGGTCGTCGTCGCGGTGTGGCTGTGGCCGCGGGCGTGGAAGCGGGGTCCGCGGACGATCACCGAGCCGGGGCCCGCCGTGGCCAGCAGCGCCGGGTCCTCGTCACCACCGATCTGCCGGACCCAGGGGAGCGCGCGAGCGTAGTCGAACCGGACGGTGAGGACCTGCTCCACCTCGACGGAGCCACGGAGGCCCCGGACGCGCCGGACGATGGACGCCCGATGGGCACCGATCGGCATGAAGTCGGTGACCTCGACCACGCCCGTGCTCGTCGTCCAGACCGTCGAGAGCACGAGGGAGTCACCGACGTACCGACGGTGCGACGTCGCGTCGGGGTCGGACGGACGCAGTGACCAGCCGCCGTGCTCCGCCGACCCGAGCAGGGCGGCGAACGTGGACGGGCTGTCGAAGCGGGGCAGGCACGCCCAGTCGACGGTGCCGTCGCGCCCGACGAGCGCGGCGGTGTAGGTGTCGCCGATCAGCGCGTGGTCCTCGATGCGGTTGGTCGGTGTGTCAGCCGGGCTCATGGGCTGATCCAACCACCGCCTGCTCGGGAGCAGGGGGTGGTCGCTGAGGGATGGCTCAGGCCGGGTCGTCCGGGTCGGCACGGGTGATGCCGACCCGCGCCAGCTCGGACCACATGCCGGCGCCGTCCGGTGCGTAGACCCAGGGCGCGGAGGACTCGCGCGAGCGCTCCTGGGCACGGGAGCGTCCACCGGCGAGGACCGCCTCGCTGGTGGAGAGCTGTCGGATGGCGACGCCGGCGACGTTCTCGGGGTGGGCACGGGCGAACTCGCCGTAGAGCGACTCGTCGTGCTGCCCGTCGTCGCCGACGAGGAGCCACTGCACGTCCGGGAAGTCCTGGGCGAGCCGTTCGAGGTTCTGCTGCTTGTGCAGCTGGCCGCTCCGGAAGAACCGGTCGTGCGTGGGACCCCAGTCGGTGAGCAGCAGGGTGCCGGAGGGGTAGAGGTTCCGGCTGAGGAAGCGCTGCAGTGTCGGCGCGACGTTCCAGGCGCCCGTGGAGAGGTAGACCGTCGGGGCGCCGGGGTGCTGCGCGAGGACCCGCTCGTAGAGCACGGACATGCCCGGGACGGGCCGGCGTGCGTGCTCCGTGAGCACGAACGAGTTCCACGCGGCGAGCATCGGGCGGGGGAGCGAGGTCACCATCACGGTGTCGTCGATGTCCGACAGCAACCCGAACCGGGTGTCCGGGTGCACGATGAAGACGTCCGCCTCGACGTCACGCATGCCCCCGGCGGACAGCTTGATCGTCCGCCACCCGGGCTCGAGGTCGATCGGCACGATGGTGTCGACCACACCGCCCCGGTCGGACTGCACCACGTGTGAGGTGCCGCCCGCGGTGATCGTGACCTCGGCGTCGTCGACCGCGACGCTCGTGAAGCTCCGCCAGCCGCGGACTCCGTAGAAGGAGGCGTCGGAGGCGAGTCCGCGACGCGTGAGGAGGACCCGGCAGAGGACCCGGACCCATCCGGGCGCGCCGTAGCCGGTGTACGGGATGACGGTGGGCACCAGACCGCGGCGGCGCGCCCGCTGCTCACGGAACTCCTGGACGGCGTCCTCGATGCGGGCCGCCCGGTGCAGGATCGGCTCGGCCAACGACGGCTCGTGGGGCGTCGGGTCGGGCATCGTTCCATCATTCCACGTCGCACCCGGCACACGTACGCACTCACACGTGTCCTGGGAGAGTCGCAGCGATATTCCAGCCGGTCTCTGCGACAGTTGGTCCGTCACACCCACATGACCGCGCTGTCGGCGCAAGAGGAGAACACGTGCTCGTCACCGAGGTATCGAACGCACTGCCGGGGGGATCATCACTGCTCAGGAACGAGCCGGTCCAAGCCCGCAGTTCGGCGCGCCTCGCCGGCCTCCTCGACGCCGCCGCCGCGGTGATCGACGAGATCGGGTTCGAGCGCCTGACCACCGCGATGGTGGCCGAGCGGGCCGGGGCCTCCATCGGCACCGTCTACCGCTACTTCCCGGACCGGATAGCCGTGGTCGAGGCGCTGGCGATCCGCAGCACCCAGCGCCTGGCCGAGCGGTTCGTCACCGCGCTCGACACGAGCGGCGCGACGACCTGGCAGGCCGCCTGCGACGCGCTCATCGACGTCACCGCCGAGATGTACCGCACCGAGCCGGGCTTCCGGGCGATCCGCTTCGGCGACGCGGCGGACACCGGCACCGGGGACGCCGAAGACCGGATGGCCGCGCTGGGGAGCGCTGTGGCCCAGATCATGCACGAGCGGTACGGGGTGCCGACGGGGGAGCGCATCGAGCGCACGTGGGTCGTCCTCGCCGAGTCCGCGCACGCCGTCCTCGCCCGGGCGCACCGCGACCCCGCGAACCCCGACTCCGCGTTGATCGAGGAGTACCGGACGATGAGCCGGGCGCACCTCGAAGCGGTGATCGCCGCCTCCTGACACGCCGAGCGGCAATCCGACGACGCCCGTCCTCCGAACAGGAGAGACGGGCGTCGTGGCGTCCGGACGCTGCGCGCGCTGTCCGAGCCCGCGCTGTCCGGGACACGACACACGTCGTCACGGCCGAACGGGTGTCGTACCCGACGGGTACTCTCACTCGGAGTCGGGCTACCTCCGAACAGAAGGGCACCCATGATCGAGTTCCGCTCGGTGCGCAAGACCTACCCGGACGGCACCAACGCGGTCGACGACTTCAGCCTCGTCATCCCCTCGAGGACCACGACGGTCTTCGTCGGGTCGAGCGGCTGCGGCAAGACCACACTGCTCCGGATGATCAACCGCATGGTCGACCCCAGCGCCGGTGCCGTCGAGATCGACGGGGAGGACGTCGCGGGCGTCGACCCGGTCAAGCTCCGCCGGAGCATCGGCTACGTGATGCAGAACGCCGGGCTGCTGCCGCACCGCAGGGTCGCCGACAACATCGCGACCGTGCCGCTGCTGACGGGCGTCCCGAGGGCGGACGCACGCCGACGCGCCCTCGAACTCATGGACACGGTCGGCCTCGACCGTTCGCTCGCGAACCGGTACCCCTCGCAGCTCTCCGGTGGCCAGCAGCAGCGTGTCGGCGTCGCCCGCGGACTCGCGGTCGACCCGAACATCCTCCTCATGGACGAGCCCTTCGGTGCGGTCGACCCCCTCGTGCGGAACGACCTGCAGGACGAGCTCATCCGGCTGCAGCGCGAGCTCGGCAAGACCGTGGTGTTCGTCACGCACGACATCGACGAGGCCTTCAAGCTCGGCGACCAGGTCGTGATCCTCAAGAAGGGCGGCGAGATCGCCCAGCTCGGCACCCCGGCCGAGATCCTCGCCGAGCCGGCCGACGACTTCGTCGCGAACTTCATCGGCGCCGGCCGCGGCCGTCGTGCGCTCCGCGTCGAGCAGACCCCCACCGGGCCGATCGTCGTCGACGGCGAGGGACGGGCCGCCGGCGTGCTCACCGGCCCCGTGCAGGTCGTGGACGCGGCCGAGGCCGTTCCGCAGGAGCGACGGGGCGACGCGTGAACTGGGTCCTCGGCAACACGGACACGATCAGCGACAACCTGATCGCGCACGTCTGGCTGGCGATCCCGCCGATCGTGATCAGCTTCCTGTTGTCCGTCCCGATCGGCCTGCTCGTGTCGCGCCTGCGGAAGCGGAGCGGCGCGGCCCGGGGGACCGCCTCGACGATCGTCGTCGTCGCGAGCCTGCTGTACACGATCCCCGCCCTGCCCCTCTTCCTGGTGCTCCCCGCGATCATCGGCACGAGCACCCTCGACCCGGTGAACGTCGTGATCGCGATGACCATCTTCGGCGTGGCCCTGATGGCCCGGTCCGCCGCCGACGCCATCGACGCGGTCGACCAGGACGTGGTCGGCGCATCCGAGGCGCTCGGGTACTCACCCGCGCAACGGTTCTTCCGGGTCGAGCTGCCGCTCGCCGGCCCGGTCCTGCTCGCCGGCATCCGGGTGGTGTCGGTGTCCACGATCAGCCTGATCACGGTCGGTGCGCTCATCGGCGTGCCGAACCTCGGGTTCCTGCTCACCGACGGCCTCAAGCGCGGCATCAGCGCCGAGATCGTCACCGGCATCGTCCTGACCATCGTCCTCGCGCTCGTGTTCGACGCGCTGCTCGTCGCGGCCGGTCGTCTCGCGATGCCGTGGACACGGGGGAGCGGTCGGAACGCCCGCGCCGTCCGTCGCCGCGCCGCCGACGACGTCCGAGCGAACGAGGTGTCCGCATGAACCTCTTCGCCCAGGGCATCGCCTGGATCTTCGACCCGGCCAACAACACGGGGTCGAACGCCATCGGCATCCGGTTGTGGGAGCACGTCTGGATCACGCTGCTCGCCGTCGCGATCGCGGTCGCGATCGCCGTGCCGGTCGGGCTGCTGATCGGGCACACCGGCAAGGGGCGCTCGATCGCGGTGGGCGTCTCGGGCGGCATCCGAGCCCTGCCGACGCTCGGCGTCCTGACGCTGCTCGCGCTCTCGATCGGGCTGGGTCTCGGTGCGCCGCTCATCGCCCTCGTCATCCTCGCGATCCCGTCGGTCCTCGCCGGTGCCTACTCCGGCGTCGAGGCGATCGACCGCGTCGTGGTCGACGCCGCCAGGGCCCAGGGGATGACCGGGTGGCAGATCCTCGGCAAGGTCGAGATCCCGCTCGCCCTGCCGCTCATCGTCGGCGGCATCCGCGCCGCCGTCCTGCAGGTCGTCGCCACCGCGACCCTGGTCGGCTACATCAACGCCGGCGGGCTCGGCGGCTACGCCTTCTCCGGCATCGCCAACTCGGACTACGCGGAGGTGCTCGGCGGTTCCCTCCTGGTGATCGCCCTCGCCATCGCGTTCGAGATCGTCTTCGCCGCGCTGCAGCGGCTCGCCGTCCCCGCGGGTGTCTCCGCCGGGGCAGCGCGTCTGTCGCGTCGGAGCACCCGCAGCTCAGCACCACGAGCATCAACCCCTGTGGAAGGAACCCACCCGTGATCACAGCAACGACCCGGCGTCTCGCCGCGACCATCGCCGTCGCGTCCGCGGCCGCCATCGCCCTCGCGGGCTGCTCGTCGAGCGACCCGCTCTCGTCCGGCTCCGGCGGCGGGGACTCCAAGACCATCGTCGTCGGCTCGCAGGCGTACCCGTCGAACGAGATCATCGCGGAGCTCTACGCGCAGGAGCTCGAGCACGAGGGCTTCACCGTCACGAAGAAGCTCAACATCGGTCAGCGCAAGGCGTACTGGCCCGAGGTCGCGAAGGGGAGCATCAACGTCTTCCCGGAGTACAACGGCAACCTGCTGAACTTCCTCCTGCAGGAGGACGGCAAGTCCACCACGACCGAGACCACCACGGACGGCATCAACAACGCGCTGGACTCGGCGCTGCCGTCGGACGTCAAGGCGCTGCCGTCGGCCGACGCCTCGGACGCCGACACCTACACGGTGACGCAGGCGACCGCGGACAAGTACGGCCTGAAGTCGATCGCCGACCTCTCGAAGATCGGCGGGACGATCTCGATCGCCGCCAACCCCGAGTTCGCGACGGCCGCGTACGGTCCGAAGGGGCTCAAGGAGAAGTACGGCATCACCGGCGAGGTCAACCAGCAGAACGACTCCGGTGGCCCCCTGACGATCAAGGCCATCCAGGACGGTGACTCGCAGGTCGCGGACATCTACTCCGCCAGCGCCTCGATCAAGACCGAGAAGCTGGTCACGCTCGAGGACCCCAAGCACCTCGTGCCGGCGAACAACGTGACCCCGATCGTGTCGAAGGACCTCGACTCGAAGGCGGCCGACGCCATCGAGAAGGTGAACAAGCTCCTCACGACCGACGCGCTCATCGAGCTCAACCGTCAGAACTCGGTCGACCAGAAGTCGGCGGCCTCGGTCGCGAAGGCGTTCCTGCAGGACAACGACCTGCTGTAACGGCCGATCAGCACAAAACGACAGGTGTCGGGCAACAGCCCGGCACCTGTCGTCGTTTCCAGCGCTGCAGTCCGCGCTGCCGTGCGCACCGTTGTTCCGCACGGTTGTGCCGTGCAGTTCTCCTGCACATTCGTGCACTGAGGGTTCTACAACTTGTCGAACCGTGTGTCCGGGAGGTAACGTGATGGTGTCCCAACGGCCAGTGACAGCAGAAGTTCCCCTCCACAGGAAGCAACTGACGTGCACCAACAGCGCGCGGCGAACCGGCTCGGAAACGCCGCATGAACGACATCCTCGATCCGCTCCTCCTGTCGCGGTGGCAGTTCGGTCTGACGACGATCTACCACTTCCTCTTCGTCCCGTTGACGATCGGCATGGCCGTCGTCGTGGCCGTGTTCCAGACGACCTGGTACCGGACGGGGCGCGCGCACTACCTCCAGCTGACCCGGTTCTTCGGGCGCATCTTCCTCATCAACTTCGCGATGGGCGTCGTGACGGGGATCGTGCAGGAGTTCCAGTTCGGCATGAACTGGTCGAACTACTCCCGGTTCGTCGGTGACGTGTTCGGTGCCCCGCTCGCGCTCGAGGGCATCCTCGCGTTCTTCTTCGAGGCGGCGTTCATCGGCATCTGGATCTTCGGGTGGGACCGCCTGCCGAAGGGCCTGCACCTCGCGAGCATCTGGTGCGTCAGCGCCGGCACGATCATGTCGGCGTACTTCATCATCGCCGCGAACGCGTTCATGCAGCACCCGGTGGGCTTCTCCATGAACGAGGCCAAGGGGCGCGCGGAGCTCACGGACATCTGGGCCGTGCTCGGCAACAAGGTCGCGCTGGCCGCCTTCCCGCACACCCTCTTCGCGTGCTTCATGGTCGCCGCCGCGGTGATCATCTCGGTCGCCGCCTACCACCTGGCGCGCAACCAGAACCTCGAGACGATGATGCCGGCGCTCAAGTTCGGCATGTGGACGATGCTGGCCGCGGGGGCGCTCACGGTGCTCACCGGCGACCAGCTCGGCCTCACGATGGTCGATACCCAGCCGATGAAGATGGCCGCTGCCGAGGCGCTGTACAACACCGCCACGGGCAAGGACGCCTCGTTCTCGATCTTCACGCTCGGCACCCCGGACGGTGTGCACGAACTCTTCTCCATCCGCGTGCCCTACCTGCTCTCGTTCCTCTCCACGCACACCTTCAACGGCACGGTCGAGGGCATCAACGACCTGCAGGCCGAGTACTCGCAGGTCTACGGGCCCGGCGACTACAAGCCGATCATCTGGGTGACCTACTGGTCGTTCCGCTGGATGATCGCCCTCGGGGTCGGCGCGGTGATGGTCTCGCTCGCCGGGCTCTGGCTGACCCGCAAGGGCCGGTTCCCGACCAAGCGGTGGGTGTGGCGCATCGCCACCTGGACGGTCCCGCTGCCGATGGCCGCGATGATCGTCGGCTGGATCTTCACCGAGATGGGCCGCCAGCCGTGGCTCGTGTTCGGGCTGCTCAAGACGAGCGACGGCGTCTCGCCGAACGTCACCGGGGTCGAGGTCCTCATCTCGCTCATCGTGTTCACGCTCATCTACGGCTCCCTGGCGGTGGTCGAGTTCCGGCTCATCAAGAAGGTCGCGCAAGAGGGCCCCGCCGCCCCGGCGGAGGTCGACGAGGAGACCGGCGAGGTCAAGCACGAAGTGACGGTGTACTAGGAATGGACGCAGTCTGATGGATCTCCCCGTTCTCTGGTTCGCGATCGTCGGCGTCTTCTTCGTCGGCTACTTCGTCCTCGACGGATTCGACTTCGGCGTCGGCATGTCCCTGCCGTTCCTCGGCAAGGACGACACCGACCGTCGGGTCCTGATCAACACGATCGGCCCGGTGTGGGACCTCAACGAGACCTGGGTCATCGTGGCGGGCGCCTGCCTGTTCGCGGCGTTCCCGGAGTGGTACGCCACGATGTTCTCCGGCTTCTACCTGGCGCTGCTGCTCATCCTCGCGGCGCTCATCGCCCGCGGCGTCTCGTTCGAGTACCGGCACCAGAACAAGCACCTCGAGTGGAAGCGCCGTTTCGACCTCATGATCATCGTCGGCAGCGCCGTGCCGTCGTTCCTCTGGGGCGTCGCGTTCGGCAACGTGGTCCGGGGCATCCCCATGGACGCCGGCCACAACTACACCGGCACGCTGTTCGACCTGCTCAACCCCTTCGCGCTGCTCACCGGCGTGGCGACGCTCCTGGTCTTCTTCACGCACGGTGTCGTCTTCGTGGCGCTCAAGACCGAGGGTGAGATCCGAGCGAGGGCGAAGCGCCTCGCGACCCGGGCCGGCGTCCTGACGATCGTCGTCGGTGCCGCGTTCCTGGTCTGGATGGCGTTCGTGCGGTCGACCCCGACGTCGATCGTCCTGTCGGTGGTCGCCGCACTCGCCCTCGTCCTCGCGGTGCTCTGCAACGCGTGGGGCAAGGAGGGCCGGGCCTTCACGCTCATGGCGGTCACCATCGCGTCGATCGTCCTCGCGATGTTCACCGCGATCTTCCCGGACGTGATGCCGGCGACGAACGACCCGGCGAACAGCCTGAACGTGTACAACGCCTCGAGCGGCTCGTACACGCTGTCGGTGATGAGCTGGGTGGCGCTGATCTTCGTGCCCCTGGTGTTCGCCTACCAGGCGTGGACGTACTGGATCTTCCGCAAGCGCGTGTCCCGGGCCCACGTGACCCAGGCAGCGCACTAGGCGGTGCGACGGTGAAGCCGCTCGACCCGCGCCTGCTGCGGCTGTCGCGGACGGCTCGCGGCTTCATCGTCGCGGCCGCCGGCACCGGCCTCCTCCGCACGCTCGCCACCATCGCGATCGCGTGGGGGATCGCCGCCGCGGTCACCCTCGGCGTGGACGCCGTCCGTGACGGCAGCGTCCCGGACGCCCTCACCCCGACGCTCGCGCTCCTCGGTGCGGCGTTCGTCGTCCGGGCCGTGGCCGCCTGGGCCACCGACGACCTCGCCGCACGTGCGGCGGCGACGGTGAAGAGCGAGCTGCGGGCGACGGTCCTGGCCCGCGCTGCCGAACGCGGACCCTCGTGGCTCGCGGAGCGCTCGAGCGCGGCCTTCGCGACCACGCTCGGACCCGGGCTCGACGCCCTCGACGCCTACTTCGGCCGGTACCTGCCGCAACTCGCACTCACCGCCGTCGCGACGCCGGTGCTGCTCGTCGCGATCGGGCTCGGCGACCTGACCAGCGGCCTCATCGTGCTCTGCGCGCTGCCGGTGATCCCGGTGTTCATGATCCTGATCGGCCTCGCGACCCAGGCTCTCCAGCGGAAGCAGTCGGACGCCCTCGCGCGGCTCGGCGGTGCGTTCACCGAGGCCGTCGAGGGTCTCGCGACGCTCAAGGTCTTCGGCCGCGCACGGCGTCAGGTCGGTCGCATCGCCACGGTCACCGACGAGTACCGCCGGGGCACCGTCGGGGTGCTGCGCCTGTCGTTCGTGAGCGGGTTCGCGCTCGAGCTCGCCGCGAGCCTGTCCGTCGCGCTGGTCGCGGTGTCGATCGGCATCCGGCTGGTGGACGGCTCGCTCGGGCTCGGCGCCGCGATGTTCGTGCTCGTCCTCGCGCCCGAGGCCTTCGCCCCGATCCGCCAGGTCGGCGCCGACTTCCACGCGGCACAGGACGGCGTCGAGGCCTCGACCGCCGTGCTCGACGTCCTGGACGACACGACGGCACCGGTGCACGAGCCGGACGCCGTCCCCGCCGCCGACCACCTGGTGCTCGACGGGGTCACGGTCCGCCGCCCGGACGTCGTGATCGGACCGCTCGACCTCACCGCCGGACCGGGCACGGTCGTCGTCCTCGCCGGCCCCAGCGGCTCCGGCAAGTCCAGCCTCATCGCCGCGATCCGCGGCGAGCTGCCCCACGACGGTGCCGTGACCGTACCGGGCCACGCCAGCACGGTCGCCGAGCGCACGACCTGGGCCGACCAGCGCCCCCGTCTCGTCCGCGGCACGATCGCCGAGAACGTCGCGCTCAGCGCGACCCCCGACGAACCGGCGGTCCGCGCCGCCCTCGGCGAGGCGGGGCTGGGACTCGACCCGCGCCTCCAGGTCGGTTCCGGCGGCAGCGGCCTGTCCGGCGGCCAGGCGCAGCGCGTCGCGGTGGCGCGGGCGCTGTACCGGGCGCGGCGCTCCGGGTCGCGGCTCGTCCTGCTCGACGAACCGACGTCCGCGCTGGACGCCGACGCCGAGGCGCACGTCGTCTCGACGCTCCGCCGGCTCGCCGACGACGGCGCCGTCGTCGTCGTCGCGAGCCACCGACCAGCGGTCGTCCGGGAGGCGGACGTCCGCGTCGACGTCCACCCGGGCGGCACGGTCACGGTCACCCAGGTGGACGGGGTGCGGGCATGACCCGGGAGGCGCGACCCGCCTCCGTCCTCCGGCTCGCGATGCCGCACGGGGCCGGTTGGGCGAAGGCGGTCGCCGCCGGTGCGCTCAGTGCGGTCTGCGCCGTCGCGCTCCTCGCCGCGAGCGGCTACCTCATCACGCGCGCTGCCGAGCACCCGCCGATCCTGTACCTGACGCTCGTGATGGTGGGCGTGCGCGCGTTCGCCCTCGGTCGCGCGGCACTGCGCTACGTCGACCGCCTCGCCGGGCACGACGCCTCGTTCCGGCAGCTCGCGGTCGTGCGCACCGAGATGTACCGCCGGCTGTCGTCGGTCGCTCCCGCCGGACTGGGGTCAACGGGTCGAGGCGACCTCCTCACGCGGCTCGTGACGGACACCGACCGGCTGCAGGACCTGCCCATCCGGGTCGTCGGCCCGCTCGTCTCGGCCGGGGTGGCCGCGCTGCTCTCGGTCGTCGCCGTCGCCCTCGTGTCGGTGCCGGCGGCCCTCGTGCTGCTCGTCGCCCTCGCCGTCGCCGCGCTGCTCGGGTCCGTCGTGACGCTCTCGATCGCACGGCGGTCCGACGCGCAGACCGCGGCCGATCGCGGCCACGTCGCCGACCTCGTGCTCGACACGGTCCGGACCCTCGACGTCTTCGCGGCGTACGGCATGCTCGACGAACGGCTCGACCACATCGCCCGGCTCGACGCCGGTGTGACCGCGGCGGTGCGGCGCCGGGGGACGGTCGAGTCGCTCGTGGGTGCCCTGGTCGGTCTCGTCGGCGGGGGCGCGGTCGTCGGGATCCTGGCCGTCGGGGCGCCCGCGGTCGTCACCGGCGCGCTCGACGGACCGCTCTGGGCCCTCGCGGTGTTCGTGCCGCTCGCCCTGTTCGAGGTCGTCGGCGGGGTCCCGCTCGCGGTACTGACGCTGCGCCGGGTCCGCGCCGCGGCCGACCGGGTGGAGCGGGTCGTCCCGGCAGGAGTGCCGGCGGGCATCGTTGCCGAGCCGGAGGCGGACGCGGATCCCGCCACGCTCGTCGTCGACGGGCCCGTCGCAGTCTCGCTCCGGGACCTGTCGGTGCGCTGGCCCGGAGCCGAGGTCGCCGCGGTCGACCGCGTGTCGCTGGACCTCCACCCCGGCGAGGTCGTCGTCCTCGAGGGCCCGAGCGGCGCGGGCAAGTCGACGCTCGTGGACGCACTCGTGCGGTTCGTCGACCACGAGGGCTCGTACACCCTCGACGGCGTCGAGGCGAAGGACATGCACCCCGATGCCGTCCGTGCCCGCGTCGGGCTGATCGAGCAGGACCCGTTCGTGTTCGACCAGTCGGTGCGGCAGAACCTGCTGTTCGCCCGGGACACCGCGACCGACGCGGACCTGCTCGCGGTGCTCGACCGGGTCGGGCTCGCGGCGTGGGTGGACCGGCGCGGTGGGCTCGACGCCGGCGTGGGGGAGCGCGGCGCGCTCGTGTCGGGCGGGCAGGCGCATCGTCTCGCGCTCGCCCGGGCACTCCTGCACGCCTTCCCGGTGCTCGTGCTCGACGAGCCGACGGCCGACATCGACCCGGACCTGGGCGACGCCGTGCTGCGCGACCTGGTCGGGGCGGCGCGACAGGACGGCAGGACGGTCGTCATCGTGTCGCACGTGCCGGTGCCGGCGGACCTCGTCGACCGGACGCTGCGGATGCGCGACGGGCGGCTCGCGGCGGTCTGAGCCAACCACCTGTCGGCAGTGGGGCCACGTCGGTGCGGTGATCCGTGCCTCCAGGCCTTATATCCTTGATGACCGGAGCGCGTCCGACGGACGTGATCCGTGCCTCCAGACTGAATGAGAGTTCCGTGACCACCGAGCCGTACCCCGAGGACCCGAACGCCTACGACTTCCGTCGTCTGCAGGAGAAGTGGCAGCCGCGCTGGGAGGAACTCGGGCTCTTCACGACCGACCTCGACGACACGCGTCCGCGGAAGTACATCCTCGAGATGTTCCCGTACCCGTCCGGCGACCTGCACATGGGGCACGCCGAGAACTGGGCGCTCGGCGACTTCGTGGCGCGGTACTGGCGGCAGCAGGGCTTCAACGTGCTGCACCCGATCGGCTGGGACTCGTTCGGGCTGCCGGCCGAGAACGCGGCGATCAAGCGCGGGGTCGACCCCAAGGACTGGACCTACGCGAACATCGAGCAGCAGAAGGCGTCGTTCAAGCGCTACGCGCCGTCGTTCGACTGGACCACCGAGATCCACACCTCGGACCCCGAGTACTACAAGTGGAACCAGTGGCTGTTCCTCAAGATGTACGAGAAGGGCCTGGCGTACCGCAAGGACAGCTGGGTCAACTGGGACCCGGTGGACCAGACCGTGCTCGCGAACGAGCAGGTGCTGCCCGACGGCACCTCGGACCGATCCGGTGCCGTCGTCGTCAAGAAGAAGCTGACGCAGTGGTACTTCAAGATCACGGAGTACGCGGACCGGCTGCTCGACGACCTCAACCAGCTCGAGGGACGGTGGCCGGCGAAGGTCATCGCGCAGCAGCGGAACTGGATCGGCCGTTCCGTCGGCGCCGACGTCGACTTCGTGATCGAGGGGCGCGACGAGCCCGTCACGGTGTTCACCACCCGTCCGGACACGATCCACGGGGTGACGTTCCTGGTCGTGGCGCCGGACTCGGACCTGGCCGCTTCGCTGGTTTCCGCTGCTCCTGATGACGTTCGTGCGGCGTTCGACGAGTACCTGGTCGCCACGCAGAAGACGTCGGAGATCGACCGGCAGAACGCCGACCGCCCGAAGACCGGCGTGCCGCTCGGCCGCTTCGCGATCCACCCGCTGACGGGGGAGCGCCTGCCGATCTGGGCCGCCGACTACGTGCTGGCCGACTACGGCCACGGCGCGGTCATGGCTGTGCCCGCGCACGACCAGCGCGACCTCGACTTCGCGCGGGCGTTCGACCTGCCCGTCCGCGTGGTCGTCGACACGAACGCCGCGGTGACCGGGGCGATCCCGGTGATCACCGAGGACACGGAACTGCCGTCACTCGATCCGTTCGCGACCGGCGAGGCGCTCACCGGCCAGGGGCGGATGATCAACTCCGGGCCGCTCGACGGGATGTCGAAGCAGCACGCGATCAGCGCCGCCATCACGCTCCTCGAGGAACGCGGCACCGGTCGCGCCGCGAAGACCTACCGCCTGCGGGACTGGCTCATCTCGCGTCAGCGGTTCTGGGGCACCCCGATCCCGATCATCCACGGCGCCGACGGCTCCGAGCACCCGGTGCCGCTGGACCAGCTGCCGGTGCGCCTGCCCGACACCGAGGGACTCGACCTCAAGCCGAAGGGCACCTCGCCGCTCGGTGGTGCCACCGACTGGGTGAACGTGCCGAACCCCGTGGACGGCACTCCCGCGCTCCGCGACACCGACACGATGGACACGTTCGTCGACTCGTCGTGGTACTTCCTGCGCTTCCTGGCGGCGAACGACGACACGCAGGCGTTCGACCCCGCGGTCGCCCGCAAGTGGGCGCCGGTCGACCAGTACATCGGCGGCATCGAGCACGCGATCCTGCACCTGCTGTACGCGCGGTTCGTGACCAAGGTGCTGTTCGACCTCGGCTACCTCGACTTCACCGAGCCCTTCTCGGCGCTGCTCAACCAGGGCATGGTGCTGTCCGGCGGCTCGAAGATGTCGAAGTCGAAGGGCGGGGTCTCGCTCGGTGACGAGCTCGACGCGAACGGTGTCGACGCCATCCGCCTGGTGATGGGCTTCGCCGGCCCGCCGGAGGACGACATCAACTGGGAGGACGTCTCGCCGTCCGCCTCGGCCCGCTTCCTCGCTCGTGCCTACCGGCTGGCGCTCGACGTCACGTCGTCGCCCGACGTCGTCTGGGCGGACGGCGACCGGGCGCTGCGCCAGGTCACCCACCGGTTCCTGGCCGATGCGCCGGGGATGATGGAGTCGTTCAAGTTCAACGTCGTGATCGCGCGGCTCATGGACCTCGTGAACGTCACCCGCAAGGCGATCGACAACGGTCCGGGCGCGGGGGACCCCGCCGTCCGTGAGGCCGTCGAGACCATCGCGCTCGGCCTGAGCGTCTTCGCGCCGTACACCGGCGAGGAAATGTGGGAGAAGCTGGGCTACGAGGCGACCGTCGCCACGTACGGTTGGCGGAAGGCCGATCCGACGCTGCTCGTGCAGGAGTCGCTCACCGCGGTCGTGCAGGTCAACGGCAAGGTCCGGGACTCGTTCGAGGTGTCGAAGTCGATCGACCCCGCGGAGCTCGAGGCGCTCGCGCGGGCTTCGGCCAACGTGCAGCGGTACATCGGGGATCGCGAGATCGTGAAGGTGATCGTGCGGGCGCCGAAGCTCGTGAACATCGCGATCAAGGGGTAGCGTTCCTCGTCGGCCGCCGCTTCGTCCTCCACAGGTGGGGACGGCGGGTGGTCGTCCACTGATCGTCGCTGCGGGGCCCGGCCGGGTGGTCGGGTTCCGTAGCGTGCGGGTATGTCGTCTGGGTCGTCTGGGTCGTCTGGGTCGTCTGGGTCTGGGTCTGGGTCTGGGTCTGGGCCGTCTTCCGCGTCGGGGCCGGAGTCGGGCGGTGCGTCCGTTCGGTCGTGGGCGCCCGGGTTCGCGTTGTCGCCGAGGGCCGCGGTCGTGTTGGCGGCGCTCGTCGTCGTGGTCGCTGTGGTCGTCGTGGCGGTCGGGTCGTGGACGGGCTCTTCCTCGTCGTCGTCCTCGTCGTCGGGCGGTGGCGGTGACCTGTCGGTGGCGGGTGGGCCGTCCGCGCCGCCGTCCCCGTCGTCGTCCCCGTCAGCAGCCACGCTCGTGGTCGTGCACGTCGTCGGGGCGGTGGGACGGCCGGGGATCGTGACGCTGCCCGGGGGAAGCCGTGTGTCCGACGCTGTCGAGCGTGCCGGGGGTCCTCGTGGCGACGCCGACCTGGCGCGGCTGAACCTCGCGCGGGTTCTGGTGGACGGCGAGCGGTTGTACGTGCCCGCGGTGGGGGAGACGGACGTCCCGGAGCCGCTCGACGGTGGTGCCGGGGTGGCAGGAGCGGCCGGGGGTGGTGGCGGGTCTGTCAGCGGTGGAACCGGTGCCGGGGGCGCGGCCGGTGGGGCCGGGTCGGCCGGTGACGCCGTCGTCGACCTCAACACAGCAGACCAGCGCCTGCTCGAGACACTCCCCGGCATCGGGCCGTCACTCGCGGGCCGGATCCTCGCGTGGCGCGACGAGCACGGACGCTTCACTGCCGTCGAGGACCTGCTCGACGTCAGCGGCATCGGTGACGTCCGGTTCGCGGAACTGCGCGACCGGGTGCGGGTCTGAGCGGGGCGGCGATGGCCGTCGACCTCGCTCCCGGCATGCGGGACCTGCGGGTGGCCGGTCCGGCGACGGCCGCGTGGGCCTGTGCCGCGGTGCTGATCGGGGTTCCCGGGAGCGCCGGGTGGGTCGTCCTCGCCGGAGCGGCCGTCACCTGCGCCGGCATCGTGTGGCTCGCGGTCGGCCGCCCACGACCGGTCTCGGGCATCGCGGCGCTCGTCGTGGCGTCGAGTGCGTTCTGCACGGTGGTGGCGGTCGCGGTGGTGGTCGGTGACGCCCGGCGGAGTCCGGTCGTGCTCGACGGGGCCGGACCGGTCACCGTCGAGATCGTGCTCGACCGCGACCTCGCGCCGGGTGACCGGTCGGTCGTCGGGACCCTGGAGCGCGCAGCGGAGACCGGGGGACTGCGCGTGCCGGTGCGGCTCGTCCCCGGCGCGGACGGGCATGCGCCGCTCGCCGCGGGGAGCCGTCTCGTCGGGGTGGCCACGCTCGAAGCCGACGACACGGGGAGTGCGACGTCGTTCGTCGCGTTCGTACGCGGAGTCGTCCGGACCGAACCGCCGACGGGACTCCTCGCGACGACCGACCGGGCCCGGCAGGCGTTCGTGTCGGTGAGCGAGTCGCTGCCGGAGCCCGGCGCCTCGCTGCTGCGCGGTCTGGCGATCGGAGACCGGAGCGGGCTCGACCCGGCGACCGAGGCGGCGATGGAGACCTCGGCGCTCACCCACCTCACCGCGGTGTCCGGCGCGAACTGCGCCGTGATCGTGGGACTCGTGGTGGTGCTGGGACGCGTCGTCGGTCTGCCACGGGCAGCACGGGCGGTGGTGGCGATCGCGCTCCTGCTGGCGTTCGTCGTGCTGGTCCGGCCGGACCCCTCGATCGTGCGGGCGACGGTGATGGCGGTGGTGGTCCTCGTGGTCCACCTCGCCGGCCGTCCGGTGCGCGGCGTCCCGCTGATCGCCCTCGCCGTGGTCGGGATGCTGGTCGTCGACCCCTGGTACGCGCGGTCGTTCGCGTTCGCCCTGTCGGTGCTCGCGACGAGTGGGATCGTGGTCCTCGGTCCGCCGCTGACCGCGCTGTTCGCGCGCCGGTTGTGGACGCCGGTGGCGGCCGCGCTCGCGGTCCCGGTCGCAGCGCAGCTCGCGTGCTGGCCGGTCACGATCCCGTTGTCGGCGACGTTCCCGACGTACGCGATCCCCGCCAACCTGCTGACCGAACCGCTCGCGCCGATCGTCACCGTCGTGGGACTCGCAGCCTGCCTGACCGCACCGGTGTGGCCGTGGGGCAGCACGGTGCTCTCCGCCGTCGCATGGGTACCCGCCAGCGCCATCGGAGGCATCGCGCACGGTACGGCTGCACTGCCGTACGCCTCGGTGCCCTGGCCCGCCGGGATCGTCGGCGTCGGCGCCGCCGCCGTCGTGAGCGGCTTGGTCGCGGTCGCCGTCTTCACGCCTCCGACGGCACGCTCACGGCTGCTGCTCGCCGCCTGCACCGTCACGGCGATCGGGATCGTGTGCGTCGCCGTACCGCGATTCGTCGTGCGCGCCGGGCTGCCGGGCGACTGGGCCGTCGCCGCGTGCGACGTGGGACAGGGGGATGCCGTGGTCCTCCGCGGCGGGAACGGTGTCGCGTTGGTCGACGTCGGCGATGCTCCGGAGCGACTCAGCGCCTGTCTGGACCTCCTCGGCATCGGCAGGATCGACCTGCTCGTGCTGACCCACTTCGACCGGGACCACGTCGGTGCGGTCGCAGCGGTCGCGGACCGCGTGACGACCGCGCTCGTCGGTCCGACTGGACGACCCGAGGACGAGCGTGTCCTCGAAGAGCTCGTCGAGGCGGGCATCGAGGTGGGGACGGCCGACGACACGACGACGGGGACGCTCGGGCCGCTGCGCTGGCGGGTGCTGTGGCCGCGAGCGGGTGCGCGGGACGCAGGCAACGATGCGAGCCTCGTCTTCCGCACGGAGCCCGGCCCGGGGTGCACGTCCTGCGTGGCCGGACTGTTCTTGGGTGACCTGGGCGAGGCCGCGCAGCGCCGATTCCGGGGTGCCCTGGCCGGGCCCGAGGCCGCGACCGGCGTCGAGGTCGTCAAGGTCGCGCACCACGGCTCGGCGGACCAGGACCCGGTCCTCTACCGCGAGACCGCTGCGGCGGTGGGCCTCATCGGTGTCGGTGCGGACAACACGTACGGCCACCCGACGAGCTCCGCCCTGGACATGCTCGAGGCCGCGGGGACCCGGGCCTACCGGACGGACCGACAGGGGACGGTCGTCGTCGGACGGGACGGACCCGACGCACTGCGGGTGTGGACCGAGCGTTCGGCGTCACCGGTCGCCCGTAGGATCGAGGCATGGCCGCCAAGAAGCCCGTCCGCGCCGCAGCGAAGATCGACCAGGTGCCCTGGTCGGGGATCCGTCCTGCGCCGGTGGTGCTGATCACGGGGCCGGAGACCTTCCTCGCCGAACGAGCGAGCAGCGTCCTGCGCGACCTGCTCGTGGGTGAAGACCCTGCGCTCGAGGTGCACGACCTCGAGGCCGACCAGTACGCGCCGGGCCTGCTCGCGACGCTGGCGAGCCCCTCCCTGTTCGGCGAGCCCAGGCTGGTCCGGGTCACCAACGTCGAGAAGTGCACCGACGCGTTCATCACCGAGACGATCTCGTACCTCGGCGCTCCGGCGGACGACGTCACGCTCGTCCTGCGCCACGGTGGGGGAGTGCGCGGCAAGAAGCTGCTCGACACGATCCGAAGCGGTGTCGGCGGGGGCGTCGAGGTGCAGTGCGACGAGCTCAAGCGCGAGACCGACCGGATCGACTTCGTCAACGCGGAGTTCCGCGCCGCTCGACGCAAGATCGCACCCTCGGCGGTGCGCACCCTCGTCGCAGCGTTCGCAGACGACCTGGCGGAGCTCGCGGCCGCGTGTCGGCAGCTCCTCGTGGACGAGGCTGCGGAGATCACCGACAAGGTCGTCGACAAGTACTACGGCGGCCGTGTCGAGACGAACGCGTTCAAGGTCGCGGACATCGCGCTCGCCGGGCGATCGGCGCCGGCCATCGTCGAGCTGCGGCACGCGCTGTCCACCGGCGAGGCCCCGGTGCCGATCGTGGCGGCGTTCGCGTCGAAGATCCGCACGATGGCGAAGGTCAGCGCCTTCCGTGGGCCGAGCGGTCAGGCTGCCTCCGCGCTCGGGATGGCGCCGTGGCAGGTGCAGCGGGCGCAGCGCGACATCGCCGGGTGGAGCGAGTCCGGGCTCGCGAACGCGATCATCAGCATCGCCGAGGCCGACACCGCGGTGAAGGGCGGCTCCCGCGATGCGCACTACGCGCTCGAGGTCATGGTCCGGACGATCGCGCGGCGCGGCGAGGTGCGCTGACCCCTTCCGGCTGATGACTCCCGGCTGGCGAGGTCACGTCGGGTGAAGTCACATCGGTCGAGGTCGAGGTCGAGGTCGAGGTCGAGGTCGAGGTCGAGGTCGAGGTCGAGGTCGCACGACACTCCGCGCGCTGTCCGTCGAGGTCGCACGAACTGCCGCGCGAGCCACCTGCCAGCAGCACGTTGTGCGACCTCGAGGAACGGGCATCACGGACGGTCCGCTCGGGCCTCGTGTGCCCGGGCGTCGGTGAGCCGGGTTGCGCGTCGAAGGGGCAGGACACGCC
This sequence comes from Curtobacterium sp. A7_M15, assembly GCF_030705415.1. Lineage (GTDB taxonomy): Bacteria > Actinomycetota > Actinomycetes > Actinomycetales > Microbacteriaceae > Curtobacterium. The sequence continues at coordinate 21,312 of NZ_JAUZED010000020.1, read as the reverse complement.
GCTGGCTTTCGCCGAGGGGGCAGAACGTGTCGTTCCGAGGCGCCGAGCGGGACGTATTTCGCCCGCTCGCGAGCGCCCGCCGCCCACCCGCCCGCCGCCCACCCGCCGCCGCCCGCCCGCCCACGCAGAAGCCCCCGCCCACACAGAAGCCCCCGCACACGCAAAAGGCCCCGCACCGAACGGTGCGGGGCCTTCCGACCAGAAGGGTCAGTGCGTCAGAGCGCAGCGACCTTCTTCGCGATGGCCGACTTGCGGTTCGCGGCCTGGTTCTTGTGGATGACGCCCTTGCTCACGGCCTTGTCGAGCTTCTTCGACGCGAGGGTCAGGGCCGCGACGGCCTTGTCCTTGTCGCCCGCGACGACGGCCTCGTTCGTGTGACGGATGACCGTCTTGAGCTCCGACCGGTAGGCCTTGTTGCGCTCCTGGGCCTTGAGGTTGGTCTTGATGCGCTTCATCTGCGACTTGATGTTCGCCATGCGTGTTGCTCCTTGTTCGTCTCTACGGGTGGTCGCGACCGCTGGGTAGAGGGGCCCTTGGTCGCATCGCGTTCCACCCGTGGGCGGGGAACGCGGAAGCCAGCCACCAACATTACCAGGCCCGAGCGTCTGGACCAAAGCACCGAAACGCCGAAACCGTGCCGCAACAACGGTTCGCTACCGTGACGAGCATGCCATCGCTCGCGCCCCGCATCGAGACCGTCCCCGCCTCCGGCATCCGCCGGGTGTACGAGCAAGCAGCACGCATGCAGGCCGAGCAGGCAGCGGCCACGGACATCGCGATGCTCGTCATCGGCGAACCGGACGTCCCCGTGGCCGCGCACATCGGCGAAGCAGCCCGGCGCGCCTGGACCGAGGACCGCACCGACTACACGCCGAACGGCGGCGTCGCCCCGCTGCGCGAGGCCATCCGCGAGAAGCTCCGTCGCGAGAACCGGATCGAGGTCGACGTCGAGCAGATCTGGATGACGATCGGCGCGACCCAGGCGCTCTTCCAGGCGATGACCCTCGTGCTGAGCCCCGGCGACGAGGTCCTGGTGCCGGACCCCGGCTACACGACCTTCACGATGAACGCCCACATCATCGGTGCCACCCCGGTGCCGTACCGGCTCGAGCCGCAGCACGGGTTCGAGCCCGACCTGCAGGCCCTCGAGGCGAGCATCACCGAGCGGACCCGCGCCCTCGTCGTGAACTCCCCGTCGAACCCGCTCGGTTCGGTGTTCGGCGAGCAGACGCTCCGGGACCTGCTCGACCTGGCGAAACGGCACGACCTCTGGGTGATCAGCGACGAGGTCTACGAGTACTTCACCTACGGCACCCGGCACGTCAGCCTGGCGAGCCTCGACGAGGACGACCGTGTCTTCACCGCGTTCTCGTTGAGCAAGACCTACGCGATGACCGGAGTCCGTGTCGGGTACCTCGTCACGCCGAAGGGGCTCGGCCCGACCATGCGCACCACCCAGGAGGCGATGATCAGCTGCGTCGCCGAACCCGACCAGTGGGCGGCCCTCGCGGCGATCGTGGGCGACCACTCCGCCGTGCAGGACGCCCGCGAGCACTACCGTGCCAACCTCGGCGTCGCCAAGGAGGTGCTCGACGCCGCGGGCATCCGCTACCTCGACCCGCGCGGCGCCTTCTACCTGTGGATCGACATGTCCCACGCCACGCAGGGTGACGTCGCCGAGTGGGCGCTCGACTTCCTGCAGCGGGAGCGGGTCGCCGTGGCGCCGGGGAGCGCGTTCGGTCGGACCGGCGAGGGCTGGATCCGGGTTTGCCTCGCGGCGACGCCGGCGGACCTGCGCCGCGGCCTGGGTGCACTGCCAGCGCCGGTCGCGGCGACCGTCTGACGGACGGGAGGCGCGGTGCGGGCCCGACCCGCGCCTCCCGTCGTTCCTCCACAGCGTCCAGTGCGTCGCCCGCGTTCCACAGGTCGCCAGCGCTTGCGCGATGTCGGCCGGCGGACGTGGGACAATCGTTCGACCGTCCGACCCACCCCGAGGAACCGTGAGCCCACAAGCATCCGCGCCGCTCGAGCCCGCCTCGACCCCGGCCGACGCGATCCGCAACTTCTGCATCATCGCGCACATCGACCACGGCAAGTCCACGCTGGCCGACCGCATGCTGCAGATCACCGGCATCGTCGAGGACCGCGCCATGCGTGCGCAGTACCTCGACCGCATGGACATCGAGCGCGAGCGCGGCATCACGATCAAGTCCCAGGCGGTGCGCATGCCGTGGGAGCTCGACGGGCAGACGTACGCCCTGAACATGATCGACACGCCCGGTCACGTCGACTTCTCGTACGAGGTCTCGCGGTCCCTCGCGGCGTGCGAGGGCGCGATCCTCCTGGTCGACGCCGCGCAGGGCATCGAGGCGCAGACGCTCGCGAACCTCTACCTGGCGCTCGAGAACGACCTCGAGATCATCCCCGTGCTCAACAAGATCGACCTGCCGGCGGCCGACCCCGACAAGTACGCGGCCGAGCTCGCGCAGCTGATCGGTGGCAAGCCCGAGGACGTGCTCCGGGTGTCCGGCAAGACCGGAGTCGGCGTGCCGGAACTCCTCGACCGCGTGGTCGGGACGGTCCCTGCTCCCGTCGGCGACGTGGACGCTGCACCCCGTGCGATGATCTTCGACTCGGTCTACGACAGCTACCGCGGCGTCGTGACGTACGTCCGCATGGTGGACGGCACGATCCACCCGCGCGAGAAGATCCAGATGATGTCGACGAAGTCGACGCACGAGATCCTCGAGATCGGCGTGTCCAGCCCCGAGCCGAAACCGACCAAGGGGCTGAGCGTCGGCGAGGTCGGCTACCTCATCACCGGGGTGAAGGACGTCCGCCAGTCGAAGGTGGGCGACACGGTCACCACGGCGCAGAAGCCCGCGACCGAGCCGCTCGCCGGCTACACCGACCCGAAGCCGATGGTGTTCTCGGGCCTGTACCCGATCGACGGCTCCGACTACCCCGACCTGCGCGAGGCCCTCGACAAGCTCAAGCTGTCCGACGCCGCCCTCGTGTACGAACCCGAGACGTCGGTGGCGCTCGGCTTCGGCTTCCGCTGCGGCTTCCTCGGCCTGCTCCACCTCGAGATCATCACCGAGCGCCTGTCGCGCGAGTTCGGGCTCGACCTCATCACGACGGCCCCGAGCGTGATCTACGAGGTCACCAACGAGGACAACACCGTGACCGAGGTCACGAACCCGTCCGAGTTCCCCGGCGGTCGCATCGTCGAGGTCCGCGAGCCGATGGTCCGCGCGGCCATCCTCGCGCCGAAGGACTACGTCGGCGCGATCATGGAGCTGTGTCAGTCGCGCCGCGGATCGCTGCTCGGCATGGAGTACCTCGGCGAGGACCGCGTCGAGATCCGGTACGAGATGCCCCTCGGCGAGATCGTCTTCGACTTCTTCGACCAGCTCAAGAGCAAGACGCAGGGCTACGCCTCGCTCGACTACGAGCCCACGGGCGACCAGGCGGCCGACCTCGTGAAGGTCGACATCCTGCTGCAGGGCGAGCAGGTCGACGCGTTCAGCGCGATCGTCCACCGCGACAAGGCCTACGCGTACGGCACGCTCATGACCGAGCGGCTGCGCAAGCTCATCCCGCGCCAGCAGTTCGAGGTGCCGATCCAGGCCGCGATCGGCGCCCGCATCATCGCGCGCGAGAGCATCCGGGCGATGCGCAAGGACGTCCTCGCGAAGTGCTACGGCGGTGACATCACCCGGAAGCGCAAGCTGCTCGAGAAGCAGAAGGAGGGCAAGAAGCGCATGAAGATGGTGGGTCGCGTCGAGGTCCCGCAGGAAGCCTTCATCGCAGCGCTCTCCGGGGACGTCGAAGAGAAGAAGAAGTAGCGGCTCGGCTCAGGCGCGGCGGGCGCGGGCCCGCAGCGCGGCCAGGCCCAGTGCCGGGAGGCTCGCCGCGGCCAGTCCCGCCAGCGCGGTCCGCAGGATGACGAGTCCGGCGGCCGCGTCGTAGTCCACCTGTGTGCCCGCGGCGAACCCGGCCACCACCGACCCGACGACCATCGCCAGCGTGCAGAAGCCGAGCACGGAGGGCAGGCGGCGTGCCGAGTGTCGACGGACCGCGAGCACGAGCGTCACCCCGAACAGGAGCACCCCCGCTCCGGCGCTGCACGCCCCGAACGCCGCGATGGCGTTCGCGGTGTCGAACACGTCGACGTCTCCCGGGGACACCGCGGTGTACGGCGCGGGGGAGCCGAGGCCCGCCGTCGCCCACTCGACCGCCGCTCGCGCCGTCGCCGCCAACCCGAACGCCGCGAGCGTCAGGACGGCGAACGCGGCCGTCGTGCGGTCGACGGACCGCACACGGGCGAAGCGGGAGCGGGGCACGCACCCACGATAGGGGCGTGGCGGTCGGGTGTCGGGCCTCCAGTTCGGGGCGCGCGGGAAGCGGACGTGCGGCTGCGCGTGGGCGACCCGTCCGACAGCCGCAGCCGGCGGTGCCCGGTTCGGTCCGGGGCACGAGTCCCCAGTACAGTGGGCGGCATGAGTACCCGCGGGAGTTACCGGACCGCCCTGACGTACGGAGCGGTGGGTGCGACCCAGGCACCGGACCTCATGACGTACCCGCCCGAGGGGTTCGTGCCGTCCGAGTCCCGCTCCCGGATCGGTCACGGCGACCAGCGCTTCGAGACCGCGGTGACCCAGGCCCTGACGTGGCAGATCCAGGAGCGCAGCGGGATCCGCGTCCGCGTCGAGGACCAGCCCGACGACGACGAGGTCCGCTACAACCCGGTGACCTTCGACGAGGACGGCGTGCCGATCGCCCCGGCCTCGATCGGGACGCCCCGGGTGGAGAAGTTCGCTCCGGACGGCACGCCGCTCGTGACCGCGGGCACGAGCGCGACGCTGACCATGCACGCCTTCGGCCGGACGGTGCAGGCGCCGGTCCGGGTCGTCTCGATCATCGACGAGACCGATCGCAAGGGCTTCGCGTACGGCACGCTCGAGGGGCACCCGCTCTCGGGCGAGGAGTCCTTCGTCGTCGAGCGGACCCCGGACGGCTCCGTGTGGCTGCAGATCCGGCAGTTCTCGCAGCCGTCGAGTCGGAAGTGGCAGTTCGTGGCGCCGCTGCTCCGTCGGCAGCAGCGCGTGATGGCGCAGAAGTACCTCGAGGCCCTGCGCGGCGACTGACCTCGCGGGCGCGCCGCAGGGCGGGTCAGCGCAGCGGGGGGAGCGCCGCGATGGCGTCCTCGATGAGCGACGCGTCGTCGACGCAGTTCCGGGCGACCGTGACGGCACCGGTCCCGCGGAGCGCCTCGACGTCGAACACACCCGTCGCGACCGCGAGGAACGGGATCCCGACGGCCTCGGCAGCCTCGCCGTCCCGCGGGGTGTCCCCGACGATGACGGCCCGGGTCCCCGCGAGCGCCTCGGCAGCGCGTGCGGTCACCCCGCTGCGCTCGACCTCGGCATCCCCGAAGTACGAGTGCTCCCAGTCGAACGCGTCGACGTCGAACCCGGCGCCCTGGAGCTTCACGCGTGCGCGGTAGGGGGAGTTGCCCGTCAGCAGGCCGTTGCGCCAGCCGAGCCCGGCGAACCGTCGCACGAGGGCGATCGCACCCGGCGCCGGACTGCGGTGGTCCCCGGACACGTGCCGCTCCTCGGTCAGGTCGTGCAGGTGCCGACTCACGGTGGGGATGAGCGAGTCGTCCAGGTCGTGGGCCCGCACGTGCTCCGCGATGAGCCCGGCGTCGGTGCGGCCGTGCTGGTGCCCGACGCGGAGGACGAGGTCGCGGCCCACCGCCCGCTCGAGCGCGAGGTGGTAGAGGTTGCCCGGCGACGAGGCGTTCATCACGAGGGTGCCGTCGATGTCCCACAGCACCGTGGTGGGGACGGGGTGGTGCTCCATGCCTCCATCATGACGGACAATGGAGTCCATGCCGAGTGCTCTCCCGATCGCCGATCCCGCACCCGCGGACGGGCTGCTCTCGCCTGCGGCCGGAGCCGGTGACGTCCCCTTCGGTGTCTACGTGCACGTGCCGTTCTGCCGCGTCCGGTGCGGCTACTGCGACTTCAACACCTACACGGCCTCCGAGCTCCGCGGTGTCCGGCGGGACGACTACGCCGGGCACGCGGTACAGGAGATCCGCTTCGCGGCGGACGTCCTCGACCGGTCCGGCGTCCCGCGACGGCCGGTGTCGACTGTCTTCTTCGGCGGTGGGACGCCCACGATGCTGCCGGCGTCGGACCTCGTGATGATCCTGCGGGCGATCGACGAAACGTGGGGCATCCTGCCCGGGGCCGAGGTCACGACCGAGGCGAACCCGGACTCCGTCGACGAGTCCTCGCTGGCGACCCTGCGCGCCGGCGGGTTCACCCGCGTGAGCTACGGCATGCAGTCGGCGGTGCCGCACGTGCTCGCGACGCTCGACCGGACGCACGACCCCGAGCGCGTCCCGCTCGTGGTGGACGCCGCGAAGCAGCAGGGCCTCGACGTCTCGCTCGACCTCATCTACTCGACGCCCGGTGAGTCCCTCGACGACTGGCGCACCTCGCTCGACGCGGCCCTGGCGTGCGAGCCGGACCACGTCTCGGCCTACTCGCTCATCGTCGAGGACGGCACCGCGATGGGCCGGATGGTCGCACGCGGTGAGCTGCCGGCACCGGACGACGACCTCGCGGCGGACATGTACGAGCTGGCCGACCGGGTGCTCGGCGAGGCCGGGTACTCCTGGTACGAGGTCTCGAACTGGTCCCGCGGCGACCAGCACGCGAGCCGGCACAACCTGTCGTACTGGAAGGGACACGACTGGTGGGGCGTCGGTCCGGGCGCGCACTCCGCGGTCGCCGGCACCCGCTGGTGGAACGTGAAGCACCCGGCCGCGTACGCGAACCGGGTGCTGCAGGGGGAGTCGCCGGCGGCCGGCCGCGAGACCCTCGACGACGAGACCCGGTACGTCGAGCGCGTCCTGCTCGCGGCGCGGGTCCGCGGTGAGCTCGCGACGAGCGAGCTGGCCCAGGAGGCGCGGGGCCGCGTCGCCGGACTCATCGCACGTGGTCTCGTGGACGGCTCGGCCGCGGTGCGGGGACGGATCGAGTTGACCCTGCAGGGTCGCCTGCTCGCGGACGCGGTGGTCCGCGAGCTGCTCGACTGAGCTACTGCTTGATGAACTCGATCGACAGCGGGTATCGGTAGAACTGCCCACGGTTCGCAGCGACCGCGGCCATGATGCCGAAGATGATCGTCACGATGCCGATGACGGGGAGCAGGAGCGCCCCGATGAGCACCACGGTCAGGATGCCCGAGACGACGTAGGCGATCGCCATCGTGATGTGGAAGTTCAGTGCGACGCGGGTGTGCTCGCGGATGAAGCCACCGCGGTCGCGCAGGACGAGGTACGCGACGAGCGGCACGACGAAGTTGAAGAAGATGCCACCGATGTGCGTCAGCGTGGCCCAGAGGCGCTGGTCCTCGGGCGACATCGGCTGCGGCGGCTGGTACCCGCCGGGGAACTGGGGGCCACCGGGCTGCTGTCCGTAGGTCATGCCGGAAGCGTATCGGCAGGCGTGTGCAGAAGTCCCGCTCCGTCGGCGGTCGGGCGTAGGATCAGCAGTCGACACGTCCGAGTGCCAGATCGAGTGGAAGGGGTCCGGGTGGTCAGCGAACGCAGCCTCGAGGTCCTCAAGGCCATCGTGCGGGACTACGTCGCATCGCGCGAGCCGGTCGGTTCGAAGACGATCGTGGAGCGGCACGCCTTCGGGGTCAGCGCCGCCACGATCCGGAACGACATGGCCCAGCTCGAGGACGAGCAGCTCATCGCGGCGCCGCACACCTCGTCCGGTCGCGTCCCGACCGACAAGGGGTACCGGGTCTTCGTCGACCACCTCGCCGGTGCCCGGCCGCTGTCCAGCGCGCAGCGGCACGCGATCGAGACCTTCCTCGGCGCGCCGAACGACCTCGACGAGGTTCTCGGCCGGACGGTCCGCCTGCTCAGCCAGCTCACCAACCAGGTCGCCCTCGTGCAGTACCCCTCGATGGTCCGGGCGCGCGTGCAGCACGTCGAGCTCGTCCGCCTCGGCGACAACCGTCTGATGGTCGTGCTCATCACCGACACCGCGCGGGTCGAACAGCGCGTCGTCGAGACCGACGCTCCGCTCGACGAAGGCGCGCTCACCGAGCTCCGCACCGTGGTGAACGGCGCTACCGTCGGCCTCCTGCTGCAGGACGTCTCGACGGCCCTCCGCGCGGTGCCGCAGCAGATCCGTCCAGACGCCCAGCTGCTCGCCGGGATCGTCGTCGCGACCCTGATCGAGCAGGTGCAGTCGAACCGGCAGGACCGTCTGGTGATGGCCGGTGCGGCGAACCTCGCCAAGAGCGAGCAGGACTTCTCCGGCGGCCTCTTCCCCGTGCTCGAGGCGATCGAGGAACAGGTGACCCTGCTCCGGCTGTTCGGCGAGATGCAGATCGACGACGGCGTCGCGGCCCGGATCGGCGTCGAGAACGCCGAGTACGGGCTCGACGCGACGAGCATCGTCGCCGGTGGGTACCTGGCCGGCGGCGAGCTCGCGCGGCTCGGCGTGCTCGGGCCCACCCGGATGGACTACGGCACGAACATGGCCGCGGTGCGCGCCGTCGCACGGTACCTGTCCAAACTCCTGGGCGAACATTGACCAGGTGCCCACGCGGCTGAGCGAGCCGGTCCCGACCGGGCGACCCGCGCCTCCAGGCCCACCGACGACCACCAGACCCGCGGCGACCGCCGCACCCGACCGACCGAACCGAACCGACTGAGGGATACGTGGCAGACCACTACGACGTCCTCGGCGTCCAGAAGGACGCCTCCGATGCCGACATCAAGAAGGCGTACCGCCGTCTGGCGCGCGAACTGCACCCGGACGTGAACCCGAGCCCCGAAGCAGCCGAGCGCTTCAAGGACGTCACGCACGCGTACGACGTGCTGAGCGACCCCGAACAGCGGCGCCGGTACGACGCCGGCCCCCAGGCCGACGGCCCCTTCGGCGGCGGTGCCGGCGGCTTCAGCGACATCTTCGACGCGTTCTTCGGCGGCGGTGCCGGCGGTGGCAGGGGCAACGGTCCGCGCAGCCGGGCCGAGCGCGGGCAGGACGCCCTGCTCCGCATCGACGTCGACCTCGACGAGGTCGTGTTCGGCACCCACAAGGACGTCGAGGTGGACACCGCGGTGCTGTGCGAGACGTGCGGCGGTTCCTGCTGCGCTCCGGGCACGAGCCCGCAGACGTGTGACATCTGCGGCGGCACCGGGCACATCCAGCGCCAGGTCCGGTCGCTCCTCGGCAACGTCGTGACGAGTGCGCCCTGCGGCACCTGCCGCGGGTACGGCACCGTCATCCCGAACCCGTGCCCGACGTGCCAGGGTCAGGGACGCATCCGCGCCCGTCGCACCGTGCCGGTGGACGTCCCCGCCGGCGTCGACTCCGGTCTCCGCCTGCAGATGCCCGGCCAGGGCGAGGTCGGGCCGGCCGGTGGTCCCTCCGGTGACCTCTACCTCGAGATCCGGGTGCGGCACCACGACGTGTTCAGCCGCGACGGGGACGACCTGCTCGCCACGCTCGAGGTCGCGATGACCGACGCCGTGCTCGGGACGACCGCGACGATCGACGGGCTGGACGGTCCGGTCGAGCTCGAGGTCCGGCCGGGTGTGCAGAGCGCCGACGTCCTCGTCATCAAGGACCGCGGCATCACGAAGCTCCGGGGCAACGGTCGCGGCGACCTACGGGTCGGCGTGCAGGTGGTGACGCCGACGAAGCTCTCGCACAAGGAACGCCAGCTCGTCGAGCAGCTCGCGAAGTCGCACAAGGCCGCGAAGCCGCAGCTCGCCCGCTTCCAGCAGGGCATGTTCGGCAAGCTCCGCGACCGGTTCTTCAACTTCTGATGGCATCGCTCTACCTCGTCGGGTCGCTCGACGGCGTCACGGTCGGCGACACCGTCCCGCTCGACGGGGCGGAGGGCCGCCACGCCGTCGCGGTCGCCCGGGTCCGGACGGGGGAGACCCTGCGGCTGTCCGACGGCCGCGGCACGGTCGTGACCGGATCCGTCACCGCCCTCGGGCGCGACACCCTGTCGCTGGTGGTGTCCACGGTCACCGTCGACGACGCGCCGTCGCCGACGCTCACGCTCGTGCAGGCGCTCGCGAAGGGCGGCCGCGACGAGATGGCGGTGCAGGCGGCGACCGAGATCGGTGTCGACCGGATCGTGCCGTGGTCGGCGGCCCGAAGCGTCTCCCGCTGGGACGGCGCGAAGGTCGAGAAGGGCCGCGCACGCTGGACGGCGATCGCGCACGAGGCGTCGAAGCAGGCGATCCGCTCGCGGGTGCCCGTCGTCGACGCGCCGGTGACGTCGGGGCAGCTCGCGGGCTTCCCCGGCGCCGACCGGGCCGTGCTCGTGCTGGACCCCGTCGGCGACGTCCGGCTCTCCGCGTGGGAGCCGCCGGCCGACGTGTCCGAGATCGTCCTGGTCGTCGGTCCGGAGGGCGGCATCGACGGCTCGGAGTTCGACCGCCTCGTGGCCGCCGGCGCCGTCCGGGTCCGACTCGGGGACACGGTGCTCCGGACCTCCACCGCCGGCCCGGCCGCGCTGGCGGTCCTCCAGACGCGGCTCGGTCGCTGGTAGCGCGAGGATCGGGAAGGCGGGGCGTCGGTACCGCGTTCTACGATGGAGCCATGAGCACCAGCACGCCCAGCATCTTCTCGCGGATCATCGCGCGCGAGATCCCGGCGACCGTCGTGGCCGAGGACGACCGCGTGATCGCCATCGAGGACATCGCGCCGAAGGCTCCCGTCCACGTGCTCGTCATCCCCAAGACCGAGCAGTACCGGAACGTCACCGAGCTCGCGGCCGGCGACCCCGACCTCCTCGCCCACGTGGTCGCCACCGCCCAGCGCATCGCCGACGAGCGCGCCGGCGGCCAGTACCGTCTCGTCTTCAACACCGGCGAAGCCGCCGGTCAGACCGTGTTCCACGTGCACGCGCACGTACTCGCAGGTGAACTGCAGGAAGGCACCCTTGCCAGCTGACGAACCAGCCCACACTCCGGTCGACGCGTCGGACGTGTCGGCCTCGATCCAGGTCGACGGCATCGCCATGGTGCAGTTGCTCGGCCCCCAGGACCGACTCCTCAAGACCGTCGAACGCCAGTACCCCGGCGTCCGCGTGCTCGTGCGCGGCAACGAGGTCTCGTTGACCGGGCCGGAACGCGACGTCACGCGCGCGCACGCCCTCGTCGACGAGCTCGTCGGCATGGTGAAGCGCGGGCAGGACATCGGCCCCTCGGACATCCCCGTCTCGGCGAAGCTCCTCGACGAGGACCGCAAGCCGTCCGACACCTTCGGCACGCCGATCGTCTCGAGCCGTGGCAAGTCCGTCCGGCCGAAGACCGACGGGCAGCGGGCCTACGTCGACGCCATCGACGAGAACACCATCACGTTCGGCATCGGCCCGGCCGGCACCGGCAAGACCTACCTGGCGATGGCGAAGGCCGTCCAGGCGCTCCAGCGGCGCGAGGTCACCCGGATCATCCTGACGCGTCCCGCGGTCGAGGCCGGCGAGCGGCTCGGGTTCCTGCCCGGCACCCTCACCGACAAGATCGACCCGTACCTGCGCCCGCTGTACGACGCGCTCAACGAGATGATGGACCCCGAGCTGGTCCCGAAGCTCCTGGCGGCCGGCACGGTCGAGGTTGCGCCGCTGGCGTACATGCGCGGACGCACCCTGAACGACTCGTTCGTCGTTCTCGACGAAGCGCAGAACACCACGCCCGAGCAGATGAAGATGTTCCTGACGCGGCTCGGGTTCGGCTCGAAGATGGTCGTCACCGGTGACATCACCCAGGTGGACCTGCCCGGCAACCTCTCCGGGCTCCGGCTCGTGACGCGCATCCTCGGCGAGGTCGACGACATCCACTTCGCACGCCTCGGCAGCGAGGACGTCGTCCGCCACACGCTCGTCGGACGCATCGTCGACGCCTACACCGTCTACGACGAGGAACGCCTCGCCGAGCAGGCCGGGTACCGACCGGGTGGCCGCGGCACCGCCGCCACGCCGAACCCCGCCGGTGCGAACCGCGCCGAGCGACGGGGACGTCCGCCGCAGGACCGCCAGCGCTCCCCGTACCCCCAGAACGACTCCCGAGGAGGGAACCGGTGAGCATCGAGCTCAACAACGAGTCCGGCGTCGAGGTCGACGAGGCCGCCATCCAGCGCCTCGCCGCCTTCGCGCTCGACGCACTCCACGTCCACGCCGACGCGGAGCTCGCGATCGTGCTCGTCGACGAGGGCGCGATGGAGCAGCTGCACGTCCGCTGGATGGACGAGCCCGGACCCACCGACGTCCTGAGCTTCCCGATGGACGAGCTCCGTCCGGGCACCGAGGACGAGCCGACGCCGGCCGGGCTGCTCGGCGACATCGTGCTCTGCCCGCAGGTGGCCGAGGAGCAGGCGAAGACCGCGGGGCACTCGAGCACGGACGAGATGCTCCTGCTGACGTGCCACGGCATCCTGCACCTGCTCGGCTTCGACCACGCCGAGCCGGACGAGAAGGCCGAGATGTTCGGGCTGCAGGGCGAGATCCTCACGGCGTTCGCCGCCCAGCGCCGAGGACGGTGAGCTGATGCTGCTCGTCGTCGGCCTGCTGGCGGTGGCGTTCCTGCTGGTCGTCGTGGGCGGCCTGCTCGCCGCGTCCGACGCGGCGCTGTCCGTCCTGTCCCGTGCCGACCTCGACGAGATCGCGCGGGAGAGCAAGCACCGCCGTGCCATCGAGGCCGTGGGCGACGACGTGGGCGCGCACGTCAACGCGCTCAACTTCTTCCGCGTGCTCGCGGAGACGGCCGCCGCCGTGCTCGTCACGATCGCGCTCGTGATGGTCTTCGACACGTGGTGGGTCGCGCTCATCGTGGCCGCCGCGATCATGACGGCGGTCTCGTTCGTGCTCGTCGGGTCCAGCCCGCGCAGCGTCGGTCGCGCGCACGCCGAGCGGCTCATCGCGACGACGGGCGGCCTCGTCCGTGCCGTCCGCATCGTGCTCGGCCCGCTCGCCGGCCTGCTCGTGGCGATCGGCGACCGCGTCACACCCGGGCGCGGCGGCAGCGCGTCGACGGTGTCGAGCGAGGAACAGCTGCTGTCGCTCGTCGACGAGGCGACCGAGAGCAACGTCCTCGAGCAGGACGACCGCGAGCTCATCCACTCGGTCTTCGAGTTCAGCGACACCCTCGTGCGCGAGGTCATGGTCCCGCGCACCGACATGACCACCGTGGACGGAGCGGACACCCTCGCGAGCGGCATGCAGCAGTTCCTCGCCGCCGGCGTCTCGCGCATGCCCGTGACCGGCAAGGACAGCGACGACGTGCTCGGGGTCCTCTACCTGCGGGACGTGGCCCGCGCCCTCTACGAGCAGCCGGGGTCGGGCACCAGGCGTGTCACGACGCTCCTCCGTCCGGCGGAGTTCGTGCCGGAGTCGAAGGCCGCCGACGACACCCTGCGGCACATGCAGGTCGCCAAGAACCACCTCGTGCTCGTCGTCGACGAGTACGGCGGCGTGGCAGGGCTCGTCACGATGGAGGACCTCATCGAGGAGCTCGTCGGCGACATCTCGGACGAGTACGACCGCGCCGTGGTCGACCGGGTCGAGGTCGAGCCGGGGGTCTGGCGCATCTCCGCCCGACTGCCGATCGACGACCTCGGCGACCTGTTCGGGATCGAGCTCGAGGACGACGACGTGGACACCGCGGGCGGGCTCCTCACCAAGGAGCTCGGCCACCTGGCGATCCGCGGCGACACCGTGACCGTGTCCGGCGTCGTCCTGACCGCCGACCGGGTCGAGGGCAAGCGTCGGCACCTCATCACCGTGCTCGCCGAACGCACGCCGGAACTCGCGGACGTCGAGGACGCCTTCGGCGACGCCGCACCCACCACGACGGGAACCACGCACGCATGACCGACACCACGCCAGCCGCCGCCGGACCGACCGAGCCCTACCGTGCCGGGTTCGTCTCGTTCGTGGGCCGCCCGAACGTCGGGAAGTCGACGCTGACGAACGCGCTCGTCGGCGAGAAGGTCGCGATCACCTCGTCGAAGCCGCAGACCACGCGTCGCGCCATCCGCGGGATCGTGCACCGGCCGAACGGGCAGGTCATCATCGTCGACACCCCCGGCGTGCACCGTCCGCGCACCCTGCTCGGTGAGCGGCTGAACGACCTCGTCCAGTCGACCCTCGGGGACGTCGACGTCATCGGGCTCTGCGTCCCGGCGAACGAGCCGATCGGCCCCGGCGACCGGTTCATCAACGACACGCTGGACCAGTACCCGCGTGCGAAGAAGATCGCCATCGTCACGAAGATCGACCGCGCGGCCAAGGACAAGGTCGGCGAGCAGCTGCTCGCCGTGTCGCGGCTCCGCGAGTGGGACGCGATCGTGCCGACCTCGGGGACGACGGGCCTGCAGCTCGAGGACCTGCTCGGCGTCATCACGTCGCTGCTGCCCGAGTCGCCCCAGCTCTACGACGACGCCGCGGTGACCGAGGAGACCGACGAGGAACGCATCGCCGAGCTCATCCGCGAAGCCGCGCTCGAGGGCGTGCGCGACGAGCTGCCGCACTCGCTCGCCGTCGTGGTCGAGGACGTCGTCGAGCCCGACGAGGACGACGACCCGGACGGCCCGCTGCGCATCTTCGCGAACCTGTTCGTCGAGCGGGACAGCCAGAAGGCGATCGTCATCGGTCGCAAGGGGGAGCGCCTCAAGGACGTCGGGTCGCGGGCCCGCGCCGAGATCGAGGCGCTGCTCGGCGGTCGCCACGTCTACCTCAACGTGCGGGTGAAGGTCGCTAAGGAGTGGCAGCGCGACCCGAAGCAGCTCGGGCGACTGGGCTTCTGACGCGACCGTCTGCTGACGTCAACCTCGAGGCGGACGCGCGCCGCGCCTCCTGGACGTACCGTGGTGTGGTGTTCCGTCCCATGCTGCGCGCGCAGGTCATCACCGACGTCGTGATCGCGGTCGTCCTCGGCGGGCTCGTGCTCGTCGTGACCGCGCGCGGGATGGACTCGCCGTTCGCGTTCCTGACGGTCCTCGGCATGACGGCCGCACTGGCGCTCCGGCGCCTGTCGCCGGGGCTCGCGCTCGGTGTGGCGTGGGTGTTCGCCGTCCTCGAGATGGTCACGCAGCAGATGCCCGACCTGTCGAACGCGTTCATCGCCGGGGTGGTGTACTCGACCAGCCGGTACGGCAGCCGGCGCGTGCGCCTCGCGGGCCTGGTGTCGTCGATCGTCGGTCCGGTGACGGCGGCCCTCTACCTCGGTCTCGACGACTACCGGCAGCGACAGGGCATCGTGACGGCGACGACGCCCGAACAGGAGTCCTTCAAGGTCGCGATCGCGTACTTCGCGATCGTGCTGCTGCTCCTCCTCCTGCCGTGGCTCGCCGGTCTCGTGCTCCGGACCCGGCGCTCGGCGAGCATGAGCCGAGAGGCCCAGCTCCTCGCCGAGCGTGATGCCGCACGGGCCGACCGCGCTGTCGCGGTGGAGCAGGAACGGGTCCGGATCGCGCGGGACATGCACGACATCGTGGCGCACTCGCTCGCGGTCGTGATCGCGCAGGCGGACGGCGCGCGGTACGCGCTGAAGGCGGATCCGGCGATCGCCGACGAAGCGCTCGGGACGATCTCGAGCACCGCCCGTCGTGCCCTCGGCGACGTGCGCGAACTGCTCGGTGCGCTCCGGCACGAGCAGGGAACCGCCCCGACCCCCGAGATCGACGACATCGACCGGCTGATCGGCGAGATGCGCGGGGTCGGTCTCGACGTGCGGGTCGAGCGCGAGGGCGATCCGTCGGGCCTGCCGACGACGACGCAACTCGCGATCTACCGGATCGTGCAGGAGAGCCTGACGAACGCGTGGAAGCACGGGGAGCCGAACACGCCGGTGCGGGCCAGCCTCACGTACCGGCCGGACACCGTCGAGATCACGGTCGTCAACCGGCGCGCCGACGACGGCACGCGCGGTCCCGGCACCGGTCACGGGCTGGTCGGCATGCGCGAACGTGCCACCATGACCGGGGGGACGATGACCGCCGGTCCGCGCGGCGACGACTTCGCGGTCGCCGTCCGGATGCCGTCCGTCCCCGCGAGCGGCCAGATGCCCCGCGGGCTCGTCCCGACCACACCCTCGACCCTCCAGGAGCGCACCGGCCGATGAACGACACCCCGATCCGCGTCGCGCTCGTCGACGACCAGGCCCTCTTCCGCACGGGCATCCGGATGCTCATCGACTCCCAGGCCGACCTGCAGTTCGTCGGAGAGGCCGGCGACGGTGCCGAGGGCGTCGAGCTCGTGCGTCGCGGGCGGCCCGACGTCGTGCTGATGGACGTCCGCATGCCCGTGATGGACGGCATCACCGCCACCGCACGCATCGTCGAGGACAGCGGTACCGACGGCGCGAAGGTCCTCGTGCTCACCACCTTCGACTTCGACGAGGCAGCGGCGAAGGCGATCCGGGCCGGTGCGAGCGGGTTCGTGCTGAAGGACGCCGACCCGGAGTTCCTGCTCGCCGCGATCCGCACGGTGCACGCCGGGACCGCCGTGTTCGCGGCCTCGGCCACCCGTGAGCTCCTCCGTCGCTACGAGGACACGAGCGAGCAGGCGGCCTCGGTGCCGTCCGCGTTCGCCGACCTGACGCCGCGCGAGCGTGAGATCTTCGACCTGGCGGCGCGGGGCTTCAGCAACAGCGAGATCGCGCAGCACGAGTACGTCAGCGAGGCGACGGTGAAGACGCACATCTCGCGTGTCCTCACCAAGCTCGAGCTGCGGGACCGGGTGCGGCTCGTGGTCTTCGCGCACGAGCACGGGCTGGTCGCGAAGGCCGACTGACGGTCCGCGGTCCGGCAGCGTCGTGGTCGTGGTGGGTCGTCGTCCGGTCGCGTCCCGGGCGTGATGGTCCGTCGTCCTGATGGTCCGTCATCCGTCGGGATGACTCCTCCCCAGGCACTGGAGCCGAGAGGACGATCCACAGGAGCCGCCCGACCGACGCGGGGCGTGCCTCCTGGCCGTCATCGTGGAGGCATGACCACGAGCAGCACACCGATCATCCGTCTCGACCACGTCTCGAAGCACTACGGCGATGCCGTGCGGCGGGTGACCGCACTGGACGACGTGAGCGTCGACATCGGCGCGGGGGAGTTCACGGCGGTGATGGGGCCGTCGGGTTCGGGCAAGTCGACGTTGATGCACGTCGCCGCCGGACTCGACCAGGTCTCGTCCGGTCGTGTCCGGATCGACGGGGTCGAGATCACCGGGCTCGGCGACCGCGAGCTGACGGAGTTGCGGCGTCGTCGGTTGGGTTTCGTGTTCCAGTCGTTCAACCTGGTGCCGACGTTGGACGTGGCGGAGAACATCCGGTTGCCGTTCCTGCTGGGCGGCCAGAAGCTCTCGCGTGAGGAGTCCGCGTGGATCGATCGCCTGGTCGAGATGCTCGGGCTGGGGAACCGGTTGTCGCACCGCCCGCACCAGTTGTCGGGTGGGCAGCAGCAGCGCGTGGCGATCGCGCGGGCGTTGGCGTCGCGGCCCGCGGTGGTGGTCGCGGACGAACCGACGGGGGCGTTGGACTCGCGGACGGGTCGCGACGTGCTCCGGATCCTGCGGGGTGCGGTGTCGGAGTGGGGGCAGAGCGTGGTGATGGTGACGCACGACCCGGTGGCCGCGGCGAACGCGGACCGGATCCTGTTCCTGGCGGACGGTCGGGTGGTGGGGGACCGCCCGGCGATGGACGCCGCGGCGATCTCCACCACGATGCTCGGGATGGAGGCCGCAGCATGAACGGCGTCCGCGCGTTCGCCCCGACCGTGCTCGTCGCGGCGCTCGGCACCACCTTCGGGTCGGCGCTCGTCATCGCTCCGGGCATCGTCACCGAGGCCCTGGCGGCTGCCGGCCTCGCCGACCTCGGCCCGGTGCGTGCGATCCTGTCGGTGGTCGGGTGGCTCTTCCTCGGCATCGCCCTCTACGTCGGGGCGATCGTCACGGCGAACACCTGCGCCACGCTCATCGCCGGGCAGACCCGCATCATCGCGCTGCAGCGGCTCGTGGGTGCGACCGGCGCCTCGCTGCGCGCACGGATCACGCGGACCGGGCTCGTCGTGGGGGTCCTCGGTGGCGTGATCGGCGCGGTCGTCGGCACCGGGCTCAGCGCGCTCTTCGTCGTCGTGCTGCGGGGCAACGGGTTCCTGCCCGACACCACGTACACGCTCGTGCCGTGGGAGCTCGTGCTCCCCGTCGTCGCGGTCGTCCTCGCCACCTGGGGTGCGTTCGCCGCCGGCTCGCGGCGCGTCCTCACCGTGACCCCGCTCGAGGCCCTGTCGTCGAGCGTCGAACCGAGCCACGACGACGTCCGTTCGGGGACGGCCCGAAAGGTCTGGTCGATCGTGCTCATGGCCGCCGGAGGCCTGCTCCTGTTCGTCGGGCTGGCGGCGAGCGGGGTCACCCCCGCCGCGGTCCTGCCGGCGGCGCTCGGCGGCTTCGTGTCCTTCGCCGGGGTGGCCGTCGGTGCGACGATCGTGATGCCGCCCGTCCTGCAGCTCATCGGGCGCATCGGATCGCGGGATCCGGTCGTCCTGCTCGCCGGGCGCAACGCCATGCGGGCGCCCGGTCGGTCCGCGCGGGCGACCATCGGGCTCGTCATCGGCGTGACCCTGCTCGTCACGTTCGCCGTGGCGCTCGGCATCATGCAGCACGTGCTCAGTGCCCAGCTGCAGGCGATGGACCAGGGGCAGATGACGAAGGAGATGCTCGAGGGGCAGCGCGACTTCTTCGTCCAGCTGAACGCCGTGGTGAGCGTCATCGTCGGGTTCTCCGCGGTGATCGCCGCGGTGGGGGTCGTGAACGCGCTCGCCCTCGGGGTCCTGCAGCGCCGGCGGGAGCTCGGGCTGCTGCGCGTGCTCGGACTGACCGGGGCGCAGGTCCGCCGGATGATCGTCACCGAGGCCGTCCAGATGGTCGTCGCGGCCGTCGTCACCGGGCTCGTGCTCGGTGTCTTCTACGGGTGGGTCGGCGGGCAGACGCTGCTCGGGTCGCTCGGCTTCGCGACGACACCGGTGCTGCCGCCGCTGACGGTGGGGATCGTGGTGGTCGGGGCGCTGGTCCTCGCGGTGGTGGCGACGATCGCGCCGGTGCGGCGCGCGATGCGTGTTCCGCCGACGGAGGCGCTGGCGGTCGACTGACGCGCCGCTCGTGGTCGCCGAGGTCGCGACGCTCGGGTCGGCCGGGGTCGGCCCGGGTCGCACGAAGTGTCGTTCATAGCGCTGGCGGGCGACGGTTCGTGCGACCTCGGCGCCCGGGCCGCGGCATGTCGTGCGACCTCGGCACTCCGCGACGGTTCGGTCTGTCACACAGGGTGCAGCCGGTGCTACCGTGGTGTCGATGTACTCGGCGCTCCTCCTCCTTCGCTGCCGCGACGAGGCCTGACACAACGGCCCACCTCGTCGCGGAGTCCGTCGTGGCCTGAACCACACCTGACGACGAAAGCGACGAAACGATGCAGAACACCCAGCGCCCCTCCGGGATGCCGATCCACAAGTACGTCCCGTTCCACGAGCAGATCCGTGTCGACCTCCCGGACCGCACCTGGCCGACGAAGCGCATCGACAAGGCGCCCCGGTGGTGCGCCGTCGACCTGCGCGACGGCAACCAGGCCCTGATCGACCCGATGGACTCCGACCGCAAGCGCGCCATGTTCGACCTGCTCGTCCGCATGGGCTACAAGGAGATCGAGGTCGGTTTCCCGAGCGCCTCGCAGACGGACTTCGACTTCGTCCGCTCGCTCATCGACGAGGGCGCCATCCCCGACGACGTCACGATCCAGGTGCTGACCCAGGCGCGCGAGCACCTCATCAACCGCACGTACGAGGCGATCGACGGCGCGAAGCAGGCCATCGTGCACCTGTACAACTCGACGTCGATCGTCCAGCGCGAGGTCGTGTTCCGCACGGACGTCCAGGGCGTCGTCGACATCGCGGTGTCCGGGGCGAAGCTGTGCCGTGCGGCCGAGGCGAACCTGCAGCACGACACGAAGGTGTTCTACGAGTACTCGCCCGAGTCCTACACGGGCACCGAGCTCGAGGTCGCGGTCCAGATCTGCAACGCCGTGCTCGAGGTCTTCGAGCCGACCCCGGACCGCAAGGTGATCATCAACCTGCCGGCGACCGTCGAGATGGCGACGCCGAACGTCTACGCCGACTCGATCGAGTGGATGTCCCGCAACCTGGCCCACCGCGAGGACGTCATCCTCTCCCTGCACCCCCACAACGACCGCGGCACCGCCGTCGCTGCCGCGGAGCTCGGGTACATGGCCGGTGCCGACCGCATCGAGGGCTGCCTCTTCGGCAACGGAGAGCGCACTGGCAACGTCGACCTGGTCGCACTCGGCATGAACCTCTTCACCCAGGGGATCGACCCCGAGATCGACTTCTCGGACATCGACCAGATCAAGCGCACGGTCGAGTACTGCAACCAGCTGCCGGTGCCGGAGCGGCAGCCGTGGGCGGGTGACCTCGTGTACACGGCGTTCAGCGGGTCGCACCAGGACGCCATCAAGAAGGGCTTCGAGGCCATGAAGGCCAAGGCCGCGGCTGCCGGCAAGGACGTCGATGAGATCGCGTGGGCGGTGCCGTACCTGCCCGTCGACCCGAAGGACATCGGCCGCTCGTACGAGGCCGTGATCCGCGTCAACTCGCAGTCCGGCAAGGGCGGTGTCGCGTACCTGCTCAAGACAGACCACTCGATCGACCTGCCCCGCAAGCTGCAGATCGAGTTCTCCGGGGTCGTCCAGCAGCGCACCGACGCCGAGGGCGGCGAGTTCTCGTCCGAGCGCATCTGGGACCTGTTCCGCGACGAGTACCTGCCCGCGGCCGACGAGTCCGACAAGTGGGGCCGGTACGAGATCACGAAGACCGCGACGTCGAGTGACTTCGACGGCACGACGAAGCTCTCGGTCGCCATGCGCGTCGACGACGGTTCGGTCACGTCCGAGGCCGTGGGGACCGGTCCGATCGACGCGTTCCTCACGGTGATGCGGGAGCAGGGCGTCGACGTGACGCTGTACGACTACTCGGAGCACACGATGAGCGCCTCCGGTGACGCACAGGCCGCCTCCTACGTCGAGCTCGACGTCGACGGCGTCCGGCTGTGGGGCGTCGGGATCGACGCCGACATCGCCACCGCTTCACTCAAGGCGATCGTCTCGGCGGTCAACCGTGCGGTCCGCGCGGGGGCGGCGTCCGGCGCCTCCTCGCCGGAGCTGGTCTCGGCGTAGACGCGTTCCGTCCAGGAGGCGCGGTGCGGGAT
>NZ_JAUZED010000002.1 GCF_030705415.1 Curtobacterium sp. A7_M15 | reverse complement strand
CGGGTGAGCAGATCTGCTCACCCGCACCGCGCCTCCCGTCCGGCGTCAGCGCGCTCAGGCGCTCAGCGTCGCGAAGGCGGACCGGTGCCAGACCAGCGGGCTGTGCGCGAAGTCCGACATGAGGCCGAGGACCCGCAGCACGACGATGTCGTGGTCGCCGGCCGGGTAGGTGTGCTCGACGGCGCACTCGAGCCAGATCGGAGCACCCTCGAGGAACACCGACCCTGACTCGGAGACGGTCGTGTCGACGCCGACGAACCGCACCGACTTGTCCTTCGACGCGAGCTGCCGGGTGACCTGCGCGTGCCCCTCGCCGAGGATCGAGACGCCGATCGTGTCCGCCGCGCGCAGCACCGGCCACGTCGAGGACGTGTGCTGGACTGCGAACATCACGAGTGGCGGGTCCTGCGACACCCCCACGGTGAACGACGAGGCGACGAGCACGGTGGGCTCGTCGTCGACGACGGCGGCGAGCGCCGCGACGCCGCAGGGGAAGCCGGAGAACGCCTGGCGGAGGGCGGTGAGGTCGGGGGCCTCGGTCGAGTAGGGGCTGATCATGAGCGGGTTCCTTCCTGGAGGCTCGCGGCCGCGCCGAGGACGACGTCGCGCCACCGGGCGAGCCAGACGTCGGTCGATGCGGGCTCGGAGTACTGCTTGTCGTTGAGGTACAGGGCCGGAGCCGGGACGGTCGCGCCGAGCTCGACGAGCACGGGCTTGAGGAAGACCTCGGGTGCGAGGGCGTGCGCGGGGCCGGCACCGAGCATGAGCGGGACGGCGACGACCCCGGCGAGTCCGTCACCGGTGCCGAACTGGTCGAGGAAGAGCTTGAGGACGCCGGTGTAGGTCGCCTTGAACGTGGGCGACGCGACGACGACGAGGTCCGACGTGGCGACGGTCCGCACCGCGTCGGACACGGCGTCGTCGCCCCACCCGAGCAGGCCCGGGCCGAGCTCGACCACGTCGACGACGTGGTCGGGCGCTCGACCGGTGAGGCGGTCGAGCACGACCGTCGCCGCGTCGAGCGTCCGCGATGCCGGCTTGGGGTTGCCGGCGACGACGGTGGTGATCATCGGACTGCTCCTGCGGTCGGGGACGGTGTGCGAGTGCAGTCCATCCGTCGTTCGTTTCGCCTCCGTGGCGCGGCCGTATCGGATGGGTTACGCCAGGGCACCCGGGCCGCACCCCGCGGAATGTCCTGGTCAGCGGGCGCCGCGCTGGACCGGCCCGGCGCATTCCGCCAGCGCCGTCCGCCCGGTGGGCAGTCGACTTGTGAGAGACGCGTTACCGGAAGTCGGCGCGATTGCTTCCGGGGTGTTTCGCCCGGGCGACGCCGCCGCACGGACGCGCGGATCCCCGCCGTCGCGGGCTGGGGCGGCGCGATCGACGACCCCGGAACGGTGCGCCGCGGCGGCTCCCCGACGCCGCGGTGACGGTGGCCTAACACCGGCGAAACAAACGCCTAACAGGACCGTTACCCCCCGGCGCCCGCTGGCGGTCGGCTGCCCGTTACATTCGCATCAGCCCCACCGGAGCGGCCCCGTCATCCCCGACGCATCGCCCCCGGCGGAGCGCTCTCCCACCCCGACGTGACGAAACGCCCTTCGTCGTCACACCCACCCCGCGCCGCGGGGTGTTCGGCGTACCCGCAGCACCGGCAGTACCCGCACCTGTCACCCGTCCCCGCACCACGTCCTGGAGGTCCTCGACCGATGTCGTCCCCCGCACCCACCCGAACACGGCTCGCTCGTCCCGCGATCCTCGCCGCCGCCCTGTCCGGCGTGCTCTTCCTGTCCGCCTGCTCCGCCACCTCGTCGGCCTCGAGCGGCTCGGCCGACGACTCCGCCGGGGTCGAGCACGCCACGAGCCAGATCACGGCCGCGAGCGTCGACCCGGAGTTCACCTTCGAGGGCAAGCCGTTCGACATGTCGAAGATCGCCGGCAAGACGATCTTCAACATCCCGAACTCCTCGGCCGTGCCGTTCATCGTCTCGGTCGACGAAGCCGGGAAGGCGCTGGCGGAGTCGTACGGCGCGAAGTGGATCGAGTACACGAACCAGGGCACGCCGACCGAGCAGTCCGCCGGCATCGACCAGGCGATCAGCCGCGGAGCGGACATCATCGTCCTCGCGCAGGGCGTCAACGGTGAGCTCATCGTCCCGGCCCTCAAGCGCGCGAAGGCCGCCGGGATCCCGGTGCTCATCAGCCACACGTACCAGACGGGTGAGGCGCTCCCCGACCAGCTGCAGGACCTCGTCGCCGCCCAGGTGACCGCGCCCTTCCACGAGGCGGCGAAGCTCAACGCCGACTGGGCGATCAAGGAGACGAAGGGTGCGGGCGACGTGCTCATCATCACCTCGTCGGAGGTCCCGCCGTCCGACGGCATCGTCAAGGCCATGCAGGAGGAGTTCGACGAGTACTGCTCGGGCTGCAAGGTGAAGGTGACGAACGTGCCGGTCGCCGACTGGGCGACGAAGATCTCGTCGACGGTGCAGTCCGCGATCCAGTCGGACCCGAACCTCGACTACGTCCTGCCCGTGTACGACTCGATGGCCCTCTTCGTCGAGGCCGGGGTGACGGCGGCCGGCAAGACCGGCCAGGTGTTCACGTCCTCGTACAACGGGACGCCTGCGGTGATGAAGATCCTGCAGGAGGGCAACGTCATGACGATGGACATCGGCGAGAACATGGAATGGCTCGCCTACGCCACGCTCGACCAGGCCGGCCGCATCCTGACCGACAGCCCGATCATCGAGGACGGCGACGAGAAGACCCCGCTGAAGGTCTTCACGAAGGACAACGTCGACGAAGCGGGGACCCCGCCGGCGCCGAGCAAGGGCTACGGCGACGCGTACAAGTCCGGGTACGAGGAGATCTGGGGTCGGGCGAAGTGAGCGCCACCCGGGAGGCACGGCGCAGCCCCGCAGCGTCCGCTGCGGTCGCCGAGGTCGGTGCGACCACCGCACCCGTCCTGCGGATCACCGGCCTCACCAAGCGGTTCGGCGGGCTCACCGCACTCGACGACGTCGAACTCGAGGTCCGTCCGGGCCAGGTGCACGCGCTGCTCGGCGAGAACGGCTCCGGCAAGTCGACCCTCATCAAGATCCTGTCGGGCACCTACGCGCCGGACGCAGGGGCGACGATCGAGGTCCGCGGCTCCCGGCTCCCGCTGCCGGTGCCTCCCGGGTACTTCCGCCGCGTCGGCATCAGCTTCGTCCACCAGGACCTGGCCCTCGTGCCCTCGCTCGGCGTGACCGAGAACCTCCGGCTCGCCACGGTCGTCGCCGGCCGCGGACCGTTCGTCCGCTGGGGCGCCGAGCACCGGGCCGCCGCGGAGCTCTTCGCCCGCTACGGCGTGGAGATCGACCCGCGCGCCCGGATCGAGGAGTTGACGGACACGCAGAAGGCACTCGTCGCGATCCTGCGGGCGGTCGCCGAGCTGGGTGACGACCGGGCGCTCATCGTGCTCGACGAACCGACCGTGTTCCTGCCGAAGGAGGACGCGGATCTGCTCTTCCGCGTCGTCAAGGACCTGGTGTCCGACGGCCGCACGTCGGCCCTCCTCGTGTCCCACGACATGTCCGAGGTCCTCGAGCACGCCGACCGCGTCACGGTCCTCCGGGCCGGTCGGGTCCAGGCGCACCGCGACACCGCGACCACGACCGCCGACGAGCTCGTCTCGCTCATCGTCGGCCGAGGGCTGGAGGACGCGGCCGCACGCAGTGGCCGTCCCGCCACCACGGGCGATGCGGTCGTGGCCGTGCGGGACCTCCGGACCGGTGTCGTCGACGGGCTCTCGTTCGACGTCGCGGACAGCGAGGTCGTCGGCATCACCGGGCTCGCCGGCTCGGGCGTCGAGGACGTGCTGCCCGGCCTGTACGGCGCACGGGCGGCGACCGGGACCCTCACGGTCCGTGATGCCACGGTCGACCTCCGTGCCGCCAGCCCGGCGACCTCGATCGCCCGCGGGGTCGTGTACGTCCCCGCCGACCGCAAGCGTGAGGGCGGTGCCCTGACCCTGTCCGTCGAACAGAACGTGACGCTGCCCGTGCTCGGGAAGCTCCGCGGACTGCTCGGCCTGTCGCCGGCGCGGGAGCGGTCGCACGTCGAGGCCCTCGTCCGCGACTGGGACGTCCGGCCCGCCGACCCGTCCGCACTGTTCGGCACGCTGTCCGGCGGCAACCAGCAGAAGGCCGTCCTCGCGAAGTGGATGCAGGACGACCCGCGGCTCGTGCTGCTCCAGGAACCGACGCAGGGCATCGACGTCGGCGCCCGCGCCGCGATCTTCTCGATGCTCCGCCGGACCGCCGACCAGGGCGTCTCGATCCTCTGCGCCTCGACCGACTACGACCAGCTCGCGCAGATGTGCGACCGGGTCGTGGTCCTCGCCCACGGCCGCGTGCACGACGTGCTCACCGGGGACCGGATCGACCGCGACGTCATCGCGGCGGCCGTCGTCGCGAGCCTGGTCGATCCCGCTCCCTCCTCCCCCGTCGACTCCTCCGCCGATCCCTCCCCCGTCAAGGAGACCGCCTGATGTCCACCACCGCCGAACCCGTCCTCGACACCTCGATCGTCCGCCCCACCCGCCCGCGCTTCTCGTGGGGGCACACCGAGCGCTACGCCCTGCTCGGCGCCTGGCTCGTCATCGTGATCGCGTTCAGCATCGCGCTGCCGGACACCTACCCGACGCTGGGGAACCTGCAGAACATCCTCGGGTCCCAGTCGGTGCTGCTCATCCTGGCGCTGGGCTTCCTGTTCCCGCTGACCGCGGGCGAGTTCGACCTGTCCGGCGCCTCGACGATGTCGCTCTCCGCCATGACGATCGCCGTCCTCAACGCGAAGATGGACGTCCCGCTGCTGCCCGCGATCCTGGTCGGCGTGGCGATCGGGGTGGTCGTCGGACTGGTCAACGGCCTGCTCACGGTCGCGTTCCGGATCGACTCGTTCATCGTGACGCTCGGCACCTCGACGTTCATGATCGGGATCATCCAGTGGATGAGCGCGTCCTCGTCCGTGACCGGCGTCGACCCGGCACTCGTGCAGGCGACCGTCGGGTGGCGCGGGCTCGCCGGGCTGCCCCTGGCCTTCGTCTACGGCCTGATCGCCACAGTGGTCGTCCTCGTCGTCCTGAGCGCGACGCCGGTCGGCCGACGGCTGCTGTTCGTCGGCACCGGGCGGACCGTCGCCGAGCTCTCGGGCCTCAACGTCCGCCGGCTCCGCGTCGGCGCGTTCGTCGGCGCCGGCCTCACCGCGGCGGTCGCCGGCGTGGTCTACGCCGGCACCCTCGGCGGTGCGGATCCCTCCAGCGGGCAGTCCTTCCTGCTCCCCGCGTTCGCGGCCTGCTACCTCGGGGCCACCGCGATCATCCCCGGGCGCTTCAACGCCATCGGCACCTTCATCGCCGTCTACTTCCTCTTCTCCGGCGTCGTCGGGCTGCAGATGCTCGGCGCCGACAACTTCGTCCAGCAGCTGTTCTACGGCGGCGCGCTCATCGTCGCCGTCGCGGTCTCCCAGACGATCCGGCGGCACTCCGTCGCGAGCGCCGCCAAGGCCGCCGCGAAGCAGTCCTGACCCATCGACCACACACAGAAAGCGAGTCCCCCATGGACATCGGAGTCTTCATCCCGATCGGCAGCAACGGCTGGCTCATCTCCACCACCTCTCCGCAGTACAAGCCCTCGTTCGACCTCAACCTCGAGATCGTGCAGAAGGCCGAGTCGTACGGCTTCGACTTCGCCCTGTCGATGATCAAGCTGCGCGGGTTCGGCGGCCCGAGCGGGTTCTGGGACGAGAACCTCGAATCCTTCACCCTGATGGCCGGACTCGCTGCCCGGACGGAGCGCATCCGACTGTTCGCCACCACCGCCGTCCTCACGATCCCGCCGGCGATCGCCGCGCGCATGGCCGCGACGATCGACTCGATCTCGCACGGGCGTTTCGGGCTGAACCTCGTCGCCGGGTGGCAGAAGGCGGAGTACGACCAGATGGGGCTCTGGCCGGGCGACGAGGTGCACTTCAAGCGCCGGTACGCCTACCAGACCGAGTACATGCAGGTCATGAAGGAGCTGTGGGAGGACGGCGTCAGCAACTTCCACGGCGAGTACTTCCAGATGGACGACTGCCGGATGCTGCCGAAGCCGACCTCGCACATCCCGATCGTCTCGGCCGGGCAGTCCTCGCAGGGCATGGCGTTCGCCGCCCGGTACTCCGACTACAACTTCTCGATGGGCGTCGGTGTGAACACCCCGACCGCGTACGCCGAGCAGAACAAGGCACTCCTCGAGGCCCGCGAGGAGACCGGACGCGACGTCGGCTCCTACGTGCTCTTCATGGTGATCGCCGACGAGACCGACGAGGCCGCGCAGGAGAAGTGGCAGCGGTACAGCGACGGCGTGGACGTCGAGGCCATCGCCTGGATGACCGGGCAGGCGCTCACCGACGCGAACGGCGAGGACGGCAACACCGCGAAGCGGATCTCGCTGCCGGAGGGTGCCGTGAACATGAACATGGGCACGCTCGTCGGCTCCTACGAGCACGTCGCCGCGATGCTCGACGAGGCCGCCGACGTCGCGGGCACCAAGGGCATCATGCTCGTGTTCGACGACTTCCTGCAGGGCATGGACGACTTCGGCACCCGCATCCAGCCGCTCATGCGCACCCGCGAGGGCGTCCAGTCCGTCGCCCCGAGCGCGGTGACGGCGTGACGGCCGCGACGGAGCGCCCGGTCCTCGAGGTCGCCGTCGTCCAGGCCGGACAGATCCCAGCCAACGGCGATGCCGCGCTCGACGGTCTCATCGCGCTGTTCGAGCAGGCCGCCGAGGGCGCCGACCTCGTGGTCTTCCCCGAGCTCACCACGACGCCGTACTTCTGCGGCGTCCGCAACGACAGCCGCAAGGCCTGGGCGCAGTCCGTGCCCGGACCCGCGACCGCCCGGTTCGCCGAGGCCGCGCGGCGCTTCGGGACCGCGGTCGTCTTCGGCCTCTACGAGGACGCGGGCGACGCCCAGTACAACAGCGCCGTCCTGATCGACGCCGACGGCACCCTCATCCACGGCACCGACGTGCACGGCGACCGCGTGCCGGCGTACCGGAAGACGTCGATCCCGACGAACGACATCTCCGACGTCGACGAGAAGCACTACTTCGCGCCGGGGTCGGGGCCGGTCGTGTTCGACGCCCTCGGCACCCGGTTCGGCATGCTCATCTGCTACGACCGGAGCTTCCCCGAGTACTGGCTCGCATCACGGGCGGCCGGCGCCGAGGTGATGCTCGTGCTCGTCTCGTCGATGGGGTTCCGCGAGACCCTCTTCACGCAGGAGCTGCAGGTGCGTGCGCTCGAGACGCAGACCTGGGTCGTCGCCCCGAACCGCGGGGGCGAGGAGACCGTGGACGGCAAGACCGTGAGCTACTTCGGTCGCTCGTCGATCGTGTCGCCCCGCGGCGACCTCGTGGTCTCCGCCCCGGCGCACGAGGCCGGCCCGGTCATCCGTGCGACCCTCGACGTCGCCGAGGTGGCCGCGGCACGCGAGGACTTCCCGCTCGGACGGGACCGACAGGCAGGGGTGTTCCGCTACCTCGCGGACGCCCACGCCGCGGCGGTGCCGGCGTGACGGACGTGTTCGCCGTCGTGCGCGGGACGATCGCGCCCCAGCTGGAGCAGGCGCTGCACGACAGCCGCGCGAACCCGCTCCCGGCGGCGCCGTCGTCGCTCGCGGCCGAGCCCGGGCACAGCCAGGCGCTGTTCACCCGGCTCCTCGCGACGGCGATCGATGCGGCGCCGACACCGACGGCACCGGTCGCTTCCGGTCGGGCGTCCACGGCGTCCACCGCGTCCGACCCCGCCGGTGCGAGCGTGACCGAGTTGCTCGCTGCCTACCGCGACGGCACCACCACGCCCACCGCGGTCGTCGCAGCCCTCGCCCCGTCCTGGTCGACGGACGACGTGTGGTCCGACGCGGTCCTCCGCCTCGTCGACGGTGCCGAGCAGGCAGCCGCCGAGTCGACCCGGCGCTGGGCGGCTGGCGAGGCTCGTCCGCTCGAGGGCGTGCCGTTCGCGGTGAAGGACATCATCGACGTCGCCGGGACCGTCGTCACGAGCGGCTCGCTGCAGACCGGCGACCGCGTGGCCCCCGCCGACGCCACCGTGGTCGCGCGACTCCGTGCCGCCGGGGCGATCCCGGTGTTCATGGCGGCGACGACCGAGTTCGCCTGCGGCGGCCCGCACAACGCCCGGTACGGTGCCGTCCGGAACCCGTGGGACGCAGAGCGGTGGACCGGCGGGTCGTCGACCGGCTCCGGCTCTGCGCTCGCCGCACGCATCGTCCCGCTCGCGCTCGGGACGGACACCGGCGGGTCGATCCGGGTGCCCTCGGCGCTCTGCGGGACGACCGGCATCAAGCCGACGTACGGCCTCGTCCCGCGCACCGGCGTCGCGAGCCTGTCCTGGACGCTCGACCACGTCGGCCCCATGGCCCGCACGGCCGAGGACCTCGCGCTCGTGCTCGCCCTGATCGCCGGTGGCGACGGGCAGGACCCCACGACGCACACGGCGGTCCCGCTCGTCGAGGCGGCGCCGGCACGGATCGCGGGCCTGCGCATCGGCGTGCCCCGGGTCTGGTTCACCGAGCGGGTGGACCGCGCGGTGCTCGACGCGCACGCGGCCGCGGTCGAGCGGTTCGCGGCGCTCGGTGCGGAGATCGTGCCGGTCGAGTTCGACGACCTCGAGGCGATCGACGCCGAGTGCTGGACCGTCTTCTACGGTGAGCTCGCGGCCAACCAGGAGGCCAACGCGGCCACCGCCGACCTGTTCGACGCCGGTACCCGCGCGCGGTTCGACGTTGCGTTCACGCCGACGGCCGCGGACTACCTCCGGTCCCTCCGACGTCGTCCGCTCGTGCAGGCCGCGATGGTGGCGCGCATGGACGAGGCCGAGGTCGACGTCGTGCTCACGCCGGGGATCGGTGCCACGGCGCCCCGCCTCGACGACCTCACCATGACGGTCGACGGTGTGCCGTACAACCTGCACGACGTGGTCCCCCGGAACACCCGGGTCTTCGACTACGTGGGGTTCCCGGCGCTCATGATGCCCGCCGGGACCGCGCCGGACGGGCTGCCGATCGGTGTGCAGCTCGTCGCGCGACCGTGGGACGACCGACTCGTCCTGTCCGCGGCCGCCGCGTTCCAAACGGTCACCGACCACCACCACCGGGTGCCGCCGGCATCCGTCACGAGAGGGTCGACCGATCACTGACCGCACCACGGACGAGGGCGGCGCCCGCCGACGCGCGTGGCAGGTGCTCTGCGCGTCGAGCCTGAGCGTCGTCCTCGTCTTCATCTCCTCGAGCGCCCTGCTCGTCGCGCTCCCCGACGTCAGCCGCGACCTCGACGCCTCCGCCCTGCAGTCCAGCTGGGTGCTGCTCAGCTACATGCTCACCACGACGACGCTCATCCTCGTCTTCGGCCGGATCGCGGACCTCGTCGGCCGTCGCCGCCTGTACATCGCCGGGATCCTCGTCTTCCTCCTCGCCTCGCTCGCGTGCGGGGCGGCACCGGACGCCGCCGTCCTGCTCGCCGCCCGACTCGTGCAGGGTGTCGGTGCCGCCGCCATCGTCACGAACACCACCGCGCTCCTCACCGACGTGTTCCCGGAGTCGATCCTGTCGCTCGGCCTCGGGCTGAACGCCACCGTCGCCGCCGTCGGACAGGTCATCGGTCCGGTCGTCGGCGGCCTCGTCGCGGAGTCGTTCGGCTGGCGGTGGATCTTCCTCGCCGGGGTCCCGATCTCGCTCGCGGGCCTCGTCTGGTCCGTGCGACTCATCCCCCGCACCGCCCGGCCACGATCCGGTGAACGACTCGACGTCCCCGGCTCGGTGCTGTCCGTGGCCGCCGTCGGGCTGCTGGTCGGCGCCGTGTCCGTCGGCGGCTCCGCGGGCTGGTCCGCCGCCCCGGTCGTCGCCATGGCCTCCGGCGCCGTGCTGCTCGGTGCGGTGTTCGTGTGGACCCAGCGCCGGGTCGCACACCCGCTCGTCGATCCGGCGATCTTCCGTGACCGGGCGACCATCACGCTCTTCTCGGCCGCCGGGCTCTGCGCGCTGTCCAGCTACGCGCTCGTCCTGCTGGCGTCCCTGTCGTTCCAGGCCGTCTCGGGCAAGGACGCCGTCGAGGCCGCGCTCTGGGTGCTCCCCACCCCGATCGGCACGACCGTGGCCGCAGCGAGCGCCGGCGTCCTCGCCCGCCGGGTACCCGCCCGCACGCTGTCCACCATCGGCATGCTGCTCATCGCGGTCGG
Source organism: Curtobacterium sp. A7_M15 (assembly GCF_030705415.1). Classification (GTDB taxonomy): domain Bacteria; phylum Actinomycetota; class Actinomycetes; order Actinomycetales; family Microbacteriaceae; genus Curtobacterium. The sequence continues at coordinate 90,075 of NZ_JAUZED010000002.1, read as the reverse complement.
GGCCGCAGTCCTCGCGGGGTCGCTCGCCGACGACGGCGCCTACGCCGTGACGGCCGTCGGACTCGGTGCGGTGGGCGTCGGCACCGGGGTGTTCATGACCCCGAGCACCTCGGCCCTGATGACCCGCGTCCCGGAGCACCGCCGCGGCATCGCGAACGCCATCCGCTCGGCGCTCCAGAACGCCGGATTCCTCTTCTCGACCGCGCTCGGTCTGGCGATCGCCACGAGCGGGTTGTCCGTCGCGCAGCAGGCCGCGGCGTACGACGGCAGTCTGCTCGGCCTGCCGGCGACCGACGTCCAGTCCTTCGTCGACGGCGTGCGCGCGGCCGCGCTCACGTTCGCCGGCTGCGCCGTCGTCGGTGCGCTCATCGTCGCGTTCGGCCCGTTCGGGCCCCCGGACCGGCAGGCACCGCTCCGACCGGACACGTCCGGCCCGGTGCCCGAGCCGGGGACGACCGCATGACCGCCACGACGAGGACCGACCACATGCACGGACCGACCGCCGCCCGACGTGCCGGGATCGCGCCGCGCCTCCATGCCCCCACCGAACAGCCCCACGACGGAAGCAGGACCGCATGACCGACGACCACGACGACTACGTCTCGGCCGGGTACACCGGTGCGCTCGAACCGGGCCGACGGGCGGCGCTCGTCGTCGTCGACCCGGTGAACGCCTACGTCGACCCGGCCTGCGGGCTGTACGCCGGCGTCGAGGAACCCGTCGAGCGGATGCGCGAGCTCACGACCGCGGCCCGGGAGGCCGGGGTGCACGTCGCCGTCACGACCATGGCGCTGTCACCCGACGGCTCCAACGCCGGGGTGTTCTTCCGGAAGGTGCCCGCCCTCGCGGCGTACCTGCCCGGGGCGTCCACGGGGAGCTTCATCGAGGGACTCGCACCGGTCGAAGGCGACACCCTCGTGCCGAAGCAGTACCCGAGCGCGTTCTTCGGGACCTCGCTGGGCGCCGACCTCGTTGCACGGGGCGTGGACACGCTCTTCATCGCCGGGCTCTCGACGAGCGGCTGCATCCGCGCCACCGCGACGGACGCCATGCAGCACGGTTTCGTGCCGATCGTCGTGCGCGAGGCCGTGGGCGACCGGCTGCCGAGCGTGCACGAGGCGAACCTGTTCGACATCCAGGCGAAGATCGGCGAGGTCTGGGGCATCGACCGTGTCCTCGAGCACTGGAGCGCCTCGTGAGCACCGAGACCCCGGTGCGCGGACGCCCCCGGAACGCCGCGGTCGACGAGGCCGTGTACACCGCGTGCGTCGCGATCCTCGCCGAGGGCGACCCACGCGCGTTCACGATCCGGGCGGTCGCCGACGCCGCCGGAGTCGGAGCCGCGACGATCTACCGGCGCTGGCCCAGCCGCGACGTGCTCCTCACCGAGACCGTCATCCGCCTGATGGAGGAGTCGATCCCGACGGTCCTCGACGCCCCGATCGACGAGGGCGTCCTCGGGCTCACCCGCGGCTGGGTCCACGCCCTCGTCGCGACCCCGGTCGGTCGGGCGCTGCCGCTCATCGTGGAGCTCGCCTCGCACGAGCCCCGGGTCGCCGAAGCCGTCGCCGCGTGGCACCTCGACCGACGGGTCCGGGTGAACGCGATGCTCCAGCGGGCGATGGACGCCGGCGACCTGCGTCCCGACGTCGACCTCGGGATCGCCGTCGACCTGCTCGGCGGCCCGACCTTCTACCGCCGGGTGTTCGTGTCCATCGACATCCAGGCACCCGACTACCCGGTGCGCCTCGCCCGTGAGTTCCTGCGGTGGGCCGGGTGGACCGGTGACACCACGTCCGTGGGGGTGGTCTCGTGACCGACGTCGCACCACACGACCTGGGCGACGAGAGCGTGGGACGTCGTCCGGTCCCGCCCTGGACCGACATGACCGTCGGTGACGTCGCGCCCGGACACTGGATCGGCTTCAACCGCCGCTCGGACGCCGCCCGCCAGGTCTCCGACCTCATCCGCGCGGACATCGTCGCAGGACGGTTCACCGGGCCGCTGCCCTACGAGTGGGAACTCCTCGACCTGTACGGCACGACGCGGAACGTGCTGCGCGCGGCACTGACGCTCCTCAAGGAACAGCGTCTGCTCACCCGTGCCCCGCGGTCGGGCACGTTCGGCGTGCGCCCGGTCGCCTCGGTCAGCCTCGCGCGGACCACCGAGGAGGTGACGATCTACGGCGAGAACACCGGCGGCAGTGTGTTCGACTCCCCGCGGCTGAGCATCGTGCACCTGTGTGTCCAGCTCGTGCCGGCGCCCGAGACCGTCCGGCGGAACCTCGAGATGAACGGCAGCCACGCCTACTTCGTGGAGAGCCTCATCTCGTTCGACGGTGAGCCGAGCCGGGTACGGACGAGCTGGGTGCCGCAGGAGCGGTTCCCGGACCTCGTGTCGGAGCCGCTCACCGAGTACGTGCCGGACGTGCTCGTCCGGCGGGTGGGACAGCGCCCGGTCGCACGTCGGTTGCTGCTCAGCACCGTGAACGCCGACCAGTGGAGCGCCGACCTGCTCGACATCGATCCGGGGCAGGCGATCTTCCACATCGAGCGACTGATGTGCCTGGCCGACGGGACCCCGGTCGAGTACGGGTTCTCGCGGTACCGGGGCGACCGGGCGGTGATCGACTCCCGCATCGTGTGAGTCCGGCGGCGCAGTCGGTGGATTGGCCTCGTTCAGAGGAGTCCGAACACCGCCTGCGCGCCGAGGCTCGTCCCCGCGACGAGCACCCACAGTGCGATCCCGAGCAGCATCGGCCGGAACCCCGCACGCCGGAGCGCGCCGAAGTCAGTCGAGACGCCGATCGCGGCGAGCGCCACCGTGATGAGGAACGTCGCCGCGGTGGAGAACCCCGGGGCGGCTGCGGCCGGCAGCACACCCACGGTGCGGAGCAGCACGACCACGAGGAACCCGATCAGGAACCACGGGACCAACCGGAACACGCCCACGCCCCCGGCGCGACCGGACCGCTCGTCGGGGGTGGGCTGCTCGCGGGAGGTGCGCCGTGCCTCCAGTCCGGCCAGCCCCACGACGATCGGGATGATCATGAGCGTCCGGACCAGCTTCACGACCACCGCCGTGTCGGTCGCCTGACGCCCGTACACCGTCGCGGTGGCCACGACCGATGACGTGTCGTTCACCGCGGTCCCCGCGAAGACGCCGAACGCGTGCTGCGAGAGTCCGAGCGCGTGGCCGACCAGGGGGAAGACGAAGACGGCGGCGATGTTGCACAGGAAGATCGTCGACATCGCGTACGCGACGTCGGCGCTCACCGCACCGATCACGGGGGTGACTGCCGCGATGGCCGAGGCGCCGCAGATGCCGGTGCCGACTCCGATGAGCGTGCGCAGTGCGCTCGAGACGCGCAGGAGCCGCCCGATCCCCCACGCGGCGGCGAGGCACACGACGAGGGTCGTCAGCATCACGGGCAGGGTCTCCGCACCGATCCGGAGGACGGACCCGATCGAGAGCTGGGCACCGAGCAGGACGACGGCGAACTGCAGGACGCGGCTCGAGGCGAACTTCACGCCGGGCTGGAGGGCGCCGAGATCGCCGCCGGTGCCAGTGCCGACTCGGCCGTCGTGCCGTCGTCGCCGGACGAGCCATCCGACCAGGGCACCGAGCACGACCGCGGGGACGGGGCCGCCGACGACCGGGACCGCGTGGCCGACGGCGGTGGCGGCGAGCCCGATCACGAGGGCGATCGCGACACCGGGCCAGGCGGAGCGGAGGAACGGCACGACGTCCAGCATGGCAGGCCCTGGGGTCCGTCTCATCCCTCCGGCGGTGTCTGCCCCGTCATGACCACGCGCCCCGCTGCGTCGTCCCACCGGAAGGTCGCGTTCGTCCGCCCGCTCGCGTCCGCCGTGGTCTCGTCCGGCTTCGCGTAGTGATAGGTGACGGCGATCGTCGACGGGTCGGTCCGGCTGATGTCCGGGACGAAGCCGTACTGCTCCTTGGTGGCGGTGCCGAGGTACCGGCCGTCGTGGAAGAGCAGGATCGCCACGGGCGAGCTCCCGGTCGCGAGTTCGACGCTGACCGTGACCCACGACAACGGGGCGCACGCCTCGTACCCGGAGGTGTCGGCGTTCGCGGCGTCCCACTTCGCGTCCTCGAGCCCGGCCGGCAGCGGGAGGTCGGCGATCGGCTGAGCGGCCGCCTCGGCACCGCTCGACGGGCCGCACGTCGGGGTCGGGGTCGACGACGGCGACGGGCTCTCGGCCACGGCGGTGGGCGTCGCGGTCACCGTGCGGGTCGCGGTGGCGGTGGGGACGGCGCTCGTCCCACCGCTGCAGCCGGTCAGGACGACGGCGAGGACGGCGGCGAACAGGATCCCGCCTGTTCTGGTCACGGTACGCATCAGCACAGGTTCCTCCTCGCGTCGTGCAGGATTCTCGGCGTATTCTTCGGTTCGGAAGCAACGACGATTCCGGCCATGCCTCGTCGTGTCGCTTTCCCCGACGACGACGGGCACGAACACCGACCAAGAGCCCTCGTGTCAGAACACCTCATCGAGTACGTCGCCCGTGACCGAACGGGCATCACCGCCGTCGTGACGACGACCAGCGTCATCGACGTCGACACCGTGATCAAGAACATCCACGCCGGTCACGCCGGGTACTACGTCGCGGCCGATTCCTGGAAGCGCACCCCGGTGCGGAGCATGTCGTTCCTCGGGGGCGCGTACCTGTTCGCGAACTGGGACGGCTCGAAGCGGAACATGCTGCACGATCTCGCGTTCCGCGCTCCGACCCGGTCGATCGAGACGGCAACGGTGGCGCGGCGCCCGCGGTTCTCGCGGGTGCTCGACGTGCTCCTCGGGCGGCGGCCGGCACACCGGCGCTGACCCACCGGCCGATGGACTGGAGGGACGGTGCGGGCCCGCCCCGCGCCTCCCGTCCGCGGCGGCGCGAGTTCACTCATCGTCGCGACGACGCGAACGCGTCCGCCGGAACCGCTTGCCCGTCTCCTCGTCGACAGCGACGCTGCCCGTCGGCAGGTTCGAGAAGTCAGGTGCGATGACGGTCGGCTGCGGGACGCCACCAGAACCGTCGAGGACGAGGATGTTGCTCGTGCTCGTGAGTGTCCGTCCTCGGAAGAAGTCCGGTGACCGTACCCACCAGACGACCATCAGCACGACACCGATGAGGATCGCGCCGACGCCCACCACGGCGACCGCTCCGATGCCGAGGATCGTGACGTCCTCGCCGTCGTCGCCCTGCAGCCAGTCGGGTCGGGCGAACTGCACCAGTCCGTAGACGAACGTCACCGCGAGCGTCAGGCCGCCGAGCAGCGGGACGAGCCCCCGCATGAGGAAGTTCCGCACGGTGCTGAAGAGCGTCCGCCGGTAGACCCAGACGCACGCGAAACCGGTCAGCCCGTAGTAGAAGGCGATCATCAGACCGACGGAACCGATCAGCGCGGTGAGGAGGTTCGTCGAGATCACGGTGAACAGCACGTAGAAGCCGATCGACGCGGCGCCCATCCCGATCGTCGACCAGGTCGGCGTGAGGAAGCGCCGGTGGATCCGGGCGAAGTGCGACGGCAGGGCCTTGTAGACCGCCATCGAGAGCGAGGTCCGGGCGGTGGGCATGATCGTGGTCTGCGTCGAGGCGGACGCCGAGGTAAGGATCGAGAACGACAGCAGCGCCATCGCCGCGTGCCCGAGGAACGAGTTGCCGAACAGCGCCGGTCCGATGGCCGAGAACACGTCGTCCGCGTTGCCCTGCGCACCGAGGCCGATGCCCTTCGTCCCGACGCCGGCGAACGAGATCGCCGCGATCGACACGAGGGCGTAGATGACGAGGAGCAGGACGGTGCTGATGACGGCAGCCCGCCCCGGGGTCTTCTCGGGGTCCGTCGTCTCCTCGTTGAGCGAGACGGCGGTGTCCCAACCCCAGTAGATGAAGATCGCCGTGAGCATGGCGGGCGCGATGACCGACCCGAAGTCCATGCCGCTCGGCCACAGCCACGACAGTGACGGTCTGATCGAGCCCTCGACGCCGTTGCCGGTGGCGACCCGCCCGAGTGCGACCGCCGCGAACATCACGAGCACGAGCACCTCGATGCCGAGCAGGACGTACTGCAGCCGAGCCGACACCTCGACGCCGACGTAGCAGATGACGGTCATCACGGCGATCCATGCCACCCCGGCGACGGTCGACCAGAGCGTGCTGTCGCCGAGGGCGCTGATCGCCGGATCGTTCGTGAGGACGCCGACGAAGGAGTACCCGTACGAGCCGGCGATCTGGGCGAGGTTCGCCATCACGATGACGTCCGCGGCGATGATCCCCCACCCGCCGAGCCATCCGGTGACGGCACCGAACGCCCGGGTCGCCCAGGTGAAGGTCGTCCCGCAGTCGGGGTCCTCACGGTTCAGCTCCTGGTAGGCCACCGCGATCATCCACATCGGGATGAACGCGAGCAGCATGATCGCTGGGGCCTTCACCCCGGCGAGGAGCGCTCCCCCGCTGGCCACGACCAACCCGAGGCTCGCGGCCAGGCTGTAGGCGGGCGCGGTGGAGGAGATGCCCATGACGACGCTGCCGACCAGGCCGATGGCCCCCGGTCGCAGTCCTTTCTCCGTGCCGACGGTCGCGGTCGACACCGTCACGACCCGTTCGTCTCGCATGACCACCACGCTCTCTCGATGGCGTGCGACGGAAACCGTCGCCGTCGCTCCACAACTCTGTGGATACGAGCACTGAAACTAGACCTCGGCAACGATTTCCGCACCTGGCTGTGTCAATCTTGATGCAGTCCCGAGAGGAGCACCAGCATGGAGGACGCCGACGTCATCGTGGTCGGTGCAGGCGTGGCGGGACTCGCCGCCGCACGGGTGCTCGCCGGGGCCGGGCAGCGTGTCGTCGTGCTCGAGGCTCGTGACCGGATCGGTGGCCGGGTCCACACCGACCGGACCGACGGACACGTGACGGACCTCGGCGCCTCGTGGATCCACGGCGTCGAGGACAACGCCGTCGCCGACGCGGTCGCAGCGTTCGGCATCCGCACCGTCGAGTTCACCGTCGGCGGCTACCAGGTCGACAGCCGCCCGATCGCCTACCACGGGCCGGACGGTCGTCGGCTCGTTCCGGGTGCGGCCGCCCGGTTCGCCGAGGACGTGCGCACGGTCGACCGCACCCTGACCGACGAGATCGAGCGATCGGCGCCGCTCGACAGCTACCGCGACGTGGTCGCACGGGCCGTCGCCGCGCAGGGCTGGGACGCCGAACGGGCGGAGCGGGTCGTCGAGCACCTGGAGCACCGGAGCGAGGAGCAGTACGGGGTCGCCAGCGACGAGCTCGCGGCGCACGGGCTCGACGACGACACGATCGCGGGCGACGAGGTGGTGTTCCCCGACGGTTACGACGCGCTGCCGACACACCTCGCCACGGGACTCGACCTCCGGCTCGGACACGTCGTGGAGCGCATCGACCACGGGGGCGGCGGCGTGGTCGTCACGAGCAGCGGCGGTCCGCTCCGCGCCGAGGCCGTCGTGGTCACGGTGCCCGTCGGGGTGCTGCAGGCCAGCGACCTCGTGATCGAGCCCCCGTTGCCCGCCCGGCACCGGCAGGCACTCGGTCGGCTGCGGATGAACGCGTTCGAGAAGGTCGTCCTGCGCTTCCCGGAGCGGTTCTGGGACGACGACGTCTACGCGATCCGGCAGCTCGGCCCGGCGGGTCGGTGGTGGCACTCGTGGTACGACCTGACGCGGCTCGACGGGGTGCCGACGCTGCTCACCTTCGCTGCCGGTCCGGCGGCGCGCGCGATCCGGGGCTGGTCCGCGGAGCGGGTCGCGGACTCCGTGCTCGAGCAACTCCGATGGCTGTACGGCGACCGGGTCGGCGCGCCGACCTCCGTGCTCGTGACGGCGTGGCAGGACGACCCGTTCGCTCGGGGCTCGTACGCGCACATGCTGCCGGGGTCGGTCACGAGCGACCACGACGACCTCGCGGTGCCGATCGGGGGCCGGCTGCACCTCGCCGGAGAGGCGACGTGGACCGACGACCCGGCGACGGTGGCCGGCGCGCTGTACTCGGGGCACCGGGCGGCGGTCGCGGTGCTCGGCCACGACGTCCCGGTGGCGGCCGTGTGGTCGGGTGCGGCTGGCGCGTCGGCGCGGTAAGGGTGGGTGGCCCGGTCCCCGAGATGGGTCGGCCCCCGAACGACATCCCCGCTGTCGTACGACGTCGATCGCGTCGTTCCGAGTCCGCCACACCCGCATCTCGCCGAGTCCGCCGCACCCGCATCGCGCCCGTCCGCCGCACCCGCGCGCGACGCCGGCCCGCGCCCGGCTCAGGCGCTGACCGCCCCCGCTCCCGCACCGATCCGGAGCCCGGTCTCGACGAGCCGTGCGATCGCCGGTGTCTCCCGTCCGACCGGCCACCCGAGCACCGTCGTCGCGAGCGGCGCGTCGAGCACCGGTACTGCGACGTGCTCGGGCCACTGCCAGGCGCGGCTCGACCGGGGGATGACGAGCAGCGTCCGGCCGAGCGCGACGAGCTGCGCCAGTTGGGACTGCGAGTGCACCTCCGGCCCGGGGCCCGGCGGGTAGGTCCAGTCGGCGAGCGGCCACCGGGCCATCGGCAGGTCGGGGACCGACGAGACCTCGGCCATCGTCAGGGACCGCCGGTCGGCGAGCGGGTGCGACGCGGGCACGATCGCGACCTGCGGCTCGGAGTACAGGTCGACCGACTCGATCCCGTCGAAGTCGTCGAACGGCCGGTGCATGACCGCCACGTCCGCCGTGCCGTCGAGCAGGAGTCCCGCCTGCTCGCCGATCTCGCAGAGCACCACGTCGACGGGCACGTCCTCGGGAGCCGCGTCGAGCAGGGCCTGCAGGAACTCGTGCGACGACCCGGCCTTCGTCGCCAGGACGAGCCGCCGCTCCGGAGCCCCTGCGCGTCGGGTCCGGCGGACGGCGGCGCGCACGGCGTCGAGGGCCACGGGCGCCTCGCGCAGGAGCGCCGACCCGGCGTCGGTCAGGGTCACGCCGCGACGGTCACGGTCGAAGAGTCGGACACCGATGCGTTCCTCGAGCTGACGGATCGCGCGCGACAACGGCGGCTGTGCCATCCCGAGCCGGAGCGCCGCACGACCGAAGTGCAGTTCCTCGGCCACGGCGACGAAGTACCGGAGCTCGCGCGTCTCGACGTCGTCCACGACGGCAGCCTACGCCGACCGATACCCGACGAGTATCACCACGCACCCGATCGGTGTTGGACGTCGTCGCCACCCCGGACGGACGATCGAGCACATGGAACACGACAAGACGACCGCGCTGGTGACCGGCGCGAACAAGGGCATCGGGTACGCGATCGCGGAGCAGCTGGGTGCGACGGGGATGCGGGTGCTCGTCGGCGCGCGGAGCGATGCAGGACGCGACGAGGCGGTCGAGCGACTGCGCGCGAGCGGCGTCGACGCGCACGGAGTCCGGCTCGACGTCACGGACGACGCGAGCGTGGCGGACGCCGCCGCAGCGGTCGAGGAGCGCTTCGGCCGACTCGACGTCCTCGTGAACAACGCCGGGATCTCGGGGCCGTTCGACCCGGAGACGTGGACACAGGACCCGACGACACTCGACCTCGACGTCGTCCGCCAGGTCGTCGACGTGAACGTCTACGGCGTCGTCCGCGTGACGAACGCGATGCTGCCGCTGTTGCGCCGCTCCCCCGCACCGCGCATCGTGAACGCGTCCAGCAGCATGGGGTCCCTCGGCCGCCAGCCTGGACCGGTGATGGCCGCGTACTCCCCGTCGAAGACCTTCCTCAACGGGATCACGACGCAGTACGCGCGGGCGTTCGTGGACACGCCGATCATCGTCAACGCGGCGTGCCCGGGACTCGTGGCCACGGACTTCAACGGCTTCGCGGGCGACCGCACGGCAGCGCAGGGCGCGGCGACCGCGGTGCGGCTCGCGACCCTGCCGGACGACGGCCCGCGGGGTGGCTTCTTCGAGGACGCCGGCGTCGTCCCCTGGTGACCCCGGACCGGGACAGGAGGCCCTGCTCACGTCCGCAACGTGCGGAACGTGATCAGGGCCTCCCGTCGACTGCCGGACGGCTACTCCGCGCCGTCGTCCTCCTCCGGGTTGAAGTGCGAGTCGTCCCCGGCGTGCCCCGCGGCGAGACCGTCCGGCTCGTTGGGGATCGTGCCGTCCTCGCCGAGGCCGTCCGGCTTCGGGGTGCCCTCGGGGTCGTTCTTCGGTGCGGTGCCGTCGGTGTCGCTCATGGTCTGCTCCCGTGCAGTGTCGGTGCGGGACCGCCGTGGTCCCGGTGGTGCTGACTCGGAACGTACGTGTCGCCCCTCGGAGATCCCCCGGGAGCGCACCTTCCGGATGGTCTCCCGCGCGGGGCACCTAGGCTGACGACGTGAACCCGGCGCGTCAGCAGCTCTCCGCGCTCGTGGGTCCCGGTGCCGCCCCGCTCGTCACGGGCATGCCGACGGCCGGCGACTCCCGCAGCGCCGCCGTCCTCATCCTGTTCGGCGAACTCGACGACGTCCCCAGCAACCGCGACGTCTCCAGCGAGCACCACGTCCCGAGCGACCAGCACACCACCGGCTCCGCCGTCTCGCGGGACCTCGACGTCCTGCTCCTCGCCCGGGCCGCCACACTCCGTGCTCACCCCGGCGAGGTCGCGTTCCCCGGTGGCCGGGTCGACCCCGAGGACACCGACGCGACCGCCGCTGCCCTCCGCGAGGCGCGCGAGGAGACCGGCCTCGACACCGCCGGCGTGGACGTCCTCGGCACGATCGCCCCGGTGCCGCTCGCGTTCTCGCGGCACCTCGTGACGCCGGTGCTCGGGTGGTGGCGCGAGTCCTCGCCCGTCCGGGTCGTGGACGAGGCCGAGTCCGCCGCGGTGTTCCGCGTCCCGGTGGCCGACCTGCTCGATCCCGCCCACCGCGGGGTGACGGTGATCCGCCGCGGCGGGCAGGAGTGGCGCGGCCCCGCGTTCACGATCGGCACCGGCACCGAGCACCACGTCGTCTGGGGTTTCACCGCGATGCTCCTCGACGCACTGTTCGACCGCCTCGGCTGGGTCGAGCCGTGGGACCGCCACCACGAGATCGACCTGCCCGGTTCGCACCGCTGAACGGCACCGTCCCGTACTGTTCGACTGTGCGTACCGGTCCGGCTGATTGGTTCCTGTCCCGCGACGAGCGCGGCAACCTCGACACCGGCGTGCACGCCGGCGCGGACGCCGCGCCGTGGTCCGAGGGCAACCACGTCCGTCCGCTCGTGCACGGCGCCGCCTACTTCGAGCGCATCCACGCCGAGCTCACCGCCCTCGAGCCGGGCGACCGTGTCTGGTTCACCGACTGGCGCGGCGACGCCGACGAGCGGCTGCTGCCGGACGGCCCGACGATCGGGGACCTGCTGGCCGACCGAGCGCGGGCGGGCGTCGAGGTGCGCGGGCTCATCTGGCGGTCGCACGGGGAGCGCGTCTCGGCGTCGATCAGCGCCCGGTCGAACGAGCTGCTCGGACGGAAGATCAACGACGCCGGCGGCCAGGTCCTGCTCGACCAGCGCGTCCGGGTGTTCGGCTCGCACCACCAGAAGTTCTTCGTCATCCAGCACCGCGACGACCCCTCCCGGGACGTCGCGTTCGTCGGCGGGATCGACCTGTGCCACAGCCGTCGTGACGACGCCGGGCACGAGGGCGACCCCCAGCCCGTCTCCATCGACGCCCGCTACGGCGAGCGCCCGGCCTGGCACGACGCCTCGATGGAACTCCGCGGGCCGGTCGTCGCGGACGTGCTCGCCGTGTTCGCCGAACGGTGGGACGACCCGCTCCCCCTCGACCGCAGCCTGCCGTACCGGATGCTGCTGCAACGCCTGGTGCACATGCCGCGGCACCCCGAGCCCCTGCCCGAGCGCACACCCCCGCCGCCGGCTGCCGGCGACCACGCCGTGCAGCTCCTGCGGACCTACGGGGTGAAACGTCCGCCGTTCCCGTTCGCGCCCCTCGGCGAACGCAGCATCGCGCGCGCCTACGGCAAGGCCTTCGCCCGGGCGCGGTCGCTGCTCTACATCGAGGACCAGTACCTCTGGTCCCGCGAGGTCGCGACCGGCATCGCCGAGGCTCTCGAGCGCAACCGGGACCTCCGTGTGATCGTGCTCGTCCCGCGGTACCCGAACTCCGACGGTCCCCTCGGCGGTCCCCCGGCCCGCCTCGGTCAGATCGAGGCGCTCCGGACGCTCCGCCGGACCGCGCCGGACCGGGTCGGCGCGTTCGACCTCGAACACGAGGACGGCCGCCCGATCTACATCCACGCCAAGGTCTGCATCGTCGACGACGAGTGGTTGACGATCGGCTCGGACAACTTCAACCGCCGGTCGTGGACGTCCGACAGCGAGCTCACGTGCGCCGTCGTGGACTCCTCGGACGACGACGGCTCCCTGGCCCGGGACCTCCGCCACGAGCTGTGGGCGGAGCACCTCGCGACGTCGCCGGACGACGAACGCCTCACCGGGTCCGGTGCCGACCTGCTCGCCCTCTGGCGGTCGACGGCCCGCGCGCTCGACCACTGGCACGAGGACGGTCGGCCCGGCCCGCGGCCCCCGGGACGCATCCGCCGGCACGAACCCGAGCCGGTCTCGGCGCTGCAGCGCCTCTGGGCGCGTCCCGCCGCGCGCATCGCCGTGGATCCCGACGGCCGTCCGCGCCGGTTGCGCGGCTCGACCCGGTTCTGACGGGAGGCGCGGTGCGGGCCCGACCCGCGCCTCCCGTCCGCCGTCCACCCACGTCCACCGCCGCCACCTACGCTGGGCGCATGGGGGCACGCGAGGACTGGTGGGACGATCCCGGCGACGACCTGGTGCTGCACCCGCCGCGAGCCGAACCCGCACCGCCGCCCCGCCACCCAGGCTCGGTCGACCTCGTCGCCACCGTCTTGCTCCTCGGTGCGGCCGTCCTGGTGAGCCCGGCGGCCTGGTTCGCCGTGCTCATCGGCCAACTCGCGTTCGCCGCGTGCGCGCAGCCGCCCGGGTGCACCACCGCGAACAACGACGCCGGCACCACCATCAGCAGTTGGCACCTCGTCCTCACACTCGTCGTCCTCGTGGCCGGCGTCGCCGGATCCGTCGGGCGCCGTGCACGGCGGCGTACCGGCTGGCCCGTCGCACTGGCGACGCTGGTCGGCGTGCTCGTGGTCTTCGCCGCGGCCGTCGTCGCGATCCAGGTCGCAAGCGGCGGGAACCTGTTCTAGCGAACCCGGTTCGACGCCGACAGCACCGGCCGGTAGCGTGCACGCCGTGCTCGAGTTCCCGATGACGACCGACCGCTTCACCCTCGCTCCGCTCGGCGCGGTGGACGGCCCGTCGTTCACCGCCTACCGTCGCGACCCCGACACCGCACGGTTCCAGTCGTGGACGCCGGCCTGGTCCGAGGCGGACACCGACACACTCCTCGCATCGCAGCCGAGCGCGGTGCGTGCGCAGTCCGGCGAGTGGCTCCAGATCGCCGTGCGCGACCGGACGACGTCCGCACTCGTCGGCGACCTCGCCGTCCACGCCGTCGCGGACCAGCCTGACACGTACGAGGTCGGGGTGACCCTCGCGCCGCCGTCGCGGGGCGTCGGCGCCGGAGCGGAAGCGATGGGTCGGCTCGTCGAGGGGCTGTTCCGTCAGCAGGGCGCGCACCGGGTGTTCGCCGTCACCGACGGGCGCAACGCCGCGGCCGGGCGGCTCTTCGCGCGCCTCGGGTTCCGGCACGAGGGACGCGCCGTCGAGGCGGACTGGTTCAAGGGCGAGTGGACCACGCTCGACACCTGGGCGGTGCTGCGCAGCGAGTTCGACGACCGGCACGGGCCCGCGTTCGCCCTCCGAGCGGGCGACCCGACGGAGTACCCGGCGCTCGTCGCGATCTGGCGGCGTGCCGTCGACGCCACGCACGACTTCCTCTCCGACGAGGACCGCGACGCGATCGAGGCGCAGCTGGCGACCGCGTACCTCCCGGCGGTGACGCTCGTCGTGGCCGAGTCCGACGGCGAGCCGATCGGGTTCGCCGGGGTGCTCGACGGCGTCCTCGAGATGCTGTTCGTCGACCCTGACCGACACGGGAGGGGTGTCGGGTCCGCCCTGGTGGCTCGTGCGGTCCGGGAGCACGGGGTCACCCGTGTCGACGTCAACGAACAGAACCCGGACGCCGCCGCCTTCTACGTCCGCCGGGGCTTCCGGACGGTCGGGCGGAGTCCCACCGACGAGGCCGGGCGTCCGTACCCGGTGCTGCACCTGGAGCTCGGGGAGCCGGACGCCGACTGAGCGCACGGGCGTCCCCGGTGCGGCGATCGCTGCCGCGCCGGGGACGCCCGGCGATCAGTTGTAGGAGGCCAGTCGGTTCGGCGCGGTGTTCCCGGCCGACGTCGGGACCGCTCCCCCGACCCCGTTGATCACGCTCGAGATCGTGCCGGTGTCACCGAGGGACACCGTGACGAGTCCGTGCGCACGGACACCGGCGGTCTGCGGGACCTCGAACGCCCGGTCGGCGTGCACCGCCGGGTTCGCGTTGAAGAAGCAGTAGACCCCGCCGCCCCAGATCTCGTGGTTGGTGACGTTCGCGGCGACCTTGTACGCGGCGTACCCGGCGCCGGTCGGACTCTGCCACGAGGCGTTGTCCGGGACGTCGTACGGCATCTCGTTCTGGAAGAAGATCGTCCGACCGTTGTTGCCGTTCCACTGCACTTCGTACTTCTGGTAGTGCTCGACGAACAGACCGGTCGCGAGGACGTCGTTGCCGTTCACCTCGACACCGGTCGCGCCGGTGTTGACGGTCCACCCGGTGGCCGCCCCGCCGTGGTCGGCGCGCCAGGCCCAGATGTGGTCGACCAGGGTGTCGTCAGCGTTGACCTGCAGGGTCGTCGTCGCCTTGCCCTGGATGCTCGAACCGACACGGAAGAAGACGTCCTGGATGCTCTGCGGATCGGCGGCGTGGTCGACGTGCGAGCCACTCGTGCCGAGTCGGACGAGTTGCGCGCTGTTCTGCGTGCCCGCGTCGACGACGAGGTTCGACACGTTCACGCCGGCGACGTCGGTCGACGTGAGCACCGCGTTTCCCTGCGTCGGCACGAGCGTCGGGAAGCCGATCCCCGTGACGACCGTGTCGGCGCGGGTGACCGCGATGGGTGCGTCCAGCTGGTAGGTGCCCGGCGTGAAGAACAGGTTGAGCCCCTGCGACAGAGCGCTGTTGATCGTCGCCGCCGTGTCGCCGGGGTGGGCGACGTAGAAGTTCCGCATCGGGATGTCCGTGCCGGCGGTGTTCGGCCACGTCACGCCCGACGAGTTCTGCCGCAGCGACGGGACGAACACGTGGTACTTGTTCGACGAGTCGACGTACAGGTACGGCTTCTCACGCGTCGTCGGCGTGGTCGCGAGGGTCGTGTAGCTCTTCGAGAAGTCGTTCGCGGGAGCACCCTGCACCCCGGAGAACGTCATGTTCCAGTTGCCGCCCTGCCAGGACCCGATCGCCGCGTTGCGGGTGTACCACTGCTGCTGCGACCCGGACGTGACCGTCCCGTCGACCTTCGTGTCGGCGATGTACCCGCCCGACGAGTACCCCTGGCCGCCGTCCTGGTTCGACGGTCCCATCGTGAGGTTCCCCTCGATGTGGACCCGGCGCATCGGCGCGGCCTGGGACACGGCCCAGCGGTCGGTCCCGCCCTCGGGGACGATCGCGAGGTTCTCGACCGACCGCCAGAAGTTCTGCGTCGCGTTCTTCTCGTCCCCGGCGTTCCACCCCGAGTCGACGTTCACGGCTCCGTTGATGGTGACGTCGTCGGGGTTCTTCCCGAGGCCGGCGACCGACGTGTAGAAGCCGAGGTTGGCCCACACCCGGCCGTACGAGCCGGGCTTGAACAGGAACGCGTACCGCTGGCTCCCGAACTGCGCGCTGGTGCTCCGGAGCTGCGAGTTGAACGCCGCGTCGACGTCGGCCTGGATCGTGGAGGTCGGCGTGGAGGGGCTGTAGATCTTGACGTTGCTCCCGAAGTCCGGGGTGTCGCTCGTCGTGACCGCCTGTGCGGAGATCGCCGGCACGAGGGCGCCCGCGACTCCGGCGCTCAGCGCGATCGCGACGAGGTGCTTCATCCGTCGTTGCATGATGCTCGATTCGTCATCGTGCGGCGTCGTTGCCGCACGCAACAGCACGGTAGACCCGACCGCGCCCGGGGACAGTCCGACGATCGGAGGACCAGCACGTGCCCCGGCCGGATCCCGCTGCACGTCGTCCACGATCCGGCACGTTTTCCTCCTCACACGCCCGACGGCGGCACCGGGAGCGCCGATGCTGCCTTCGCGTTCCGGGACATCTCGTCGATGAGCACCTCCTGCTCGCCGCGGGCGATGGCGGTGAGCGCGATGTCGACGACCTCGTCGGGGGCGAGCTTGGGACCGGGGAACGCGGCCGTCATGTCCGTGTCGATGAACCCGGCGTGGATCGACGTGACCTGCACCCGTCGTGGTCCGAGTTCTGCCCGTACGTTGTTCGTGAGCGACAAGGCCGCGGCCTTGGACACGGCGTAGGCGATGTTCCCCGGCCCGGCGAGCCAGGAACCCGCCGAGAGCACGTTGGCGATGACGCCGCCCCCGTTCCCGAGGAGCACCGGCGTGAACGCCGCCGTCACGGCCAGGGTGCCGAGCAGGTTCGTCTGTAGGACGTCCTCGACCACGTCGACGACGTCGGCATCGAACAGCGAGCTGCGTCGATGGATGCCGGCGTTGTTGATGACCACCGTCACGTCGGACAGTCGTTCCGCGAGGTCTGCGACCTGCGCCCGGTCGGTCACGTCGAGCTCGACCGGTGTGACCCCGGACGTCCGGACGGTCCCGGGTTCGCGGGCTGCCGCGTAGACCTTCCTCGCTCCGCGTCGCACGAGTGCGCTCGCGAAGGCTGCACCGAGCCCCCGGTTCGCTCCGGTGACCAGCACGGTCGTCTCGCGGTCTTCCAGCACGTCTGCCTCCTCGGTCGTGATCCGGACCCGACGGTTGCAGGGATCACTGACGCGCTGCTGACGCCGTGCTGACGTCGTCGGCGTCCCCGCTCGCCTGATCGCCACGATGTCAACCGCTGGACGGACGCCCCCCTCCGCCGCTCCTCCTATCGTTGGACAGCCGCGCCGCGCACCCCGCGCAGCGGCGGACGAGGGGAGAACGACGTGCTCGAGAACCTGGGTGGCGCACACGTGCTGGTCCTGCTGGTCGTGCTGGCGCTGGACGTCCTCGCGCTGGTGCAGGTCTGGCGGGACCGCCGTCGGAGCGACGTCGTGAAGATCATCTGGACCGTCGTCATCGTCGCGGTGCCGGTCATCGGTGTGGTCGGGTGGGCCGTGAACTGGCTGCTCGGTCGAGCGGCCGACCGGCTGAACCGGTCGAGCGGCCCGAGCGCCTGACGCGCGCCGTGTCCGGGACGACCACGAGCAGGGCAGTGCCGTCGTGCTGAGCGAGCGACATGCCGAGCTGATCGCCGAGCTCGAAGCGGCAGCGTCGGACGAGTGGGGCCCGCGGGCGCTCCTCGCCTGCCTGTGCAAGCTCCGCGACGGCGGCCCGACCGAAGCGGATTCCGTGGTGGTCCACGACGCGTGGGCGACCGAGGACGGCTTCCGCGTGGTCTACGACGCTCCGTGGGGCGGCCCGCGGGTCGGCATCGTCCGCGAGCGCTCGACCACGATCGACTGGCTGGACGTCTACACCACCGGAGACGAACCCACCCCCGAGGAGTTCGGCTGGGAAGTCGCAGACTTCAACATCGGCGAGCCGCTCGGCCGGTGGCTGGACCACCTCGACGTGGACACCGACGGCCTCGGCTGGTGGGGACACGTCCCGATGCGCCGCGCGGAGCGGCGGCGCTGACCCGGCCGTGGCGGTCGGCGACCCGGCGGACGTCGGCGCGACCACGGGGAGCCAGGAGGCGCGGTGCGGGGCCGACCCGCGCCTCCCGACCCACGGTCGCGAGCGGAGTCGAGCCCGCTGTCGGAGGAACCTTGCGCGCTGCGAGCGGTTCGGAGCGCGACGCAGCCGGACGCGCACGATTCCGCCGCGGATGGGCAACTTTGCGTCCCCCGAACTTCCCTAGGCTCGACGTACCAGCACACTCGCGCTCTGCCCAACGACGGGAGGTACGACATGTCGCAGTTCGTCCAGGAGTTCTCGAAGGACGCCATCGTCGGAGAACCCGAGGTCGTCGAGGACCGCCCGTCCGTCCGCGAGCTCGCCACCCACCCGGCGTGGCTCCGCCTGAAGGACGCCGTCACCGCGCTGCAGTCCGTCCAGGTGCAGGACGGCTCCGTCCCCGATCCGGCCGACCACGGGTCTGCGGCTGCCCACGTCGCGACGATCGTGACTGCCATCGCCGAGCTGGCACCGCACTTCCCGCACGACGCGGCCTTCCTCGAGGCCGTGCAGCACGACTTCGACCGGTGGCGCGACGAGGGGTTCGGCGTCCCCGACTTCCTGGACTCCCTGAACGCGTTCCAGCCGCAGCAGCACCGCGTCGACGGGCTCGGCCACCTCGTCGTGTTCCCGATGGTGACGCAGAACGGCAGCTCGTCGCGGTTCGTCGAGGCCGTCCTCGTCGAGGTGATCTGGCCCGAGTTCATCGCCGAGCTCGAGGCCGGCGACTACTCCAACGCGCTCTTCGTCGCGCTGCGGTTCGTCGACTTCACGCCCGGGTACGACACCAACTCGGCCGTGCTCTTCCCGGAGACCGTCGCGATGCGCGAACTGCCGACCTTCACGTGGGGCGCGATCTTCCAGGACCGCGAGGCCGCCCGCTACCGCCGGGTGGTCCGTGCGGCGGCGGAGATCACGAAGCTCGACCTGCCCGACGACGCCCGCGCCATGCTCGACGACCAGGAGCTGACCGAGCGGGTCTTCGTGATGTGGGACATCATCCACGACCGTTCGCACATGCGCGGCGACCTGCCGTTCGATCCGTTCATGATCAAGCAGCGGATGCCGTTCTTCCTGTACTCGCTCGAGGAGCTGCGCTGCGACCTGACCGCGTTCCGCGAGTCCGTGCGTCTGGAACGCACCCTGTCGGCGCTGCCGGATGCGAGCCTCCAGGACGCGCAGCGCGCCATCCGCGACCACGCCCGACTCGTGCAGTACGCCGTCGTGTTCGACCGCGTCTTCCGCTTCGCGATCACCGGCAGCCGCGTCCGGAACTACGACGGGCTCGGCGGCCAGCTGCTGTTCGCGTGGATGCACCAGCACGACGTCCTGCACTGGACGGACACGCAGCTCACCATCGACTGGGATGCCGTCCCGGACGTCATCATCGCCCTCAGCGACGAGATCAACGAGCTGTACCGCCGCTCGATCGACCGCCCGAAGGCGGCGCACTGGCTCGCCGCGTACGAGATGCTCACGCGGACGCTCACGCCGCACCCGGCCTCGGCCTGGGCCCGCGGGCTCCCGACCGAGACCCTCGCCGGACCTGCGAAGGGCTACACCGACGCCGTGATGGACGACGAGTTCCCGCTGTCGATGTTCTACGAGGCGCTCAACAAGAAGATGGCGCCGGTCATCGCCTCGACCGCGGGCATCACCGGTGCGACGGAGGCCGCCGCGTGAGCGACCGGCCACTCGACGGTCGCGTGGTGCTGATCGCCGGTGCGACCAGCGCCAGCGGCGAGGCGGTCGCGCGGGCAACGATCGCCGCCGGCGCGACGGTCGTCGCGGTCGGCACGAGGGCGGCGGCCCTGGAGGCGCTCCGCACCGCCGTCCCGGGCGTCACCACCCACACGTGCGACCTCTCGTCGCGTGCGGACGTCACCGCGCTGGCGTCACGTGTCCACGCCGACCTCGGGCCGGTCGACGGGCTCGTCCACCTCGTCGGCGGATGGCGCGGCGGCGGGAGCATCGCCGCACAGTCGGACGAGGACTGGGACTTCTTCGACCGGGCCTTCCGGACGCTCCGGAACACCACCCGCGAGTTCGTCGCCGACCTCGTCGCCTCACCCGCCGGACGCCTGGCCTTCGTCTCGTCCACCGCTGTCGACTCCCCGACCGCCGGCGCCGCGAACTACGCCGCGGCCAAGGCCGCGTCGGACACCTGGGTCCGTGCCGTCGCCCAGGGGTTCAGCACCGACGCGCCGGAGACCGCCGCCGCGACCGTGTTCGTCGTCGGCGCCCTCGCCGGCCCCGAGAACCGCCTCGGCGGCGAGATCGTCCGGCTCTGGGCCACGCCACCCGCCGAGGTGAACGGCGCCCGCGTCCCGCTCGCACCCCTCCCTAGGATGAACCCGTGACCCTTCGACTCCACGACCTGGACCTGCGGGGCTTCGCCTCGGACAACTACGCCGGCATCCACCCCGAGATCCTCGACGCGATCACCGCCGCCAACGACGGCCACCAGATCGCCTACGGCGAGGACGTCTACACGGCACGGCTGGCCGAGGTCATCGCGGAGCACTTCGGGTCACAGGCACAGGCGTTCCCGGTGTTCAACGGCACCGGCGCGAACGTCGTCGGGCTGCAGTCGATGCTCCCCCGCTGGGGCGCCGTCGTGTGCACCGCGACCGCGCACATCCACACGGACGAGGCCGGTGCCCCGGAGCGCGTCGGCGGCATCAAGCTGCTGCCCGTCGAGACGCCGGACGGCAAGCTCACCCCGGAACTCATCGACAAGGAGGCCTGGGGCTGGGGCGACGAGCACCGCGCCCAACCGCTCGTCGTCTCGATCACCCAGACGACCGAGCTCGGCACCGCCTACACGGTGGACGAGGTCCGCGCGATCGCCGACCACATCCACCCGCTCGGCATGACGCTCCACATGGACGGCGCCCGCATCTCCAACGCCGCGGCGACCCTCGGGGTCCCCCTGCGCGACTTCACCACCGACGCCGGGGTCGACGTGCTGAGCTTCGGCGGGACGAAGAACGGCATGCTCTACGGCGAGGCGATCGTCGTCCTGAACCCCGACGCCTCGGAGGGCCTGCACTACCTCCGGAAGCTCAACATGCAGCTCTCGTCGAAGATGCGCTTCGTCTCGGCGCAGCTCATCGCCCTGCTGACCGACGACCTCTACGTGCGGTCGGCCGGGCACGCCAACGCCATGGCCCAGCGACTCCGCGCCGCACTCGAGGCCGGGATCGCCGACGGCACCATCCGCGGCGTCGCGTTCAGCCAGGAGACCCAGGCCAACGGGGTGTTCGCGACGCTGCCGGCCGGGGTGGCCGATCGGCTCCGTGAGCACTTCCGGTTCTACGACTGGGACGCCAGCCGGAACGAGGTGCGGTGGATGTGCTCCTTCGACACGTCGGAGCAGGACATCGACGCGTTCGTGGCGGCGCTGACGCGAGAGCTCGCCGCAGTCTGACGGACCGCCTCGTAGGTCGGCCGAATGGATCCGCTGCAGCCACGTTCACGGCGCAACCCCTGGTGGGCCGTGGCCCTGGTGTACGTCTTCGGCGGTGTGCTCGCGCTCGTTGCTGGCCGGATGCTCCCCTGGCAGGACCAGGACCGGCAGGACCCCGACTACTGACCCGCGCCCTTGAACGGTGCATGTACAAGGGTGAAACTCTGAAACTTGCGTATTTCACGTACTAGCCACAGGGTGGAGCCGCCGGTAAGGGGTGCCGGATCGGAGGGAACACACATGCAGTCATCCACCTTGTCACCGTCGAAGATCGGTGTCGCCGTCGTGCTCGCTGCCGGACTCTGCGCGTCATTGCTGGTAGCGCCGTCGGCGTTCGCGACGGAGGGGCCTGTCGCGGTCGACACGATGACGGTCGCGATGGAGCTCGAGTTCCAGGCCGCCGACATGGTCGGCGGCCTCGAGCTGATCGATCGAGTGCCCGAGAGCGTTCTCGTCGAGGGCCAGGTGGCGTACGACGCCTGGATCGCGTCGAACCCGCAGATCCTGCGTTCAGCGCGCGCAAGCATCCTGGAGTGCACTGGTGCGATCGCGCTCCTGATCGCATCCACTGCGTTCCCCGTCGCGAAGATCCTCAAGATCAAGCGCCTGATCAGCTCGCTCGGCGGTGTCACCAAAGCGGTCCGCATCATGTGGGGTGCGTCCTTCAGCTGGGAGAAGATCCGCGCACTCGGTGGGGCCGCCGCAGCGCTCGGGGCCGAGTTGCTCGGCGTCGCCGCCGTCAAGCGGGGGTGCTTCCGATGACACGCTGGGGCCCGGCGCTGATCATCTGCGGCGGCCTCGTTGCCACCGCTGGCGCCTGGTACGCACTCGATCTCGTGTACGCCTGCATGGCAGCACTGGGGACACTCACCTACGCGGCCTTCTCCCCACCTGTGATCGGCTCGACTGCCGTGCCACCGGGGAGCACACCTGACCCGGCGGAAGTCCGGCGTTGGCGCAAGCAGCACCCGGGTTCGACGGTGAGCGAGGCGATCGCGGCAGCGGCCGCGCACTGACCGCGGGCCGGACCGTGGCGCACGGACTGCAGTGAGGAACGGGAGGCGCGGGGCCGACCCGCACCGCGCCTCCCGTCCGTCAGCTGGTCACGTGACGGTCCGCACCAGCTCGACCAGGCGCAGCGACGGAGCATCCGTCCCCTGTCCGAGCAACCGGAAGTCGCGCGAGCGACCGCTCGCGCGGAACCCGCGACGCCCGTAGAAGCGGACCGCCGGCACCGCCTGGTCGTACACCTCGAGGCGGAGCCGGTCGCCGTGCCCTGACGCCCACTCGAGCACGTGGTCGAGCAGGGCATCCGCGACGCCGTTCGCCCGGCCGCGGGACGACGGCGTCACGTACACGCCTGTGAGCACCGGCTCCGGACCGTACGCGTCGCCGACCTGCCCGCTCATCATCCCGATCCAGCGGCCCGTCGGGTCGACCGCCACCACGCTCGTCGTCTCGGTCGCCTCACCACGTCTCGCTCGGAGCCGCCAGTCCTGCTCGGTCATCGCGAGCGTGAACTCGAGTGTCGCGCCGTAGGAGATCGGGTTGTCCGTCGCGTTCTCGATGCGGAGGGCACGCACCTGCTCCCAGTCGCGCTCCGTCGTGGTCCGTGTCGAGAAGTCCCCCGCCATCTCGGCAGCGTAGCGGCGGTACGGGCTCAGCCGGGGATCCCGAACAGCCGGCGGGCGTTCCCCGAGGCGAACGCTGCACGCGCGTCGTCGTCCGGGAAGGCGTCGAGGAAGCCCGCGATGTCCTCGCGGGTGGGCTGCTGGAACGGGTGGTCGGTCGAGAACAGGAGCCGGTCGGGCGTCGTGATGCTCAGAGCGTGCCCCAGCATCGCCGGATCGAGCATGCCGGAGGCCGTGATCCAGACGTTCTCGCGCAGGTACTCCGTGATCGACCGTTCCAGACCGGCCGCACGTGCCAGTCCGTCGGCGCGGTCGTGCCAGAACAACAGGAGCTCGCCCCAGTGCCCCAGCACGAGCTGCAGCGCCGGGTGCCGGTCCAGCACGCCACGCGCCATGAGCCGGAGCGCGGCCGTCCCCGCCTCGAGGTGCCAGCCCCACGAGAAGGTCGCCAACGCGAGGTCCGGCAGGTCGCCGAGCCCCGTGTACGAGGCGTCCCGGACGGCCCGCGGCGGGATCTGCGGGTGTATGAACACCGGCTGCCGGAGCTGCTCCGCGACGGTCCACAGCTCCTCGAAGCGCGGGTCGTCGATCAGGACGTCGCCGGTCCGGCCGTGCAGCATGACGCCGACGAGACCGAGCGCTGCGGCGTGCTCCAGCTCGAGGGCGGCGGCGTGCGGGTCGGCGAGCGGCAGGGTCGCGAACGCCCGGAACCGGTCGGGGTGGGCGTCGACGGCGGCAGCGACCTCGTCGTTCGCATCGCGGCTGAGCGCGATCGCGTCGGCGGCGTCGAGCCCCTGTGTGCCGGGAGGTGCGAGGGACAGGACCTGCATGTCGACACCCTGCGCGTCCATCGCAGCGAGGCGGTCGCTCCCGATGTCATAGAGGCGTCGAGCGGCATCGCCGTGGTCGTTGAGGACGAGGCTGTCGTCGCGCCGGTCAGCCGGCAACGCCCCCTGCACACGATCGATGCCATCGTGCACCCAGTGCTCCTCGATCCCGGTCAGCAGATCCGCCATGACGTCGCCCTTTCGCTCATCGCACGTTGAGTGAACCGTAGCACCTCCGCTCATCGTCTGTAGAGTGAACGCGTGCCCGAGTCGCTCTCCCGGAAGGACCGCCGAGCAGCCACTGCTGCCCGGATCCTCGAGGCCGCGCAGGCCGAGTTCGGTGCACACGGCACCCGTGCGACGATCCGCGGCATCGCACAGCGCGCCGGCGTCGACCCCTCGCTCGTCCTGCAGCACTACGGATCGAAGGACCGACTGTTCACGCTCGCGGTGCAGCCCGTCGCCTCGGTGACCGCGGACGACGTCGACGACCACCTGCGGACAGTCCTCGACGCGCGGCTCCGGGAACTCCCACCGGCGACCCGCGCGCTGATCCGCTCGATGTTCACGTCCGAAGAGGCGGCGGGGCTCATGCGCACGTACCTGCAGGAGCGGGTCGAGGCGCTCGCGCAGGCGAGCGACGCCGAGGACGCCGAGCTCCGGGCGACCGTCGTCGTGTCGAGCATCCTCGGACTGACGATCGCGCGGCACTTCATCGGGCTGCCGGGCCTCGGCACCGACGCCCCGAGTGCGCCAGATCGGGTCGCGGACGTCGTCGAACCGTGGCTCGCGGCCCTGCTCGCCGAGACCGGGGACACCTGAGCGACCGAGGCGTCAGCGCCAAGCGCCACCCTCAGCGTTGAGGTGTTCGTCACCGAGCGGCGTGATCGGGATCACGGCGAGACTGGTCAAACCGACCCGCAGGAGCTCGGCTCGTGAGACCCCTGCCCGTCCGATGACACCCATGCCCTCGATGACGGCGCAGAAGTACGTCGCGAGTGCCTCGGCATCCGCCCCCGCCTCGATCTCGCCGGCGACCTGCGCATCGACGATGCACGCAGCGTAATCGGCACGGATCGCGTCGAAGGCCTTCGTGACGGTCGCAGCGACCTCCGCGTCGCGAGCAGCGAGCTCCACCGACGCGCGCACGAGCAGCGACGGCGGGGTCTGCGCGGCACCATGTTCGACCGCCGACGACACGAGCTGCGTGCGGATGCGGGCGATCGGGTGCTCAGTGCCCTGCAGCACGGCCTTCACCGCGTCGACGGCCCCGTTCGTGTCACTGAGGAACGCCCGCATGAAGAGTTCCTTCTTGCCGCCGAACGCGTTGTAGAGACTCTGACGCCCGAGCCCGGTGGCCGCGAGCAGGTCGTCGAGCGACGTGCCCGCGAACCCCGTCTCGGCGAACGTACGCCGCGCACGCTCGATCACATCGGCCTCGTCGAACTTGCGTGGTCGTGGCACGGAGACTCCTGTGGTCGCGTTGTTGACTGATTCGTCCATTATGCCGTACCGTTCTGGATCAATCAGTCAACAACTCACATCGGAGGACTTCGTGACAGGAACACTGCAGGACAAGACCGCACTCGTCTCGGGCGGCACGTCAGGGATCGGACTCGCGGTCGTCCGCCGGTTCGTCGACGAGGGCGCGCACGTCGTCGTCACGGGTCGGCGTCAAGAAGCACTGGATGCCATACGGGAGGAGCTCGGCGACGCCGTCACCACGGTCCGCGCCGACACCACGCGTCCGGACGAGATCGCGGCGGTGTTCCGCACGGTCGCCGAGCGTCGGACGGGGCTCGACGTCGTGCACGCGAACGCGGGCGTCGGCGAGTTCGGAGCCCTCGAGTCCGTCACCACCGACGACTTCGAGACGACCTTCGGCACGAACGTCCGGGGAACACTCCTCACCGTGCAGGGCGCGCTCCCGTTCCTGCACGAGGGGTCGACGATCGTCGTCACCGGTTCGACGTCGGCTGCGGGCACCGAGCCGATGCTTGGACTGTACGGAGCCTCCAAGGCAGCGGTCACGGCGCTGACCCGCGCCTGGGCCGTGGAACTCGCACCGCGGGGCATCCGCATCAACACCGTCGTCCCGGGTCCGACGGAGACGCCCGGTTTCGTGGGACTCGCCGCCGGCGACTCGGCCGCGTGGTTGCACGAGGTGGCGAGCGGGCTCCCCTTCGGTCGACTCCTGCGCCCCGAGGAGGTCGCCTCTACGGTGCTCTTCCTCGCGTCCGACCAGAGCTCCGGGATGACGGGCAGCGAGCTCCTCGTCGACGGGGGCAGCACGATCGTCTGACCTGGCAGCGGAGGTCCGCGGCAGAGCATGATCGACCCGTGCACTCGTCGACACGCTCGCTGCGATCGCCGCTCGGCACGGAGCTCGTGCTCTCGGTCCCCACGACTCCGCAGCCGAGCGACACGACGTGGGTGCTGCTCCACGGTTCCGATGGTCACGAGACCGACCTCCTCCCCCTCGCCGACCGACTCGCGCCGGACGCCCAGAAGATCGCGATCCGCGGCACGGAGCGGACCGCGGAGGGCTACGCGCACTTCCGCCGCCGCCCTGACCGGTCACTCGACGAGGACGACCTCCGCGAACGCACCCCCCTGCTCATCGACGCCGTCGACCACGGGCAAGCAGCGCTCGCGCCGACCGCTCGTCGCATCGTGCTCGGATTCTCGAACGGCGCGATCGCGGCGGCGGCGCTCCTCGAGCTGCGTCCGGACCGCTTCACAGCGGGCGTCCTCATCCGGCCGCAGCCGCCCTTCCGCTCCGGACCGGTGGGCCGCGGGTCCGCCTCCCCGGTGCTGGTGCTCGATGCCCGCTACGACGAACGCCGTGCACCCGGCGACGGGCTCCTGACGGCGGAGCGGCTGCGTGCCGTGGGAGCAGTCGTCGACCTGGTCACCCTCCCGGTCCACCACGGCATCTCCGAACTCGACGAGGACGAGATCCGGCACTGGGCCAGCGGGCTGCCCGAGACGACGACGGGAGCCGGCGGCTCGACGGCGACCTGACGGCGGACGGGAGGCGCGATGTCGGCGGGCACCGCGCCTCCCGTCCGTGTGCTCGATGTCGATACCGCGATCAGCGAGCGTCGTGCGGGCCCCTCCCTGAGCGGCCCGCACCCTCGGGGTGGCCCTGCTGCACGCCGAGGAGCACGCGGTCGACGTGCCGAATCGTCCACCCGTCCGTGAACGCGCCGTTCCGGAGCAGCCAGCGATGGAGGACCGGACCGAGGAGGAGCTCTGCTGCTCCCGCCGGATCCGTGACGCCGCCGCGCTCGAGGCGCAGCGCGACGGCCGAGACCTGCGGCTCGAGCAGCCGTTCGCGGTACTCGCGAGCGAGTTCGACGTCGGACTGGATCGCTGCCGTGACCGCCCGGAACAGCGGTTCGCTGGTCGGCGAGGTCAGCTCGCGGATCGTCTCCTGCACGAGGACGAGCAGATCGGACCGAAGGTCCCCGCTGTCGGACACGACGACCACACCGTCGACCGTCTCGCTCCGCGCGAGGAGGGCGTCGAACACGATCGCCGCCGTCGATGGCCAGGTCCGGTAGAGCGTCTGCTTCCCCACGCCTGCGCGCGCGGCGATGCCCTCCATGGTGAGCTTCGCGAACCCGACCTCGGCGACGAGGCCGAGCACCGCTTCGTGCACCCGTGCTCGGGTGCGTCGACTTGCCATGTGCCCGATCCTACTCGGAATGAGACGGTGCGTCTCGTTCGGAGTAGGGTCGGGCGCATGAGTCATCGCCAGGTCTGGTTGATCACCGGAGCCGCCCGCGGTCTCGGCCGCGCGCTCACGCTCGCAGCGCTCGCGGAGGGCCACAGCGTCGTCGCGACCGTCCGTGGCGAGCACACGCTGCCCGAACACGCGCACCTGCACACCCTGGTGCTCGACGTTCGGGACCGGTCGGCAGCCAGAGCGACCGTGGACGCTGCGGTCGCGGAGTTCGGGCGCGTCGACGTCCTGGTCAACAACGCCGGCCACGGTCTGATCGGTGCCGTCGAGGAAGTCGGGGAGGCCGAGGTGCGGCACATCATCGACACCGACCTCCTCGGGCCACTCTGGCTCTCGCAGGCGGTCATCCCCGTGATGCGCCGTCAGGCTGCGGGGCACATCGTGCAGGTGTCGACGGTCGGCGCCGTCGGGAGCATGCCGACCCTCGGCCTCTACAACGCGGCGAAGTGGGGGCTCGAGGGGTGGACCGAGGCGATGAGCGCCGAAGTCGCCACGTTCGGCATCCGCACGTCGATCGTCGAACCAGGGGCGATCGACACCGGATGGGCCACCGGCAGCATGCGATTCGCGGCCCCCGATGCCGTCTACGACGACCTGCGGACGGACCTCTTCGGGACGCCCGAAGTGCCGTGGCCGTCCACCGGCACCGGGGGTGGCAGTGCCCCCGAGAGCGTCGCCGCGGCGGTCCTGGCGCACGTCGCCGATCCCGACGACCGCCGCTTCCGCGCCCTCGTGGGCGAGGACGCCCCCGGCCAGGTCCGGGCCGCGCTCGACCGACGGATCGAGGACTACCGCCTCGATCCGCGGTGGGGTGTGGACTGAGGCCGGTCGTACAGGGCGGACGGGAGGCGCGGTGCGGACCGGCACCGCGCCTCCCGTCCCGCAGTGGTCGCCTACCGGACGGCCAGCACCCGCACGTCCCACGGGCCGAGCGACAGCTCGGCACCGGCGGCGATCGCCGTGCCGTCGAGGACGTCCTCCGCCGCGACCGGCACCTGGAAGGCGCTCGGCGCCCACGACCAGTTGTGCACGACGTGCACGGTCTCCCCGCGGCCGTTGACCGAGCTCTGCACCGACTGCGTGTCGGTCTGGGGACGCCAGCCCGGAGCTCCGTTCTCCCGCGAGACCGCCCAGTCGGCGATCGCAGCCGCGAGCGCCGGGTCCGGGACGGTCCCGACGTAGGTCACGCGACCGGCACCGTGCACCCGCGTGGTCACCGCGGCGAACCGCCCGAAGTGCGGGTGGTCGTACTCGACGAGCACATCGGCGTCGTCGACGAGCAGACCGTCCGCCCACCGGGTCGCCGCGGCTCCGGCCGGCACGGAGAACCCGTGCTCCGCAGCAGCCGCCCCGGAGGTGATCGGCACCCGGCGGCCGAGGTTGCTGAACTCGTCGTAGTGGACACCGGCCGCGACGTCGAGGAAGGCGGGTTTGCGCTCCAGCCTGGCCCGCGCTTCCTCGTCCTCGTACCCGGTGCGGATCCCCACGACCAGGTGCCCGCCGGCCTCGGCGTAGGCGGCGAGCCACTGCAGCTGCGTGTCGGTGGCGATCGTGAACGCGGCCGCGACGAGGACCGGGCGCTCCGCGACGACGGACGCCGGGTCGCGGTCGAACACCTGCGACGGGTGCACCGTGTTCGCCTGGAGTCCGGCGTCGAACACGCCGCGGGCGAAGGCGTCGTGGACCGTCTGCCACGAGCGGCGGTCGGGCTCCGTGCCGTCCCCGAGGGCCGGGTGCTCGTTCAACGCCCACTTGGACTCGTTCGAGAACAGCAGGGCGACGTCGGCGTGCGGGCGGAGCCCGGCGACCCGGTCACCCGCATGGGCGAACTCTGCGCCGATCCGGGCGATCTCCGCGTAGGTCCGGCCGGGCTGCTGCGAGTGCGGGAGCACCCCGCCCCAGTACGTCTCGACCCCGTAGTGCAGCGTGTGCCAGTGCCAGTACTCGATCATCGCGGCACCGCGGGACACGAGTGCCCACGCGGCCTGGCGCCACTGCCCCTCGTACGCCGGTTCGTTCATCCACGAGAACCCGATCGCCTGCGCGTTCGTCTCGGTGACGAGGAACGGCGCCTGCTTCGACCCGTACATCCGGTCTCCGGACGCGACGATCGACCACGCGCCGGACGAGGTCCAGAACTGCGCCGGCTCCTCGGTGTTCGGCAGCTCGAGCGCGTCCTGCATCCGGTAGTAGGGGTTGCCGGCGGTGACGTCGAGGGCACGGGTGAGCACGTCGTCCTCGACGGTGGGCCGCTCGTAGGCGATGCACGTCGTGACGAACTGGTCCTCGCGGGAGTACTCCCGCACGACGGACGCCTGCCACGCGATGAAGTCCGTCGTGATCGAGGCCTGGAACCGCCGCCACGCGAGGTCGTACTGCGGCTGCGCGTTGCCGTCCGGGGTCCACAGGTCCGCCCAGGTCGAGAGCCGGTGGGACCAGTAGGTCAGCCCCCACTCCTCGTTGAGCCGCTCGACGCTCCCGTAGGTGTGGCGCAGGTGGTCGACGAACCGCTGGAACACCTCGGGGTTCGCGATGAGCTCGTTGCCCGGCTCGTTGTCGACCTGGTACCCGATCACGGCGGGGTGGTCGGCGTACCGGGCCACGATCTTCCGGATGACCCGCTCGGCGTGGAACAGGAACGCGGGGTGGGCGTAGTCGATCTCCTGGCGGGCGCCCCAGCCCATGGCCTCGCCGCCGGTGCGTCGGCGGACGTTGATCTCCGGCACGATCCGCGCGAGCCACATCGGCACGGCGTAGGTCGGCGTCCCGAGGATCACCCGGATGCCGTGCTCGTGGGCCGCGTCGAGCACCGGCGCGAGCCACTCGAGGTCGAAGCGGCCGTTCTCCGGCTCCCAGGTGCTCCAGACGGACTCGCCGACGCGGATGACCGAGAACCCGGCCTCCTGCATGAGGCGCATGTCCTCGTCGAGCCGCGGGGTCGGCTGGTACTCGTGGTAGTAGGCGGCGCCGAAGAGGACGCGGTCGTGCTGCATGGTGCGGGGTGCTCCGTTCGAGGGTGCGTGGTCGTGGGTCATGCCTCAGCCCTTCACAGCGCCGGCCGTCAGACCGTCGAGCAGCTGCTTCCGGAGGAGCAGGAACACGAGGATGGTCGGGACGCTCGCGAGCACGGCGCCGGCGAGGACGAGGTCGTACGAGCGGTTCTCCGAGGCGAAGATCGCGTTGAGGCCGAGCGGCAGGGTGTACTGGTTCGAGTCGGACAACAGGACCAGGGGCCACTGGAACGAGTTGTAGCTCTGCAGGAAGCTCCACACGGCGAGTGCGCCGAGGGACGGCCGGAGCAACGGGAGCACCACGCGTCTGAACGTGCCGAACTCCGAGTTGCCGTCGATGCGGGCGGCCTCGATGATCTCGTCCGGGATCGCCTGCACGATGAACTGCTGCATCATGAAGATGCCGAACGCGGGTGCGACCCACGGCACGACGAGCGAGAACCACGGGTTCGTGAGCCCGGACTTCACCACCAGGATGAAGAGCGGCACGAGGATCACCGCGAACGGCACCGACAGCGACGAGAACATCACCGCGAACAGCACGCGCTTGCCCCGGAACCGGAACTTGGCGAAGCCGTACCCGGCCATCGCACAGACGAAGACGGACACGACCGTGGCGATGAGGGCGGTCCCGACGCTGATGCCGAACCAGGCCCAGAACGGCTGGGTCGACAGCAGGTTCGTGTAGTTCTCGGTGGTCGCCGGGTTCGGGATGAGCGACGGCGGCGTCGCGAAGATGTCACCGCGCCGCTTGAACGAGCCCGACAGGGCCCAGAGCAGCGGGAACACGAACACGAGCAGCAGGGCGATGAGGGTGGCGTAGAGGAGTCCGCGGCGGGCGACCCACCCGCGGGTGCGCGGGGGTCCGGACCGTGGTGCGCGGCGGCCGGCGGTCGTGACGGCCCGGGTCGTGGGGCGGTCGGTGGTGGCGGTCATGCGTCCCTCCCGATGGCGAGTGCGCGGTTGAGGATCTGACTGACACCGAAGACGATGACGAACAGGACGACACCGGCAGCGGCCGCGTACCCGAACTGCTGTCGCTCGAACGCGGCGCGGTAGATGAACATGGCGACGGACAGGGTGGCCTCGCCCGGGCCGCCCTTCGTCAGCAGGTACGGCTCGTCGAAGAGCTGCGCGGCGCTGATGAACGACGTGACGACGACGAAGCTCGTGACCGGGCGGATCTCCGGCAGGGTCACGTTCGTGAACTTCCGGAACGCGCCCGCCCCGTCGAGCGACGCGGCCTCGTACTGCTCCGGCGACACGTTCTGGAGCGCCGCGAGGAAGAAGATCGTGAGGTACCCGACCGTGCGCCAGAGGAGCACGAACCCGATCGCGACCTTCGCGAGCGTCGGGTCCCCGAGCCAGTCGGTGTTCGGCAGCCCGAACAGCGCCTTGAGCGAGGCGTTCAGCAGCCCGTAGTTCGTGTCGAACACCAGGCTGTAGATGAGCGCGATGACGATCGGCGACAGCACCATCGGGATGAAGAACGTCACGCGGAACAGGTCGCGGGCGCGCAGCCCCTTGGCGTTGAGCGCCTGCGCGACGAGCAGGGAGACCGGCACGATGACGAACACGGCGATGAGCGTGTAGATCAGCGAGTTCACCAGGGCGGTGCCGAAGCTCGTGTCGCGGAACAGGTTCGCGTAGTTCGACAGCCCGATCCAGTTCGGGGTGC
This sequence comes from Curtobacterium sp. A7_M15, assembly GCF_030705415.1. GTDB lineage: Bacteria > Actinomycetota > Actinomycetes > Actinomycetales > Microbacteriaceae > Curtobacterium. The sequence goes on along the minus strand of NZ_JAUZED010000002.1, from coordinate 57,824 downwards.
CGAGACCGACCCACTCGGTGAGCGACAGGTACACGGCGGCGAGCACCGGGACGATCATGAAGAGGCCGTAGAGCACGTAGAACGGCGCGATGAACAGGTACGGTGCGCTGCCGCCGTTCGTGTTGAGTCGTCGTCGCCGTGCTGGCGGATCGGCCGTCGTGGCGGACACCGGGATGCCGGTGGCGGTGGATGTGGACAACGGGAGTCCTCCTCAGGCGCGGGTCTGGCCGCGGAAGTCGGCCGCAGCGGCGTCGAGCGCCTGCTTCGGGGTGATCTGGCCCTTGTAGGCCTTGATGACGTAGCCGCTCAGGACGGTCTGCAGGATCGCTGCGTCGGCGCTCTGGTGCTGCGACGGGACGTCGTCGACGACGGACTTGTACACGCCGAACAGCTGCTGACCGCCGAAGTACGGGTCGCTCATCGCGGCGAGGCGCGGGTCGTCGTAGACCGAACGCAGCGTCGGCAGGTACCCGAGGTCCTGGTACCGCTTCACCTGCTGGTCCGGGTCGAGGTACGCCGCGAGCACGAGGTCGATCCCCGCCTTCGTCAGCGGCTTGTCGCGGAGCACCGCGAACCCGGTCCCACCGCCGACGCTCGTCGTGCTGCCGCCGCCGGCGAACCGCGGCAGGTTCCGGACCCGCCACTTCCCCTCCTGCTCGGGGACGTTCGGCTTGATGCCGTAGCTGGCGTACCAGGAGGGCATGTCGACGCCCAGGATCGTGCCGCCCTTCAGCCCGGACTGCAGGCTCGGCCCGTACATGTCGGCGACCGTGGCGATCGCCCCGGACTGCACGCCGTCGACGAGGAACTGCAGGGTCCGTTCCGCCTCCGGGGTCTGGATGGCGATGCCGCCGTCCTCGTCGTACAGGTCGCCGCCGCGCTGGAGCAGCAGGATCTGGTAGCTCTGCAGCGTGCCGCCGGGGTCGGTGACCGCGACCGCGTGCAGCGAGACGCCCTTGCGCTTGTTGAGCTTCGCCCCGAGCTCCATGTACTCCTCCCACGTCGTCAGGTCGTCGGGGATGCCGAGGGCCTGGAACTGGTCGGCGCGGTGGTAGTACACGCACAAGGGAGTGTCCGAGTCGAGCGCGTACAGGTGCCCGTCCTTCGAGAACGGCGTGAGCCGCGCGCCGATCAGGTCGTCGTTCCGCGACGCGACCGAGGACGACAGGTCGACGAGCAGCTCCTTCGCGATGTCGCCGCGGAGCATCCGGCAGAAGGCGCCGATCTCGAGCCCCGCGACGTCCGGTGTCCCCGTCCCCGCGACGGCCTGGGCGATGAGCTTCGTCGGGATGTCCGCAGCCGCGATCGTCGTGATGTCGAGTGCGAAGCGGAAGTCGGACTTCCGGTCGGCGACCGGCAGCGCCTGGGTGAAGAACTTCTCGTAGCCGGGGTCGTGCGTCCAGAACGCCAGGTCGGCACGTCCGGAGCGGACGGCTGCGGTGGACTGCGGGGAGCAGGCGGCCAGCAGGCCGCTGAGGGCGAAGGCTCCGCCAGCGGCGGCACCCCAGCGGAGCAGGTCGCGTCGACTGGGTGCCCGACTTCCGTTCCGTTCGGGAGGCGCGGCTGCGGCGGTCGTGCCGGGTCGGGTTGGTACGGGGGTCACGTGTCGTCTCCTGACGTCGTCGTCGAGGTGGGTGCGGGTGTGGAGGCGAGCGCGCGTGAGCGCTCACTCACGGGGCGGCGGCGAGCCGCGCCTCCCGTCGGGTGATCAGTCGGCGGGGCGGAGGTGCCGCCGTCCCGGAGATGGCGGCGCGCTGGTGGCGCGCGTGATCAGCTGACCGGGGAGCATCCGGTGACGCTCGGCCGGCGGGTGGCCGTCGAGCGTGCGGAACAGGCGGTGCATCGCGAGGCGGGTGGCCTCGTCGAAGTCCTGGCGGATCGTGGTGAGGGGAACGGGCAGGAACGCGGCGATCGGCATGTCGTCGAAGCCGACGATGCTGATGTCGTGCGGGACGGACAGCCCGGCCTGCTGGATGGCGGACATCGCGCCGATCGCCATCTGGTCGTTCGCCACGAACACGGCGGTCACGTCGGGACGGGCGAGCAGGGCGCGCATCGCGTCGTGGCCGCTCTGCGGCGACCAGTCCCCCTCGACCGGTTCGTGCTCGGCGACGCCGGCGTCCTGCAGTGCCGCACGCCACCCGCGTTCGCGACGCTGGCTCGACGTCCAGTTCCCCGGTCCGGCGATGTGCCACACCGTCTCGTGACCGAGGGCCAACAGGTGGTCCGTCGCGGCGAACGCGGCTCCGGTCTCGTCGAGTCCGACGGCCAGGGTGTTCTCGCGGTCGGCGACGTCGGGCGGGCCGAGCGTCAGGACGGTCACGCCCGGAGGGATGTGGAGCTGGTCCATCTGGTTCTCGACCGGCTCGGAGAAGACGATCGCCTCGACGTCCTGGCCGATGAGCGAGTCCACCGCGGGCTGGAGCTCCTCGGCGGTCGCGGCCACCGTGCGGACCACGGCGAGGCTGTAGCCGTTCGTGCGGCAGGCCTGCTCGACCCCGGTGAGCATGGCCGTCGGGCCGTACAGGTTCGTGCCGATCGTGATGAGCCCGACCCGGCGGGAGCGCTGGGACTTGAGGGAACGGGCGGCGGCGTTCGGGCGGAACCCGAGTTCCGCGATCGCTGCCTCGACCTTGGCGCGGACGGCTTCGGTGACGTGGGGTTCGTCGTTCACCACGCGGGAAACGGTCTTCTGGGAGACACCGGCGAGCGCGGCGACGTCGGTCATGGAGGCTGGGCGGAGGCGGCGGACGGGGGCAGTGTCGCTCATGTGCCAGCTCCTTCGCTGCAGTTCCGCGCCCGGGGTTCCGGGTGTGGGAGACAGGTAACCACGGGATTGTCTACGTAGTCAAGAGTCGCTTCCCTCGTGGTGCCGGTCGAGCGCTGACGTCCACTGATCGGGAGCGCTAGCGTGGCGCCATGGGGGATGAGCGGACGACCGACCACGCCATCGTGTTCCTGCACGCGTCGAACCGATCGACCGCACGGGCCTGGCCGATGGCCGCCGAGCTGCCCGGCTCCCGGTTCGCGGTCATGCCCGGCTACGGGGACGACGACGTCGTCCCGTTCGACCAGGACGCGTGGGAGGCCGCCCTCGTCGCCGCCTGCCCGCCGGGCGCCGTCGTGGTCGCGCACTCGTTCGGCGGACCCGTCGCCATGCGGGCAGCTGCCCGACGACCGGACCACGTCGCCGGCCTGGTCCTGCTCGAACCGGGTGCCTACGCCCTGGCCCGCGGTCACACCGCGATCGAGGCCCACATCGCCCGCGTGCAGCCGGTGCTCGATGCGGCACCGGACCTCGACGCCGTGGCGTTCGGTGCCGCCTTCGCCGCTGCCCTCACGGGGGGGCCCGGCCGACCCTCCGGTCACGCCGGATGCGGTGCGCGCCGCCGAGCGCCAGCGCATGCTCCCCGGGCCGTGGTCACTCGACACCCCGACCGCCGTGGGCGTCCCGGTCCTCGTGGTGACCGGCGGGTGGCACGAGGAGTACGAGACGATCGCGGCTGCGGTTCCCGAGGCCCGCCGCGTCACGCTGCACGGTCACGGACACCGACCGCAGGACCACCCGGACGCGGCGTCCGTCGTCTCGACGTTCATCGCCGAACTGCCGCGCTGAAGCAGACCCGTGACCCCCGGGCGGGCTGGTCAGTCGTCCTCGCGCGCCGCCGGAGTGACGAGCACGAGCTTCGACGCGTCGTTGCCCAGCGCGATCGTGATGAGGAGATCACCTCGTCCCGATCGCACCTCGGGGAACGACCCGTTGATCGAGGCTGGGTGCAGGGACAGCGCTCAGGACAGGAGGCGCGACACCAGAGCTCATCGCGCCTCCTGTCCCGCTCAGCCGCGTCGACGACGCATCCGGAAACGGAAGAGGCCGGTCAGCACCAGCCCGACGGCGAAGACGAGCATGCCGACACCGAAGGCGACTCGCTCGATCACGAGGGCCCAGAGCCCGACCGTGGCAATCGCCAGTCCGAGGACGACGAAGGCGATCGGGCTTGCAGCAGTCGCCTTGCTCATACGGATGCACACCCCCACACGGTCATACCGACACCGGACATCGTCAACCCGATCGGTCCGCCTGCACTTGCCGAGAGGATCGATCCCCCGATGCTGAGCGTGCACTGCGCGATCGCCTGCTGCTGCTTGGGTGTCGGCAGTGGCCCTCGAGCAGCGAAGTAGTTCACGCCCCGGAGCGTGAAGCACCCCACCGACGGTGAGCAGTACGCTCCGCTGAAGCGGGTGTACTTCGACCCACACTTCGACTGGCTGTTGGGGCAGTAGCGCGACGTGTTGACCGTCACGCAGCGCTTCGGTGCGCACACGCGAACGGTCGAAGCAGCTCTGGGCAACACTCCAGATCGCGGGACGGGCAGCTCCCGGCCACCGGCGTCGAAGTACGTGACCGAGACTGCCGAACCGTCTGCCGCAGAAGCAGGCTCCGCAGAGGCGGGGGCGGCAAGAGTCATTCCAGAGAGGACAGCACTCAGGGTTGCAGCGACCGTCAAGCCGCGACGACGAAGATTCACTTCACACTCCGTTGTGTAGAACATCAAACACGGAAACCGTAGCAAAGCTGGACACGAGAGACCGCGTGATCCGGCAACGAGCTGCGGCAACCGCTGCGTCGACGACGTTCCGTCGCGTTGCGCAGGACGGCGCGTCCGCACTGACACTCGTCACCGGCAGCACACAATGTCGGGCTCACTGACGGACGGGAGGCGCGGTACCTGCTGGCACCGCGCCTCCCGTCCGTCAGTCGTCCTCGTGCGCCGCGAGGGTGGCGAGCACGAGCTTCGCGATCCGCCGCTGTCCCGAGTCGTTCGGGTGGATGCCGTCGGTCGAGTAGATCCCCGTCCCGGAGTAGTCGGCCTCGGGGAAGGTGTCCGCCATGCCGACGAAGGCAGCGCCACCCTTCGCCGCAGCGTGTTCGATCTCGGCGAGGTACGTCGACCACGGGTCCGCCATGCCGTCGGTCATGCCCGAGGCCGGGGTGAACTCGCCGATCACGAGCAGCGAGGGCTTCGTGGGGAGCGCCGCGAGGGCCTTCAGGAAGGCCACGTACTGCGTACCGAGTTCCTCGGGGGTGAGCTTCGACGCGTCGTTGCCACCCAACGTGATCGTGATGAGGTCCGGCGCAGCACGACGCATCGCCGTCAGGAAGCCCTCCTGGTCCTCGGTGAAGGTCGCGATCGTCGACCCGGAGTGCGCGGAGTCGTAGAGATGGATCCCCGCGTCCCGGTCGCCGTCGAAGACCGTGAACCCCAGCAGGGAGAACGGCGTGACGGCGGTGACGGTCACCGTGTGCTGCCCGCTCGTCAGACCGTCCACCTCGGTGACCGTCCCGGTGCTGGCGGTCCCCGTCGTGGCGACGGTCGTGGGCGCTGCCCCGTCGACGCTGTAGGTGAAGTCGCCGGAGCCGGGGTAGCGCGCCCACCAGATGTCGATCCCCGTGCCCGTGAAGGCGTACGTCCGCGAGGCGCCCGCCTGCATGGCGACGGACCGGTAGCCGAGGTCGGGCGCGGTCGTGTCGAACTGGCTCTCCCCCGTGCGCGCCGTCGCCCAGTCACCCCAGGTCGAGTCCGGGCCGTACACGGCGAACTGTGCCGGGAGGTACCCGTCCCCACCGGTGACCCCGTCGGTCGGGTGCTCCGTTCGGAGTCCGTCGAGCACGAGGTCCATCCACCGGGTCGAGCGGGCGGAGGCACCCTGCCCCTCGGTGATCGAGTCCCCCAGGGCGACCCAGTTCGCGGGCTCGTCGGCTCGGTCTGCCACGGCCGCGTTCCAGGTCGCGAGGGGCTCGGCGACCTTCGGGGTCGTGTCCGTGGAACACCCGGAGACGACCATCGCCACGAGCGCGACGGCCACGCCGGCGACGACCCGCACAGCTCCTCGACGGCGTCGGCGCTCAGTGTTCCGCGTTGGGCCGTTCACGTTGCCTCCCGTGGTTGGGATCTCGCCCGCGACCGAGCGCCGGGTCGGGCAATGCTAACTGGCCTGCCCGGGCCCGCGACGACACGTCACCGCCGACGGACGGGAGGCGGCTACGGCAGCACCTGTTGGAACGCCGCCACGGCCCGACCGATCCCGACGACGATGCCGATGACGGAGACAGCGATGCTGATCCACAGCGGCCACATGGGCCGTCCCGGTGCGACCTTGCGGACGACGACGTACCGGCCGATCACGTAGACGATCGGTGACAGGAACGCCCAGGGCCACGAGAACGGTCGGACGACGCCACGTCGTCGGAGGACCCGGTGGTCGAAGAACGCGAGCACGACGTTCGCGGCGTACAGGAGCACGGAGAAGGCCTGCAGCAGGAAGTAGCCGGCGGTGTAGATCGAGCTGGGGTCAACGGTCCGGAAGCCTCCAGGACCGACCTCGTACCGCATCTGCGGCTGGTAGAGGAAGCTGATCGGCAGGGAGATCAGCGGGAGCAGCGCGAGCACCCAGATGAACACCGTGTCCGTCGGCACGTCGTCGGGGAGACGCGGACGGGGCATCTGCGAGGGCGGCGGGCCGACCTGCACCGTCCACTGCGTGCCGTCCCACCACCGGGTGCCGTGCTGACCGGACGGATCGGGGTACCAGCCCGGCGGGGTCGTGGACGACATGGTGCGCTCCTCGGGGTCGACGGGGACGTCGAGCCCCGATCCCGACCGTAGAGCAGGCCCGTGCCGACCGCCGCGTTCTGAACATGACGGATCGTTCAGGAACGGACCGTACCCGGCAGTGACGCGACCCTCCTGCCGGGCGCTCGCCGCGCCTCCAGACCGACGACCTGGTGCCGGGCCCTTGCCGATCCACGCGACCACCCTGGATCCTGGGACCATGACCGAGCTGCAGCGGGTCCTGCTCTCCACGCTGCGCGAGCAGCGGCGTCGCGTCCTCAGCACGTTGGACGGACTCCCGGAGCCCGCGCTCACCCGATCGACCGTGCCGTCCGGCTGGTCTCCGCTCGGGATGGTCCGCCACCTCACCTTCGACGTCGAGCGGTTCTGGTTCCGCGGGGTGGCGTCCGGCGAGGAACTCGACCTGCCCACGGACGACGAGGTGTGGCACCCGACGCCATGCCCCGGTGCCCGCCACGTCATCGACGAGTACGAGGCGGCGGCCGCGTCCTCCGACCACGTCATCGAGACCACGCCTCTCGACGCGCTCCCGCCCGCACGGGCGCTGTCGCTGTACCCGTGGGCACCGAACCGGAGCCTGCTCGAGACCGTGGCGCACGTCATCACCGAGACCGCCACCCATGCCGGACACCTCGACGTGAGCCGCGAGCTCGTCGACGGACACCAGCACCTCGTCCTCACCGAGTTCGGCGAGCGCCGCTGACCGGATGCTCATCCACCCGTGGCGTCCTCACGACCACGGCGACCTCGGCTGCCCCTACCGTGACGGCATGGCCCGAACCGACGCGCCCACACGCCTGCCCCGCACCGTCGTGGCGGGCATCTGGGTGCTCGCAGTCCTGTTCAACGTGGCGTTGCTGACCTTCTTCGCCCTGTACACGACGGCGGACGAGTGGGCCGTCGACCGTTCGGAAGCGACCGGTGCGTTCGATCCGTCGCAGCTGCTCCCGCACGAAGGGCTGCTCTGGCTGGTCGCACACGCGGCACTCGGGCTGCTCGTGGTGCTCGACGGCGTCGGCGTCGCGGTGCTCGTGCGTGAACGTCGGAAGCGAACGGTCGCGCGCAGGGCGCGGGTCGCGCCGCCGGCGGGCACGGAGTCCACGCCGGGATCGGCTGCCGCAGCCGGAGTCCCGCTACCCTGAGGCCATCGCGGCCGGGTGCCGCCTGGTGATCGGGGTGAGGGGGGCAGCGCTGTGGGACGTGACGAGCGAGGTCGCGGAGCGGTGTCAGGACGGCGCCGTGCGCGGCGGACCGTGGTGATCGCCCTGGCGGTCGTGACCGCAGCGGCGACCTTCGTCGGCGTCGACGCGCTCGTCGGACCACCCGAGCGCCCGCAGCCCGCTGCCGACGCCGTCGTCACGTCGACCACCCCGAAGGTGCGGGTCACCAAGGTCGCCGCGAGCAGCACGAGCGCGTCGGGGAACACCACGGTGCGGACCGTGCTGACGGTCGAGAACGCCACTCGGAAGCGCACCTCGACCTCCGACGCGTGGGTGTACCTGTCCGCGGGCCGCACGAGGATCGAACTCGGGCACGTCACGGTGCCGAAGCTCGGCGCGGGTGCGAGCAGGACGATCCGCACCAGCCACCGTGCTCCTTCCCGTGCGTCGGCCGGCACGTACGCGGTCGTCGCCTGCGTCGGCCCCTACTCCGCCGAGAACTGCCGCCGCTCGGGCGCGACCGTTCGGACCACCGCCGCGAAGCGCGACCGTCCCGACACCGGCGTCATGCTCGACGTCGCGCGTGCGTACTACCCGGTACCGCTCATCGAGCGGTACATCGACCTCCTGGCCGCGCACGGCGGACGCTTCCTCCACCTGCACCTCACCGACGACCAGAACGTGGGGATCGAGAGCGCCGTCCTCGGCCAGACCCCTGCGAACGCCACGCTGCACGACGGCGTCTGGACGAGCCGCGTCACCGGGCGTCCGTTCCTCAGCACCGCCCAGGCACGGCAGATCGCCGCCCACGCGACGAAGCGCGGCGTCGCGGTCGTCCCCGAGGTCGACACCCCCGGCCACATGGCCGCCGCCTTCGAGCTGCTCGAGGCCCGACACGGGAAGGCATGGGTGGACCGGATCCGATCGGGAGACGACGAGCTCGACCCGTCGGCACCCGGGAGCTCGGCGCTGGCTGCCGCGCTGCTCAGCGAGGTGACGACGACGTTCCCCTCCAGCCGCACCGTGCACATCGGTGGAGACGAATGGGGCGCGGACGTCACCGCCGGTGAACGCGTCGCTTGGCTGAACGCGATGGCGGCCGCGGTCGGCAACCGTGAGGTCTGGGCCTGGAACGACGGCATCGACCGGAAGGCCGTCGCACGCCTCGACCCGCGCGTCCACGTCACGTACTGGAGCTTCGACGGCGACACCGAGGACCCGGCAGAGCGGCGCGAACGTCGGCAGACCCGCGCGTCGGCGAGCGACTTGTCGGCGGCGGGGATCGAGCTGCGCAACTACAACTCGTACTACCTCTATGAGGTGCCGACCGACCTCGACGAGTCGGACAGCGAGTACACGGTGGCCGACCTCCGCGAGCACTGGTCCCTCCGCGCGTGGGACGGGGACTCCGGCGCCCGCCTGTCCACCCCGATGTCCGGTGCCGCCGTCGCGATCTGGGGCGAGGATCTCGAGGCGCCCCCGTCCGATGCGCTGCTGCGGTGGAGCAGCCCGCACATCGTCGCGATGATCGAGGTCGCGAACTCGTGAGGCTCGGCGGTGGCGGTGAGGGCCTGGAGGCGCGACCCGCCCCCGGACGCACGTCGCGCCTCCTGGCTGGTCACCGCTCAGGCGGTCGGCGCGCGTCCGCGGGCGGTCGGCTTCCTATCCCAGCGGCTCGACCCCGTAGCTCGTGACCACCGACCGCAGCTCGTCCAGGTACGCCTGCGCCTGCACGGTGAGCGGCACCGAGCCGTGGCCGATCCACCCGATCTCGATGCGCTCGTCGACGTCGAGCGGGATGGCCACGATCTCGGGGTCGAGGTCGTCGCTGATCAGACCCGTGGAGATCGTGTAGCCGCCGAGGCCGATCATGAGGTTGAAGATCGTCGCCCGGTCCGAGACCCGGATCTCGCGCTTGCTCGACATCGTCGACAGGATCTCCTCGGCCAGGTAGAAGGAGTTGTTCGCGCCCTGGTCGAAGGTGAGACGAGGCAGGTCCGCGAGGTCCTCGAGCGTCGCACGCGCCTGCCCGGCCAGCGGGTTCCGCCGGGCGACGAAGATGTGCGGTTGGGCGACGAAGAGCGGCGTGAAGACAACCCCGGCATCCCGCAGCAGTTTCCCGAGGACCTGCGTGTTGAATTCGTTGCGGTACAGGATGCCGACCTCGCTCCGCAGGGTGCGGACGTCCTCGATGATGTCCCACGTGCGGGTCTCCCGCAGGGAGAACTCGTACTCGTCCGCAGCCGCCCCCTCGACCATCCGGACGAAGGCCTCGACCGCGAACGAGTAGTGCTGCGCGGACACCCCGAGCAGCCGGCGGGAGCGCTGCCCGCCCACGTAGCGCTGCTCGAGCAGGGACACCTGCTCGACGACCTGCCGGGCGTACCCGAGGAACTCGACGCCGTCGACGGTGAGCACGACCCCGCGTGCCGAGCGGGTGAAGAGCGGGCGGCCGATCCGCGTCTCGAGGTCCTTCATGGCCGCGGACATGGTCGGCTGCGACACGTAGAGCAGATCGGCCGCGGCGCTGATCGATCCCTCCGTCGCGACCTCGATGAAGTACCGGAGTTGCTGCAGGGTGATGTCGTTCGAGACCCGGGCCATAGGCCGAGGCTATACCGCCGCATAGTGTCTCGGTATTACCTGATGACCGCGGGATCCCGCCATGATCGATGCATCATGGCGAGCGAGATCACCTTCAGCATCACCCGGACCCGGTTCGACGAGGACTACTCCCCCGCGGAGACCTCGCGGGTGACCACGAACTTCGCCAACCTGGCGCGCGGCGAGCGCCGTCAGGAGAACCTCCGCGCTGCGCTAGAGATGATCGACGGTCGCGCGAACGACCTCTTGGCTGCCGGTGACCGCTACCGCCTGGAGCTCGACATCGTCTCGGCCGCGCTGCAGTTCACCGACGGTGGAGCGGACGCGGAGTTCCCGCTGCTCGAGATGCTCGACGTCACGATCGTCGACCAGCACACCGGCGAGCGCCACCACGGCATCCTCGGCAACAACTTCTCGTCGTACCTGCGCGACTACGACTTCTCGGTGCTGCTGCCGTCATCGCAGGGGCTGCCGTCCGACTTCGGCGTGCTGCACGGGGCGCTCTTCCAGCGGTTCCTGGAGTCCCCCGCGTTCCGCTCGGAGTTCGGTGCCGAACCGGTCGTCTGCATCAGCGTCTCGACGAGCCAGACCTACCGCCGGAACGGGTACGTCCACCCGGTCCTCGGTGCCGAGTACGAGCACGATCACTCCTCGCTCACCGACGACTACTTCGGTCGGATGGGCATGCGGGTCCGGTACTTCCAACCCGCCGGAGCGTCGGCACCGCTCGCGTTCTACACGCGCGGCGACCTGACCGGTGACCACACCGACCTCCAGCTCGTCGGCACGATCGCCACCATGGAGACGTTCCAGAAGATCTACCGCCCGGAGATCTACGCAGCGAACACCCCGGCCGGCAGCAGCTACCACCCGACCCTCGACCACACCGACTTCACGCCCACCCCGGTCACCTACGACCGCGAGGAGCGCAGCCGCCTCGGGATCACCCAGGGCCGGTGGACCGAGGAGCACCTCGTCCGGCCGCACGGTGCGCTCCTGTCCCGTTTCGCTGCCGCACCCGTCCCCGCCCGCTGACCGTCTGGACCGCCACTTCCATGAGTTCCCTCCTCCCCACCTCGATCGTCGGCAGCTTGCCGAAGCCCTCCTGGCTCGCCGAGCCCGAACGACTCTGGTCCCCCTGGCTGCTCGAAGGTGCCGCCCTCGCCGAGGGTAAGCAGGACGCGCTCCGCTCCGCCGTGCACGAGCAGGAGCACCGCGGGATCGACATCGTCAGCGACGGCGAGCAGACCCGACAGCACTTCGTCACGACGTTCATCGAGCACCTCGACGGCATCGACCAGCAGCGCAAGGAGACCGTCCGCATCCGCGACCGCTACGACGCCGCCGTGCCCACGGTCGTCGGCGCCGTGAGCCGCCCCGCCCCGGTGTTCGTCGAGGACGCTGCGTTCCTCAGAGCGCAGACCGACCGGCCGATCAAGTGGGCGCTGCCCGGCCCGATGACCATGATCGACACGCTCTCCGACCAGCACTACAAGTCGCGCGAGAAGCTGGCGTGGGAGTTCGCCACGATCCTCAACCAGGAGGCTCGGGAGCTCGAGGCCGCCGGCGTCGACATCATCCAGTTCGACGAGCCCGCCTTCACGGTCTTCCACGACGAGGTGCAGGACTGGGGCGTCGCCGCGCTCGAACGCGCTACCGAGGGGCTCCGCGCCGAGACCGCCGTGCACATCTGTTACGGGTACGGCATCGAGGCGAACAACAAGTGGAAGGAGACGCTCGGGGCCGAGTGGCGGCAGTACGAGCAGTCGTTCCCGCTGCTGCAGCAGTCGTCGATCGACATCGTCTCCCTCGAGTGCATCCACTCCCACGTGCCGCTCGACCTCGTCGAGCTCATCCGGGGGAAGAAGGTCATGCTCGGGGCGATCGACGTCGCGACCGAGGTCGTCGAGACGCCGGACGAGGTCGCGGAGGTGCTGCGGCGGGCGCTCGAGTTCGTGGATGCGGACAAGCTCATTCCCAGCTCGAACTGCGGGATGGCGCCGCTGGCGCGGGGGGCGGCGCTCGGGAAGCTCAGTGCGCTGTCCGCTGGGGCGGACATCGTGCGGGCGGAGCTCGTCGGCGCGGCGGTGCCGGCGGCGCGCTGACCACTGCGAGACACCGCGGCGGCCTGGAGGCGCGGCTGTCGTCCGGCTGACAAGTTGCGTTGGTACCGCCCTCGCCTTCTCCTGCCCCTCGACCCCGGTCACTGCCTCAGCGATCCACTTTCAGTCCCTCGCGGGGGGAGCAGCCAGAACGGAACAACGGCCCACGCGGGCGCCGCCGCGAGAAGCCACCAAGCAGGAGGACTCAACGTCGAAGACGCCAATCCCACGATGAGCAGCCAGCTCATCGCGAGAACCGCGACGAACCCTGCGGTGACCGCACACGAGATGCGACCTCTGCGACGGTCTCGAGCAAAGGCGGAGCCGACAGCCGCCACGAGGAACAGTCCCTGTAACGCCGCGAGCAGGATCGCTGTCCCCAACGGTTTCCCGTACCCGGTCGGGCTCCCGTCCGGACCGAACGACGTCGCGCTCCGTTCGGGTAACCGATCCCACCAGGCGCTGGTGAGCGCAACCTCGACGACGACAGGGCACGAAGCAGCGATGGCTGCGGAGAGCCCCTCGCGCTTGCGTCGGCCAGCGGCGCTGGACTTCCGTGCGATCATCAGCCGTTGGATGTCTTCCGCACCTTCCGCTCGATGAGCGCTGTCGCGATCGCATCGGCCGCATGCGGAGCCTTCGCGAGCGCGTGGACCACCGCGGTGATTCCTGCGGCGTTGGCGACGACCGCTCCGGCCGCTCGCACCTCGCCGTTGATCCAGGTCGATGCCCCTTGCCGCTGCCAGCTCACCGTGCGGGAGGGCGGAGCGCCAGGCTCAAGCGCCCATTCGGCATAGCGACAGAGGTCCTCGAACGTGGACCAGACGCCGCCTGCGGCCGCGAACGACGACTCCCCGAGCGCCCACGGCCTGATCACACGACCGAAGAGCTTCGGCACCACTCGTTCTGCCCGAGCAGGCACGAGCGTGGCAGAGCTGATCCCCGCCGGCCCGAGGACGTGATGGTGCACGGCGGCGAACCAGTCGCCGTGCACCTCGTCGAGCACGGCACCGAGGAGTGCGTAGCCGAGGTTCGAGTACACGAAGTGGCCTCGTGGCGTGACCGGCACTGCTGTATCGAGATCCAGAGGCACGCCGACGGCCTTTCGGTACGGGTCGCCGAAGAGGCTGTCACGCATCGTCACCGGAAGTCGCGGCAGCCCCGAGGTGTGGCGGACGAGGTCAGCCACGGTCATCTCGTCGTCGGCCACCCCTGGCAGGTAGTACGCGACCGGTCGGTCGACCTCGAGTGTGAGCCACGCGGTCGTCCCAACGAGTCCCTTCGCGATGCTCCCCCACTCGAGCATCGAAGCGGTGGCGTACGGCCCGCGGGGCTCGCGCACGGTTCTCCAGCCGTCCGCCACGCGAAGACTCGCGCGCCAGAGCCCGGGGGCCTCATGTGGGGTCCGCATGAGGTCCTTCCCCTGATGTGTGGTCGAGGTCTCGGAATCTCAGCAGCCGTTCGCGGCGCCTTGCAGCGAACCACGAGACCGGCCCGACGAAGGGCACGAACAGGACAACGAGGGCCCAGGCGAGCACGGGCCACCCTGTCGGTGACGAGGCTGCGAGCAGCGACGCGAGAGCTGCGAGGGCAAGCACCAATCCGACGATGGCGATGCTCATCGTCGCGCCGTCCAGCGCTGTCGGCAGAAGCGGATTCACGCTCCCGGCCGTGGTCAGGTCGAACATCTCGCAGACTCCCCATCCTCGTGACAACACCGGTTGGCAACTGAAACGTTGCCGTTGAGATGTCAAAAGACTAGCTTCGCACCTATGGATGGAGCAATGGTGTTCGCGCTGTCTCTCGAGGTCGGTGCTTCGGTTCTCGTCACCTGTCTGACTTGAAGAGCAGCGAGCGGATCGCTGGCTCGGAACGATCTCGCCGGCGTCCGCACGCGGATCACGATGTCCAGCGACGCGGCATGGCGCATCGCTCATCGAGCAGCGCTGCGTCCAACCATCATCAGCGGAACGATCACCGTGACCTGGTGCCTGATCAGCATGGGTCTTGCCCCGCTCCGCAGTCCGGTCTCCGTCCTCGTGGCCGCAGGAGTGCTCGTCGGCGGCGCACTCCTGTCGATCCCGGTGGCGCACCGTGCCGTCCGCCGATCCTTCCCCGATCGCTGATGACGACCTCGCTCCCCGAGGAAGGTGGGCGCCATGCGTCAACGCGACGGCGGCGCCCGGCCTCACATGTCGGCGCTGACGCGGAGCGTGTGGCCCTCGGGAACGGTCGGGGGCTCGACGTAGTGCACGAACACCGGCTGCATGGTCGGCTGTGAGGAGCTCTACTGGGTGCCGCGGTTCGTGCGCGGCCTGCACGTCGATGGTCCCGGCGAGGTCGTGGCGGTACCCACCGTCGTTTTCGCGGCGACGGAGCTCGACGCTCATCTTCTCGGCCGTACCGCCAGCTTGCAGGTAGGAGTCGCCGTGCTGGTCGATGACTGCCGGCGGGCCTGCACGCCAGGTCTGGGCGCCCATCGGGCGGAACGTGTCGTTCAGAACGGTGCTGACGGATCCGTTCGTCTTCGTGATGACCAAGTTTGGCTACTCCACGTGCTCGTAAGCGACAGAGGTGATCTTCATGCGCACCTCGTGCAGCGTGGCACACGCCTGATTGCGTCGCCGCGAAGCGTCAGGCGGACGGCGTTGACTACACCCATGATCTCAAAGGGCCTCATCCATCAGGTGGAAAGCGCGACGGTTCGTGATCGCGACGGCGCGACGGTCGGCAAGGTGACGCAGGTGTTCCCCTCCGACGAGGACGGCAGTGCTGCCTACGTCAGCGTCGCGACGGGACTGCTCGGGAGGCACCAAACGCTCGTCCCGGTCGAGGACGCCACCCTCGACGGCACGGATCTGCACGTCGGGTACACGAAGGACGCGATCCAGGCCGCACCCTCCCTCGGACCCGAACACACCCTGTCCCTCGCCGAGGCGAACGCAGTCCACAAGCACTTCGGGTTGTCCGCAGCCGGCGCGGCGACCGGGGACATGGGCGACCCGAACGAGAACCTCGATCAGGCCGGGACAGGGCCTGCGGGCGCGGATGACACCGAGGGAGCAGGCTCGACACCGCCAGCGTAATGGTGCCACAGCGAGGACATTCGCTTTCTCGCAGCACTCCTCGGCGAGTCCCGCCGCTGTGCCCTAGGAAGTCTTGAGTCGAGCGTAGGTCGGCGCCTCAACAGACCATCGACATCCGACCCACGAAAGCGACGCCAAACTCGGAAGCTGACAGACCCTGAGCACCGAACCGTGACGTAGGCAATCGAGCGACTCAATCGCGATCTCGTGATCGGCCAATCAGCGCGTCGGCCCACAGGCCCACGCCGCCGACCAGAAGGACGATGCCGATGATCCAGGTCGGGAACCCGTGCGTCGTAGTCACAGTCCGTACCGGCGCCAGCACGCAAAACAAACCCAGCACAAGGGAGGCCGTCGCAACGCTCGCCGGTCGCCAGAACCTCAACCTCTTCATGAGACGAACTTAGCCAGCGCCAGGGAGCGAGGTTGCACAATCATCCGATCCGCTACGCGGTCGACCAGCGAACGCCCGCGCTCGGAACAGGCTGGGTGAGGTCCTTGACGGCTCTGGTCACAGATGACGCTCCGCTCTCGGACGATGCGTCGCTCGGCGCCGGCTTCACCGCCAGTTCCGGCACCTAGTTGACGGGCCGACCGATGGTGCACAACCGATCGATTCTGCACCCCCCCCGAGCGACATGGAAGTCGTACCAAGCTCGCCACCGTCGTCTGCGTCTTAAGTCTTCGTAGTGGGATGCGCCGCACGCTCGCCTTGCGGTAGGAATGAGTGTGCCGAGGATCAACTGGGATGACGCGCCTCTACCCAACGAGGTCACGTACGCCGAGGGGAGACTGCCAACTCGCACGTATGTCTCGCGAAGTTTCATCACCCAGTTTGGGCGTGACGCGGGTCACCCGTCGCGCTACGTGCACCGGGTCATCGATGAGGTGCAGTCTGATGACGGCGCCGGTTGGGATTGGACCATGCAGGTCATCAGCACCACGCCCGGGAGACGTAAGCAAATTCAGCTCCACGTCGCCAGAGAATCCGGCGCTGTACGAAGAATTCGGATCCAACGCGTGCCCACCTCCGGCGACCTGACGCGGTTGGAAAATGTGCTCGAGCTTGACCGAGACCAGTCGATGGCGCTGCTAGAAGCGCTTCGCGCCATCGACGCGATACCGATCGAGGGCGATCAGTCTGTGTACGTGGACGACCAATTGCTTCGTGACGTATTCTCAGACCCCGGCGCTATCGCTCGTGTCTACGCTGACAATCCAGATCGGTTTCGATCTCTCATCGAGTCCGACGCGACCGCGGAGGACGTCGTAGCGCTACAGCGCCGCCGAAGCGTCGTTACGCAGATGCGCACCTGGCTTGACGTCCCGGAACAGTTCGACGCGGCGTCGGAAGACGCTGGCGGCCCTGAGCGGGCTTGGCAACGGCTCCTAGAAGAGAATCCTTGGGTCCTCGGGATAGGGCTCGGCGGTCAACTCCTCACGTCGTGGGACGAAGGAAAACTGGAACAGACGGTTGTCGGCAGAAGTATCAAGGGCGTGGGGAAGCGCGTCGATGCGCTGCTAGCGTCCGCGGGGATCGTGCGCAGCCTGGTTTTCGCGGAAATCAAGCATCACCGCACAGCGCTTCTTGCCGAGGAGTACCGCTCCGGGTGCTTCGCGCCCTCCAGAGAGCTGGCGGGAGCGGTCGTACAGGTGCAGCAGACGACTCACCTCGCTGCTCGAGATCTCGGCGACTTTATGCAAGACACATCGGCCGAAGGAGAACTGCTCAGTTCTGGTGCGTTCATACTTCGACCTCGCTCGTTCGTCGTCCTCGGCTCTCAGGCCGAGTTGACCGGAGCTACGGGAGGGCCGCTTCCGGACCGGGTGAGAAGCTTCGAACTGTTCCGGCGCAATCTCCTTGAGCCCGAAGTAATCACCTTCGACGAACTCGTCGCCCGTGCCGAGTGGCATCTAGCCGAGGCGGAGGACGCCACGGGTGACTTGGACGCAAGCAATGAATGAGCCACCCCACCGTCGACAGCTCAGCCGATTCTTTCGGATATTGCGGCGCCTCGGGCGTGCGGTCCAGGAACTGAGGATGCTGTTCCGTATAGGGATCGGCTATCGCAGCACGTGTCGACTTTCGTGGCGAGCGCGAGGATGACACCATGAAGGCTCGGGTGCGGTTCATCTCGACGAACGACGGCGATGACCTCGAGGACGTTGTGCTCGAGGATCCAAACGACGTCGACATCTGGCTCACCGTCATGGCTGCCCCTTCAGGCGGGCTTCGGGTGCGCAGCCCCGCCTCAATGACGAGGGAGCTGAACCGGTGAGGTCCGCTTCACGAGCGCCACATGGCAGTCGTGGACAAGTGGGACCCCTATCAGATCCGAGTCTTCATTAAGTGGCTCTTCACGGAGGTCGAGGGGCGGGAATGGAACGAGGTCGGAGAAAGGCTCAGCCGGTTGGGGTACTGGGAGTTCGAAGCCTACGAGTCCTGACCGTGGCGGCGCAGGAGGCGACAGGAGCACCCGTTCCCTGTCCGAAAACCGATCCTCTAGCGGAACAGCGGCGGCTAGCTGCTCTTTGTAAGGGGCACGCGAGAGGACGGCAGTGGACACTTGCGGGGCTGCATATCTCTTTCGACGCCTCTACGAGGACAGAGTCGCGTTGATTGACTTGAAAAGATTCGCCCAGCGATCGACTGTGCCCTCACTCAGAGACCTGAGGAACTTAGCGCGGTCGTTCGAGCGCATCAAGTATTCGGCGGGCTTACCGTGCTCCTTGAACTGTGCCCCAATGGCACGCCCGACACGGGCAATGATGCGGTCTTTGCCGTTGAGGTCGCTCACCTTCAGAGCGGACCCGAATGCAGGGTTGTAGAGCTTCAGGTACTCAGCAGGAGTAAAGAGATCCTCGATGTCGCTGGGTTCCATCGAGGCGAACTGGTTCGTACTGATTACTCTCCTCTGCGGCAACGCCTTGGCACGGACGAGGGTATCGAGCTTGCCTGTCGACTTCGATGTGCCATCGATGAGGAGGGTAACGTCGAGTTCTGCGAACAACGAGACGAACGCGGGCATGTTCGTCGCGCCGTGCGTGCTCACGATGCGCCAGCGAGGATCGAGACCTTCGCGACCAAGGGATCGAAGGTGGTCGGACATGATGCGGAGGTACGTGTCATCGCTACCTCCTTCGAGGAGGAGGTTATCCGGTCCGATGAGGAGATTCTGCGCGATGTCATAGCCGAGAGCTGCTTGGAGCGGGAAGGTTGCATCTTCACCGACAGACTGCACGTCCTCTGTCACGACGGAACCGGTCTTCGGCCCTCGGTCCTCCACGATGCGGACTCGTTCAACGCGGTTCGGCTCGACCATGAAAGGGGAGTGAGTGGTGTAGACGACCTGTGACCGCGCGCCGAGTCTCTCGTTGATAAACCGCAGAAAGTCCGCTTGAGCCTTCCCATGCAGGGACATTGCAGGCTCGTCCAGGAGCACCACGACCTCATTGCCAAGGTCCTCAAATTCAGAGAACGCGGCGAAAAACGAGAAGAACCACTGGAACCCCTTCGAACGCTGTCCGAAGCTTCCCGTGAATCCGTGACGACTGTCCTTTACCCGAACCTCGAGGTATCGCAGAACCGTTGATGAGTTATACCCGTTCCCGACCACCTGCTTGTCCGCGTCGATCTCAACAGAGAGGTTGGGGTTCTGGGTCCAGTACTCGAAAACTTGTTGGGTCAGCTCATTGCTAGCGGCCTCCAACTCGCTCTTGCGGGCGTCGAAGTCCTCGGCCTGAACATTGGCAGTGTCTGCGCCGGCAAGTCGAAGCAGGGCCCGAGCAGTCTGGTTAGCCGATGCCCCTGGTGTCTCCTCGCCGGTTGCGATGGCTTGCAGGTCGATGCGAGACGGCAGAGTCTCGTAATCGCTGAAGTAGAAGAATTTGGGCAGGCGCTCGTCGAGGAAGTCAGCCACTTGTCCGCGAAGAATATGGCCTTTCGGAATGAGGCCGTTTACCTCGTTAACAAACTCTTTTGCAGAAGCAGTCAGCGCTGAAGCAGCGTCGTCCTCAGAGCCTTCAAGATCGGCGATGAGTGACAATGCGCGACTACGAGCATCCACAAGGTCCGAAGACCCGAGGCGTTCCTTCAGCTCTTCGGAGGATGACAGGACGTAGTACATGTGCTCAAGGGCGGCCTTCTCGTCGACTGTCAGCAAACGCATCCGCGTACCGCCGTAGGTTTTGTAGACGGTGAATTGTTTCAGCGGGAGGATGCCCTCTCCGAACTTGCTCTCGACCGCCGCGAGGTCGTCCTCGTCCAGAGTGAAGGTGGCCTCGATCGGACGAGCGTCCTCAACCTCTTTGTTCTTGCGGTCCCTCGTTAGCCGCCAACGCGGGTAGTCCTGCTGTTCAGCGAACTCAGGGTCGCCGTTCGCGGGGTTTAATCGGTGCAGCGCCATGAGCAGTGCCGTTTTGCCGGACTCATTCTTCCCGACGAGGGCTGTTACGTCGTCTTGGAAGCGAATCATCCCGCTGTCGATCACGTTTCGGAACATGCGTACGCGCGCCTCGCTGAGCTTCACGCGCCCAGCCTAAGGGTTCGCACCGACAAACCCGAGGGAGTCGCGTGCTCACTCGTTAGAAAGTTTCCGCGGCAGCCCCGCTCAGGCGCACCCATTACCTCCACCAACACGAGGCCCCGCTCACGATCACTAAGAGCCTCCTCCGCTGGCGCGCTATGACTCCACGGGACGTCGCAGACCTCTCCGTTATGGACGAGGAGAGGTCGTCGGCGCTGTATACGGCGGGGCCGAGTGATCCGGCCTGGCACGCCTTCGAGGATCAGGCGGCATGGCGCGTCGCGCGAGGGTTTCAGACTACGATCGTGTCCGAAACGCTCCGGCCATACGCCGAGCCCGGTGTGACGGCAACATTGGTGCCACTGAGCTGACCTCCGCTACTCCTGAGACAGTGACATGAGTTCAGTACGCAGCGATTCCTTCCAGTTGTTTTCGGGATACTGGACGTAGCCAATGCCAGCAAGATCGGACGGATTCTCGACCCCGGCGTCCACCACGATGATGTTCCTGCGGCCGATCTTGCCAATAAAGTAGCCGAGCTCAAGGATGACGTTCTGCCGAGCACGCGGGTCAGGATCTTTGTCGGCTTGGTAGTCAGCGAGCTTCTGTCCGACGTCGTCCGGGGTGAGTAATACGATGACATAGGACGTTACCGTTCCGTAGCTCTCGAACTTCTCGATGATGGTTTGACCTTTACCGGCCTCCTCCGCTAGAGAGATGGGCAGTGTGCCGGTCACCTTCTGTGTGAAGATCCGAATCGAGTCGCGTGCAGCTTCGTCGTGCCCGTGGACAATGAAGATCATCGGACCTTGTTTGGTCGCGCCAGGGCGGGAGGACGGCGGCCAGTCTCCTTGACCTCGGGCCTCATCAAACTGTTCGTCCTCGCCGTCGTCGAGGTCCGCGTTGACCTGAGGAACGGCGGTGACGAAATCAGCTGCTGCTTGCCCCCAGTTGAACGCGGTCGGCTCTTCAGGCGCGGCTTCGTCTGACGAAGCACCGCGCCATGCGATCGGAACCTCTGACGTGTCGCGGGCGGCAAGGTAGTCACTGAGCAGTCGCTTGGTTCGCGCAGGGGCGTTCTCTTCGATCCAGGCCGGAAGGTCCGGCATCAGTCCGGCAAGGAGTTCCATGCGACCAGCTTCGCCGGAGTCTTCCTCCACAGCTTCGGAGAGCACCTGGCCCATCACTGTGAGTGCGTGATCGGGGTAGTCCTCATCGTTCCAGCTCAGGGAACGCAACAGACGCGAGTGACCGGTGATGATGTCTGAGGTGCCGGTCTGACGGCCGAACTGGCGCCAATCGTCATCGGTCCAGTTGTCAATTGCGTACGCTGCGCCAGCGTTTTGAAGAGGGTCCGGGTGAGCCATGCTCGAAGTATAGATTCTCGTGACAGCCGATCGGGTTTTAGACGGGGCAGCCCACGGGCCACCCCGCGGCCCGCTTGACCCATTACCGAGTCTTGGGAGCAGCTTCCTCCGGTCGCCCTACCGCTCCCAGCCGCGATCGCGTTCCGATAGCCGGTCCTCCATTGGGCACAGCCTCCCGCGGCACGCGCTCCACGGCCTTCACGTCTCACAGAGCTCGTCCGGAACGAATCTCGATGAGCGCCCGATATCCGGCCGCATCAGCGACTCCGCCCGTCAACGAAGAACGCCCCGCCAGCCGAAGCCAACGGGGCGTTCCCCGGTCGAGCGGAACCTAGAAGTCCCAGTCCTCATCCTCGGTGTTCACGGCCTTCCCGATCACGTACGACGACCCCGACCCCGAGAAGAAGTCGTGGTTCTCGTCGGCGTTCGGCGACAGCGCCGAGAGGATGGCCGGGTTCACGTCCGTGATGTTCTTCGGGAACATCGGCTCGTAGCCCAGGTTCATCAGCGCCTTGTTGGCGTTGTAGTGCAGGAACTTCTTGACGTCCTCCGTCAGCCCGACCTCGTCGTAGAGATCCTGCGTGTACTGCACCTCGTTCTCGTACAGCTCGAACAGGAGCGAGAACGTGTAGTCCTTCAGCTCGTCCCGCTCGGCCTGCGTGAGCTGCTCGAGCCCCTTCTGGTACTTGTACCCGATGTAGTACCCGTGGACGGCTTCGTCACGGATGATCAGGCGGATGAGGTCGGCGGTGTTCGTCAGCTTCGCCCGCGACGACCAGTGCATCGGCAGGTAGAACCCGGAGTAGAACAGGAACGACTCGAGCAGCGTCGAAGCGACCTTGCGCTTCAGCGGCTGGTCGCCCTGGTAGTAGTCCATGACGATCTGGGCCTTCTTCTGCAGGTTCGGGTTCTCCTCGGACCAACGGAAGGCTTCGTCGATCTCGGGCGTCGACGCGAGGGTCGAGAAGATCGACGAGTAGCTCTTGGCGTGCACCGACTCCATGAACGCGATGTTCGTGTAGACGGCCTCTTCGTGCGGGGTGACCGCGTCGGGGATGAGCGACACGGCGCCGACGGTGCCCTGGATGGTGTCCAGCAGGGTCAGGCCGGTGAAGACGCGCATGGTCAGCTTCTGCTCGGCCGGCGTCAGCGTGTTCCACGACTGGACGTCGTTCGACAGCGGCACCTTCTCGGGCAGCCAGAAGTTGTTGACGAGGCGGTTCCAGACCTCGACGTCCTTGTCGTCCTGGATGCGGTTCCAGTTGATCGCCTGGACCCGATCAATGAGCTTCAGCTTCTCGACCAACGCACGTTTCCTTACAGAGATGGTGACTAGATATCGGACTGGAGGCGCGGTGCGGGCTGGCACCGCGCCTCCAGGAAGAGAGCCAGCGGCTCTACAGCATGCAGCTGACGCAGCCCTCGACCTCGGTGCCCTCGAGGGCGAGCTGGCGCAGACGGATGTAGTAGATCGTCTTGATGCCCTTGCGCCATGCGTAGATCTGGGCCTTGTTGATGTCGCGCGTGGTGGCGGTGTCCTTGAAGAACAGCGTCAGGGACAGGCCCTGGTCCACGTGCTGCGTCGCCGCGGCGTACGTGTCGATGATCTTCTCCGGGCCGATCTCGTACGCGTCCTGGTAGTAGTCCAGGTTGTCGTTCGTCATGAACGGCGCCGGGTAGTAGACGCGACCGAGCTTGCCTTCCTTGCGGATCTCGATCTTCGACGCGATCGGGTGGATCGAGGACGTCGAGTGGTTGATGTACGAGATCGACCCGGTCGGCGGGACGGCCTGCAGGTTCTGGTTGTAGATGCCGTGCTCCTGGATGGACGCCTTCAGCGCCTTCCAGTCGTCCTGCGTCGGGATCGTGATGTTCGCGTTGTCGAACAGCGATGCGACGCGGGCGGTCGCCGGGGTCCACGCCTGGTCGGTGTACTTGTCGAAGAACTCGCCGGACGCGTACTTCGAGTCGCGGAAGCCGTCGAAGGTCTCGCCGGTCTCGATGGCGATCTTGTTCGACGCACGAAGGGCGTGGAACAGCACCGTGTAGAAGTAGATGTTCGTGAAGTCGATGCCCTCTTCGGAGCCGTAGTGCACGCGCTCACGAGCGAGGTAGCCGTGCAGGTTCATCTGGCCGAGGCCGATGGCGTGCGACTTGTCGTTGCCGTCCTCGACGGAACGGACCGAGGCGATGTGCGACATCTGCGACACCGAGGTGAGGCCGCGGATGGCGGTCTCGATGGTGCGACCGAAGTCCGGCGAGTCCATCGTCAGCGCGATGTTCAGCGAGCCGAGGTTGCAGGAGATGTCCTTACCGATCTCCTTGTAGGACAGGTCCTCGTTGAAGGTGGTCGGGGTGTTGACCTGCAGGATCTCCGAGCACAGGTTGGACATGTTGATCCGACCCTTGATCGGGTTGGCCTTGTTCACCGTGTCCTCGAACACGATGTACGGGTAACCCGACTCGAACTGGATCTCGGCAATGGTCGTGAAGAAGTCGCGCGCCTTGATCTTCGTCTTCTTGATGCGCGAGTCGTCGACCATCTCGCGGTACTTCTCGGAGATCGGGACGTCGCCAAACGGGACGCCGTAGACCTTCTCGACGTCGTACGGCGAGAAGAGGTACATGTCCTCGTTGTTCTTCGCGAGCTCGAACGTGATGTCCGGCACGACGACGCCGAGCGACAGCGTCTTGATGCGGATCTTCTCGTCGGCGTTCTCACGCTTGGTGTCGAGGAACTTCATGATGTCGGGGTGGTGCGCCGACAGGTAGACGGCACCGGCACCCTGACGTGCACCGAGCTGGTTCGCGTAGGAGAAGGAGTCTTCCAGCAGCTTCATCACGGGGATGATGCCCGAGGACTGGTTCTCGATCTGCTTGATCGGGGCACCGGCCTCGCGGATGTTGGAGAGGAGCAGGGCCACGCCGCCGCCGCGCTTCGAGAGCTGCAGCGAGGAGTTGATGCCGCGCGAGATCGACTCCATGTTGTCCTCGATGCGGAGGAGGAAGCAGGAGACGAGCTCGCCGCGCTGGGCCTTCGCGGTGTTGAGGAACGTCGGGGTCGCGGGCTGGAAACGGCCGGCGATGATCTCTTCGACGAGGTCGATCGCGAGCTGCTCGTTGCCCTGCGCCAAGCCGAGGGCGGTCATCACGACGCGGTCCTCGAAGCGCTCGAGGTACCGCTTGCCGTCGAACGTCTTGAGCGTGTAGCTCGTGTAGTACTTGAACGCGCCGAGGAACGTCTGGAACCGGAACTTCTTCGAGTACGCCAGGTCGTTGAGCTTCTGGATGAAGTCCAGCGAGTACATGTCGATCGTCTCGCGCTCGTAGTACTCGTTCTCGACCAGGTAGTCGAGCCGCTCCTTCAGGTTGTGGAAGAAGACGGTGTTCTGGTTGACGTGCTGCAGGAAGAACTGCTTCGCGGCCTCACGATCCTTGTCGAACTGGATGTTCCCGTCCGCGTCGTAGAGGTTGAGCATCGCGTTGAGGGAGTGGTAGTCCATCCCCGTCTGCGGCGACGTCAGATCGACGTCTGCAACTGCTGCGTCCAAAATGCATCCAATCCTGTGTTGACCGCTGACACGTCGTCAGGAGTCCCGAAGAGTTCGAATCTGTAGAGGACGGGGACGTTGCACTTCCGTGCGATGACGTCCCCCGCGAGGCCGTAGGCCTCGCCGAAGTTCGTGTTGCCCCCGACGATCACGCCGCGGATGAGCGAGCGGTTGCGTTCGTCGTTGAGGAACTTGATGACCTGCTTGGGGACCGCTCCCTGCCCGTTGCCGCCGCCGTAGGTGGGCAGCACCAGCACGTACGGCTCGTCCACGTGGAGGAACGGGTCGTTCGGGTAGAGCGGGATCCGGTCCGCGTCGCGGCCGAGCTTCTCGACGAAGCGTGCGGTGTACCCGGACACGCTCGAGAAGTAGACCAGTCGGCTCATGGTGCCCCTCCGGAGAGAAGGTGCGGACAGACGGACCGTGGGTGTCCTGCGGTGGTGATCCGAGCCTCCTGAACGAGCTCGGGTCACCGCCCGCGGACGTGGGTCGAACTACGCGAGTTCGGCGCTGAGCGTCGCGATCTTGTCGGGACGGAAGCCCGACCAGTGGTCGTCGTCCGTGACGACGACGGGCGCCTGCAGGTAGCCGAGGCTCTTGACGTGCTCGAGCGCGGCTTCGTCGGTGGAGACGTCGTGCACTTCGTACTGGATGCCCTTGTTGTCGAGCGCCCGGTACGTCGCGGTGCACTGGACGCAGGACGGCTTGGTGTAGACGGTGACGGCCATGATCTCCCCTGGTTCTGCTGATGCTGTGGTGGTGGTTCTGGTGCCCGGTGTCGCGGGGCTGTGCAGCAGGTTCCGGGAGGGGCCGCTGCGATGCCTCCACACTACATCTAGTGGCTGGCGGAGTCACCGACCACAAGAGGAAGTGTTACAGCCGTGTAGTTCTCCACAAGCTCCTCCACAGTGTGAACAGCTCGGAGAGGCCCGTGATTCCGCCATTCTCCGCCCGACCACCGACACTTCCCCACACCCGTGGACAGTGTCGATCCACATGTGTGGAATCAGCGTGTCGGCGTGTCGCGGGTGGTTCGCTCTCCACACCTCCCCCGGACGGGTGACAGCCCGATCCGTCCGGTCCGTACACTCGTCTCGTGAGCACGTACGGCCCCCTCCTCAAGACGCCCGGCGTGGGTCGTGTCATCGCCGCGCAGCTCACCGCACGCTTCCCGTTCGGCATGCTGTCGCTGGCGTACCTGCTGCACGTCGAGCACGTCTTCGACTCGTACGGCGCGGCGGGTCTCGTCCTCGCGACGACGAGCATCGGGCAGGCGATCGCGGGTCCGCTCACCAGCCGGTGGATGGGCAGCTGGGGCATGCGGCCCGTGCTCATCCTGACCAGCCTCGTCGCGCTCGCGAGCATGGCGGTGATCGCGTTCGTCGTGATGCCGCTGTGGGCCTACGTGGTCGTCGGCTTCATCGGCGGCCTCGCCGTCCCGCCCGTGCAGCCGGCGGTGCGCACCATCTACCCCAAGATGGTCACCTCGTCGCAGCTCACACCCCTCTTCTCCCTCGACGCGAGCGCGCAGGAACTCATCTGGGTCGCCGGCCCGGTCATCACGACGTTCGTCGCGACGCAGATCGGCACGATCCAGGCGATCGTCGTCGCGATGGTGTTCCTCGTCGTCGGCGGTGCGTGGTTCATCGCCTCCCCCGAGCTCGGCCGTGTCCGCATCCCCCGGTCGAAGCGTGCGTTCGGTGTCGTCCTCAAGCGCCCGTCGGTCGTCGTGGCCACCCTCACCGGACTGCTCCTCATCGGAGCGTGCGCCGCGGTCGAGGCGAGCGTCACGAGCGTCTTCGGCGAGGGCAGCCCGAACGCCGGCATCGTCCTGGCCGTGTTCGCGATCGGGTCGCTCATCGGCGGCCTCACCCTCGGCCACCTGCCGATCTCGCGCAACACCCTGTGGGCGCGCATGTCGATCGTGTTCGTCGGACTCGCGCTGGCGGTCGGCGGCACGAACTTCTGGTGGCTCTGCCTCGCCCTGGTGATCGCCGGCGCCGGCATCGCTCCGGCCCTCGCGGTCATGTTCGGTTCGGTCTCGGCGACGGTGAAGTTCTCCGACACGGCCGAGGCGTACGGCTGGATGGGCACCGGCCAGCTCATCGGGGCCGCGGGCGGTTCCGCGGTCGCCGGCTTCCTCATCGACAGCCAGGGGGCGACCGGCGGGATGATGGTCGGCGCCGTGATGGCTGCGGCGGGCGTGGTCCTCCCGCTCGCCACGAGGCGCTGGCTCCCCGACCTGCGCGGTCGCGACGCGAGCCCCATCCCCGACACCGAGCCGGTGAACATCCCCACCTGACGCGCGCGGGCGCTGGGCGCCGCACCGAGGGGTACCTGCTCGAATCGGGCGTACCTGGTCGAACGTTCCGACCTGGTACGCCCGATTCCACTTTCCATCGCAGCTGTTCTGGGAAGGAAAGCGAGGAGCCCTGGAGGCGCGGCGCACCCCGCCACGACCGGCAGGATGGGTGCATGGTCACCTCAGTCCCCCTCCGCGACGGCGCATCGATCCCCACGATCGGCTTCGGCGTGTACAAGGTCGACGACACCGAGGCCGAGACGGCCGTCGGTCTCGCGCTCGACGCCGGCTACCGCCACGTCGACACGGCCGAGATGTACGGCAACGAGACGGGCGTCGGGAAGGCGGTCCGCGCCTCCGGGCTCGACCGTGACGACGTCTTCGTGACGACCAAGGTGTGGAACGACCACCAGGGGCGCGACGCGACCCTGCGGGCGTTCGACGCGAGCCTCGAGCGGCTCGGACTCGACGCCGTCGACCTCTACCTGATCCACTGGCCGGCCGCGGCGAACGACCGCTACGTCGACACCTGGCGCGCCCTCGTCGAGCTGCGCGCCTCGGGGCGTGCGCGGAGCGTCGGGGTCTCGAACTTCCAGGTGCCGCACCTCGAGCGGCTCATCGACGAGACGGGCGAGGTGCCGGCGGTGAACCAGGTCGAGCGGCACCCGTGGCTGCCACAGCGCGAGCTGATGGACTTCCACGCACAGCACGGGATCGTGACCGAGGCCTGGTCCCCACTCGGACGCGGGCGACTCATCGACGAACCGGTCCTCGCGGCCATCGCGGACGCCCACGGGGTGAGCGTGGCGCAGGTCCTCGTGCGGTGGAACGTGCAGCAGGGGGTGGTGGTGCTGCCGAAGTCGGTGACGCCCTCGCGGATCCGGTCGAACCTCGACGTCGACGGGTTCGCCCTGACCGACGACGAGCTGGCGGCGATCGCGTCGCTCGAGACGGGGCAGCGCACGGGGTCGCATCCGGACTCCGTGTCCTGAGGCGCGTACGTTCTTCGTGGTGAACGATCCTCAGCAGACCGCGCGAGAACACCTCCGGCCGGACGAGCACCTGTACTGGGCGGGGACGAGCGATCCGGGGAAGCTGTTCGCGAGACAGGACGTGTTCCTCGTGCCGTTCTCGTTGCTGTGGTGCGGGTTCGCCGTGTACTGGGAGGCCACCGCGGCGACGTCCGGAGCACCGGTGTTCTTCCTCGTCTTCGGGGGCGTCTTCGTCCTCATCGGCCTGTTCTTCGTCTTCGGACGGTTCCTGCTGAAGGGTCACCGGAAGCGCACGACCGTGTACGCCGTGACGTCCCGCCGAGCGCTCGTCATCACGCCCCGCGGCTCGCGTGAGGTCTCGGTGGGCCGCACCGACCGGACCATCTCGTGGAGCAAGGACCGTCGGCACTGCTCGGTCGAGTGGAACACCGGTCAGCCGTCCGGGCTCCAGGCGTTCGTCGGCGGTTCCGGAACGGCACGCCTCTACGCGAACACGGGTCTCGACGCGTTCGCTTTCGGCCCGCAGCCGTTCGCCTTCTGGGACGTCCGCGACGGCGAAGTGCTCGTCCGCGAACTCGACCGGGTGGCGAGCTAGCCCCGGCGGTCCTCCTCGGACTGCCACGGCAGGTGCAGGTCGCCGGGCTCGGGCTCGACGTCGCCCGCGTCGTCCGCGCCGCCCGTCCCCGGGGCCGCGACGATCTTGGACGGGTCGATGCCGTCGGCTTCGAGGTCGGCCCGGTCGCGCTGCGAGGTCTGCGACGCCTCGGTCTCCCGTTCACTCGACGGGCTGTACGAGGTGTCGGCCGCGCGCTGCTCCCGCTCCCCGACGCCGTCCGCGCTCTCGTGGTGCGCTGCCTCGCGGAGTGCGTCGGTGCGGGCACGGTCGTCGGACGCCTCGGGTCCGGAGACGTCGGGGATGCTGTCGCTCATGGGGCCGAAGGTAGGCCTCGCTGCCCGAGCGACGTCTCCGGCAGTCCGATCGACGCACCCCGGTCGGTGGTCTGCCGGGCGTGACCGCTCGATCCCGCACGGTCGGTACCGATCTGGTCACGAGCGTCGGACGGGACCGGACCCCACGCTACGATCGCGGCGAGCCAGGCACTGTCCGACGCCTGCCGAGGACGAGGGGGATCATGCGACGAGCGATGACGAGGGGACGGACGACCGCGGCGGTGCTGATGTCGGCGGTCGCTGCCGTCGGGCTGACCGGCTGCTCCGTGTTCAGCGGACCCGACCCGGTGCCGTCCCCGACCCGGCTCGCCGTGCAGGGTCCCGACGCCACCGAGCGACCGACGCCCTCCGCCTCCCCGACGCCCGAGCAACTCCTGCCCGCCGGGACGGTCGCAGCCGAGACGGACGTCGTGTCGAAGACCGGGGACACATCGATCCACGTGCGCATCACGGCCGATGCCGGCGGCGTGTTCACGGTGCACCTCTCGGACTACCGGACGACGAACCCGCAACCGATGTCGCTCCAGTTCCGCCACCGCGTCGCCGGGTTCCAGGACGGCTACGACGCGGTGGCCCGTGGCTTCACCGAGTGGGACGCCGCTGCCGGACCGCCCGACTCGTACACGCTCGACGCCGGCGCCCGGCCGGACTACCTGGCAAGTGCCGTCCTCGTACCCGAGGCGTCCGACGACGGCAGCAGCGACGCGGACCGTCCGTGGGTCGGTTCCGTGCTCGCGGTCGGCACGTTGGCGTGGAAGATCCCGAACCCCTACCCGGACCTGCGCGTGACCGTGGGGAAGGCCCGTCCGGGTGCGTACGGGTACGTGAAGGACGTCGACGGCACGCCGACCTGGTACGAGGTGTCGCACGGTGACGACCTCACCACGGTGTCGAAGCGCTTCGGCGTCACCCCCGAGCAGTTCGAGTGGATGAACCCCTACCTCGAGCTCCGCGGTGACAAGTGGCTCAACGAGGACGCCACCCTCAACATCTCCCCCGCGAACCGCTGACGCCCGGGGTGGGTGCGGTCCGTTACGGTTGACCAGCACTCGCCACACGCAGGAGGTCCCACCGTGACGATCGTCGCCGCAGCAGACGGCTCAGCCCTCGGCAACCCCGGCCCGGCCGGCTGGGCCTGGTACGTCGACGACGACCGCTGGGCCGCCGGTGGCTGGCCCAACGCCACGAACAACCAGGGCGAGCTCACCGCGGTCCTCCAGCTGCTCCGCGCCACGAAGCACACCGGGGAACCGCTGCACATCCTGTGCGACAGCCAGTACGCCATCAAGGCGTGCACCGAGTGGCTCGCGGGGTGGAAGCGGAAGGGCTGGCGCAAGGCCGACGGCAAGCCCGTGCTGAACGTCGAGATCATCAAGGAGCTCGACGCCGAGCTGCAGGGCCGCACGGTCACCTTCGAGTGGGTCCGCGGGCACGTCGGGCACGAGATGAACGAGGCGGCGGACGTCCGCGCCCGCGGTGCGGCGACCGCCTACCAGCAGGGCACCGAGGTGCCGCACGGCCCGGGCTGGCCCGGGGTCGAGGTCACCGAACCGGCCGCCCTGCCCGAGGCGACCCCGCCGGCGACCCTGTTCTGACCGAACCGCCGATCAGTACGTCCCGTCGC
This sequence comes from Curtobacterium sp. A7_M15, assembly GCF_030705415.1. GTDB lineage: Bacteria > Actinomycetota > Actinomycetes > Actinomycetales > Microbacteriaceae > Curtobacterium. The sequence goes on along the minus strand of NZ_JAUZED010000002.1, from coordinate 26,924 downwards.
GGCGGTCCTGCCGGGTGACCTGCTCACCCGATGCCGGGTCGACCCCGCTCCGCGTGGTGGTCGTCGTCCGACGCCCACCGAACGCCACCGCGAGGCTGATGATCAGCAGGACGACACCCGCTGCCATGAGGATGTAGCCGATCAGCCGCAGGTCGATGCCCGCGAGCTGGATGTTCAGGGCGAACGCCACGATGGCGCCGATGACGATCAGGGCGATGCTCGATCCGATGCGCACGGTGGGGGTCCTCTCGTTCCTGGCCACGGGCCGATCGGCCCGGGACTGGCGTCGAACGTACCCGTTCGTCAGAGGGGACGTTCCCAGAGCGCGACGGTGCTCTCGAGGTGGTCGTACCGGTACGGCTTCTCCTCCCCGGTCGGCGCGTACCCGAGCGCGCGCCAGAACGGCTCGGCCACCGAAGCGTTCGTCGCCACGATCCCGAGGCGCAAGCGCTCGACAGGTGGATGCTGCACACGATCGACGACGGCCTCGTGCATCGTCCGCCCGAGTCCCCGGCCGTGGAACCCGCCGCGCACGATCAGCAGCCCGATGTACGCGACGCCCGGCGACGGGTAGCCGAGCAGCACGTCCGCGAACGCCACGAGTCGACCGCCTTCCCACAGCCCGAGGCCGACCTTGCCCGACGGATCGAATCCGTCCGGCACCGACAGCAGCGCGCTGAGCCCGTCGGACCGCCCCGGCGGGTACCCCGTGATGCGGGCCGCGTAGTCCGGCACCGACTCGAGCAGGTCCTGCAGCGCAGCGACGTCACGATCGGCCGAAGCGCCCCCGAGCTCGCGCACCACCGCCATCAGCGCACCGCAGCCATCAGTCGACGTCCACCTCGGCCCACCCGTCGAAGCGGCCGATCTCGGTGACCCGGACCACGGCCTCCCCGGCTTCGTCCGAGGCGTTGAGGTCGATCGTCGCCGAGAACCCGAAGTCCTTGTCGCCGGACGGATCCGCGAAGATCTGTCGCGCTCGCCAGACGCGCGCCGAGCCCGAGACCCCGGTCTGGGCCTCGGACAACACGAGGTACTGCATCGACCGCGCGTCCGCGTCGGTCCCGATCGCGTCGTGCTCCTCGTAGTACTCCTCGAGCACGTTGTCCCACGCCGAACGGTCGAACCCGCTGGTGGCGTCGAGTTGCCCGAGCCCGTCGGGGTCGTCCGCCGCGGCGAGCAGCACCCGCTGGAACAGCGCGTTGCGCACGAGCACCCGGAAGGCGCGGACGTTCCCGGTGAGCCGCGCGGGCTGCGGCGGCGCGATCTCCTCGTGTTCGGCCGCAGCTTCCGCCACCGAGCCGTTGAGCAGCGCTTCCCACTCGTCGACGAGCGACGAGTCGGTCTGCTTGACGACCTCGCCGAGCCACTCGATGAGGTCGTCGAGCTCGGGGGTGCGCTGCTCGTCGGTGATCGTCTGCCGCATGGTCCGGTACGCGTCGGACAGGTAGCGGAGCACGAGTCCCTCGGAGCGGGTGAGCTGGTAGAACCGCACGAAGTCCCCGAAGGTCATCGCGCGCTCGTACATGTCCCGCACGACGGCCTTGGGCGAGAGCCCGAAGTCGAGGACCCAGGGCTGCTCGGCCGCGTACGCCTCGTACGCGGCGTCCAACAAGTCGGACAGCGGGCGGGGCCAGGTGACCTCCTCGAGCAGCTCCATCCGCTCGTCGTACTCGATGCCCTCCTGCTTCATCCGCGCGACGGCCTCGCCGCGCTCCTTGAACTGCTGCTGCGCGAGGATCGCCCGCGGGTCGTCGAGGGTCGACTCGACGATGGACACCATGTCCAGGGCGTAGGTCGGCGAGGAGGGGTCGAGCAGCTCGAACGCGGCGAGCGCGAACGGCGACAGCGGCTGGTTGAGCGCGAAGTTCGGGGCGACGTCGACCGTGACCCGGTACGAACCGTCGACCTTCTCGATCACCCGCGCGTTGATGAGCGTCCGTGCGATGGTCAGGGCTCGCCGTGCCATCGCGAGCTGCCGCGACCGGGGTTCGTGGTTGTCGAAGACGAGCGACCGCACGGCCTCGAATGCGTCTCCCCCACGCGCCACGACGGAGAGCACCATCGCGTGCGTGATCCGCATCCGCGACACCATCGGCTCGGGCTCGGCCGCGATGAGCCGCTCGAACGACGCCTGCCCCCACGACACGAAGCCGTCCGGCGCCTTCTTGCGCTTGATCTTGCTCTTCTTCTTCGGGTCGTCGCCGGCCTTGGCGACCGCGCGGGCGTTCTCGATGTCGTGCTCGGGTGCCTCGGCCACGACGTCGCCCTCGGTGTCGTAGCCGGCGCGACCGGCCCGCCCGGCGATCTGGTGGAACTCGCGCGCGGACAGCTGCCGCATCCTGGTGCCGTCGAACTTCGTCAGGCCGGTGAGCAGCACCGAGCGGATCGGTACGTTGATGCCGACGCCCAGGGTGTCGGTGCCGCAGATGACCGGCAGGAGCCCGCGCTGGGCGAGCTGTTCGACGAGCCGCCGGTACTTCGGCAGCATGCCGGCGTGGTGGACGCCGATGCCCGCGCGGATGAGCTTCGAGAGCGTCTGCCCGAACCCGGCGCTGAAGCGGAACCCGGCGATGGCCTCGGCGATCTGGTCGCGACGTTCGCGGGACGCGACCTTCGCGGACAGCAGGGCCTGCGCCCGTTCGAGTGCGGCCGCTTGGGCGAAGTGGACGATGTAGACCGGCGCCTTGCCCTCCTCGAGCAGGCGCTCGACGGTCTCCTGCACGGGGGTCATCACGTACTCGTAGGACAGCGGGACGGGGCGTGAGACCCCGGTCACGCGGGCGGTCGGTCGTCCGGTCCGGCGCGAGAGGTCGTCCGCGATCGTCTGCACGTCGCCGAGGGTGGCGGACATGAGCAGGAACTGCGCCCGCTCGAGCACGAGCAGCGGCACCTGCCACGCCCACCCGCGATCGGGGTCTCCGTAGTAGTGGAACTCGTCCATCACGACGACGTCGACCTCGGCGTCGGGCCCCTGCCGGAGCGCGAGGTTCGCGAGGATCTCCGCCGTGCAGCACACGATCGGCGCATCGGCGTTCACGCTGGAGTCGCCCGTGACCATGCCGACGTTCTGTGCGCCGAACAGGTCGACGAGCTGGAAGAACTTCTCCGAGACGAGCGCCTTGATCGGCGCCGTGTAGTAGCTCCGCTTCCCCTCGGCCAGCGCTGCGAAGTGCGCACCGGCGGCGACGAGCGACTTGCCGGTGCCGGTGGGCGTCGAGAGCACGACGTTGGCGCCGGACACGAGCTCGATCACGGCTTCGTCCTGCGCCGGGTAGAGCGGCCGCCCGCCCTCGGCGGCCCAGGCCGCGAACGCCTCGTAGACGGCGTCCGGGTCGACGACACCGTCGACCGCCGCCGGCAGGGCGGCGACGAGCGGGGGCAGCGTGGTGACGTCGGTCATGGGACCATCCTCCCAGGTGGGTGGTGACCGACCGACGGACTGGAGGAACGGTGCGGGCCCGCACCGCGCCTCCCGTCCCGCACGTGGATGCGTCCGCATACAGTGAACGTGTGCGCGAACTCGGCTTCCTCTCCTTCGTCCCGAACCACGACGGCACGGTCGGCGCGGCCGCCGCCCTCGAGGACGGGCTGCGCCTCTTCGAGACGGCAGAGTCGCTCGGCTACGGCACCGGCTGGGTCCGGGGCCGCCACTTCGAGCCGTTCCTGACCAGTCCGATGACGTTCTTCGCGGCCGCGGCGCAGCGCACCCGGACGATCGGCTTCGGCACCGCGGTCCTCGGCATGCGCTACGAGGACCCGATCCGGCTCGCCGAGGACGCCAGCACGGTCGACCTCCTCAGCGGCGGCCGCGTGCAGCTCGGCATCTCGACCGGCATCGCGGGCTACGGCCCGATCCTCGACCCGGTGTTCGGGGCGTCCGACCGCAGCTTCCGTGACGAGGCCGAAGCCCGTGCGTCCCGCCTGCTCGAGGTCCTGCGGGGCGAACCGCTCGGCACGTCGGGCACGGGCTACGAGAGCATCCCGGCCGGCGCCGACCTGACGCTGCAGCCCCTCAGCCCCGGACTCCGCGACCGCGTGTGGTGGGGCGGCGGCAGCATGGGGACCGCGGTGCGCACGGCCGAGAAGGGCCTGCTGCTGCACTGCTCGACCCTGAACACCGAGGACACAGGCGCACCCTTCGCCGATGCTCAGGCCGACCAGATCGCCGCGTACCGCGAGCGGTTCGCCCGGCTGCACCCCGACCGCACCCCCAAGGTGGCGGTCGGCAGGATCGTCGTCCCACTGCTGGACGACCACGACCGCGCCGTGCACGAGGAGTTCCTCACCGGCTACGCGAGCGGCATGGACGACGAGGGGCGACCGCTCTCGGGCAACCCGCCGTTCCGATTCAGCCGAGTGGTCTCCGGCAAGCCGTCGGCGATCGTCGACGCGCTGCTCGCCGACCCGGCGGTGCAGGCAGCCGACGAGCTCGTGGTCACCCTGCCCGCGAACGGTGACGTGGCGTCGCACGAACGGATCCTTCGCATCGTCGCCGAGGACGTGGCCCCGGCCGTCCGAACGCCGTGATGCGGGGCATCCGGCGGGCCCGCAGCGGGTGGTGGTGAGGCTCCCCGGGAGCCCGGCCGGATGACCATCTCGTTCCTGATCCGCACGGGATGGTGCAATCATCGTTCCACCGCCCACGGGGTTTGTCACACGAGATTGCGGTTCGTGGACCAAAAACATGACATTCGATCACGGGTTTTTCCGGAGCTGACGGAAGTCGGGCCCACATCCGTCCCGGACGAACGAATGCGCCCCCGCGCGGACGCGGGGACGCATTCTGGACGCACCAGGACCGCCAGGGCTCCATCGGCCGGATCAGGAGACCGTGTCGCTCACACGGCGGCCCAGTACTCGGTGCGCGCGCCGACGGTAACCAGCCGTCTGGCGCAGATCGATGCTACTGAATGATCACAGCATCAGCGCGGAAAGCGGACGACTTCACGCGGATCGGACGGTCACGGTGCCGGATTCGTCCGACACCGATGCGCCGACGTGCAGCGTGAACGTGCCCGGTTCGAGGGTCCAGACACCGTCCCAGTGCGCGAAGGCCCGCGCCGGGATCTCGATCGAGACCTCGGTGGACTCACCCGCGCCGAGCCGCACGGGCGCGAACCCGACGAGCCAGCGGACCGGACGGTCGACCGCCGACGACTCCCGCGAGGCGTACACCTGCACGACGTGCTTGCCGGACCGGTTCCCCGTGTTCGCGACGGTCGCGGTGACGATGACCGCGTCGCCTTCGCGGACGGTCGGCGTCGCGGCGACACCGTCGATGGTCCAGGTCGTGTAGCCGAGCCCGTGCCCGAACGGGTAGGCCGGCTCGGTGCCCGCGCGGAGCCAGGCGCGGTAGCCGATGTGCACGCCCTCGTCGTAGGACACCTTCCCGTCGACCGGGGTGACGTCGAGCACTGGCACGTCCGCCATCGCGACGGGCCAGGTGGTGGGCAGGCGTCCACCGGGCTCGCGTGCACCGGTCAGGACGTCGGCGAGCGCGTTGCCGTACTCCTGTCCGCCGAACCAGGTGAGGAGGACCGCGGCGACGTCGTTCCGCCACGGCATCTCGACCGGCGAGCCGGCGTTCACGACGACCACGGTGTTCGGGTTCGCCGCCGCGACCGCGCGGACCAGATCGTCCTGGTGACCGGGGAGCGCGAGCGAGGAGCGGTCGTAGCCCTCGGACTCGACCTTCGAGTTGGTCCCGACCACGACGACGGCGACGTCCGCCCCGGTCGCGGCGGCGACGGCCGCGTCGATCAGCACCGACGGGTCCTCGTCGCTCGGCTCGGTGCCGAACTGGTACGCGAGCACTCCGCCGAGCGCCTCGTCCTGGACGACGTCGTACTCGATGCGGATCGCGACGTCCTGGCCGGCCGTCACCGGAACGGGCACCGAGCGTGCCGGCGGGTTGAGGAACGCGGCGCCGAGCTGGTCGCCCTCGTACGGGACGTCCTCGTCGAGCAGGAGCTCCCCGTCGATCCACATGCGCGAGCGGCCCGCCGCACCGATGCCGATCCGGACCGTGCCGGTGGACGGCGACGTGTAGGTCGTGGTGATGTCGAGCCGATCGGCCTCGCGCGTCGGGGCGTCGCCGCCGAACCAGAACAGTGCGGTGGCGCGACGGTCCTCGACGTACAGCTCCTCGCCGTCCTTGACGAAGGCGACGCGGGCGCCGGGCTCGCCGGTGCCCGGGTTGGTGATGGTGGACAGCGGGAACTCCGCGATGCCCTCCTGCACGACGGCACCGATCGCGTAGTCGATTGTGGCGCCCGGGAACGCCGAGCGGATCCCGTCGAGCGGCGAGACGACCTGCGACGGCACGACGGTGGCCGAGCCACCGCCCTGGGTGCGGGCCTGGTCGGCGTTGTGGCCGATGACGGCGATGCGCGACACGGCGGGGGCGTCGAGCGGCAGGATCCCGGTGTTGCGGACGAGCACGGTGCCCTCGGCCTCGGCCTCGCGGACGAACGCGACGCCGTCCTCGACGTGCACGGGCTGCGCGGCCACGGGCTCGAAGCCCTCGAGCGCACCGACCCGGGCGGCGAGGGTGAGGATGCGACGCACCTTGCGGTCGACGGCCTCGATCGGCACGGCACCGGACTCGACGGCGTCGAGCAACGGCCCCTCGCTCCACCACTGGTTCGGACCGGGCATCGCGACGTCCTGGGACGCCTTCGCCGAGTCGACCGAGCGGACACCGGTCCAGTCGGAGACGACGATGCCGTCGAAACCCCACTCCGAGTTCAACGGCGTCTCGAGCAGGTCGTTCTCGGACGCGGTGACGCCGTTGATCGAGTTGTACGACGACATGACCGCCCAGGCGTGCGCCTCGGTCACGGCCTTCTCGAACGCGAGCAGGTACAGCTCCCGCAGGGCACGGTCCGAGACCTCGGTCGACGCGGTGAAGCGGTCGGTCTCGTAGTCGTTCGCGACGTAGTGCTTCGGGGTCGCGGCGACGCCGTTCTCCTGCACACCGTCCACGTACGACGCGGCCAGGTCACCGGTGAGCACCGGGTCCTCGCTGAACGCCTCGAAGTGCCGGCCACCGAGGGGCGAGCGGTGCAGGTTGATGGTCGGCCCGAGGACGACGTCGACGCCCTTGCGCCGGGCCTCGACGGCCGCTGCGGCGCCGTAGCGCTTCGCGATCGCACGGTCCCACGACGCACTCAGCGCCGTCGCGGAGGGCAGGTTCAGCGAGGGGTCGCGTTCGTCCCACACCTCACCGCGGACACCGGACGGCCCGTCCGACATCAGGATGCGACGCAGGCCGATCTTCTCGATCGGCCAGGTGGTCCAGAAGTCACGTCCGGTGAGCAGCTGCACCTTCTCCTCGGTGGTCAGCTGGGCGAGGAGCGCGTCGATGCGCTCGGCCAGCGGACTGGAGGCGCGGGTCGTCTCGTTCACGATGGTCACGGTGATCGGTCCTTTCGTGGGGACGTGCGTCAGCGCACGCCGCGGATGCGGGAGACGGAGACGATGCCGAGCAGGCCGACCGCCGCTCCGGTGATGAAGAAGCCGCTGTAGCCGCCGGTGAGGGCGATGACGCCGGGTGCCGACGCGGGGACGAGCGACTGCGGCAGGGCCTGCGCGATGTTCACCACGCCGAGGTCCTTCGCGTTGTCCTCGTCGGACGGCAGCACGTCGGTGATGAGGGCGAGGTCGACCGCGTAGAACACGCCCATGCCGGCGCCCATCACGAACTCACCGACGAGGACCATGCCGAGCGACGGCGCGAGCGCGATGAGCACGAGGCCGACGACGCCGACGACACCGGCCACGGCGACGAAGAGCTTGCGGCGCCCCAGCCGGTCGGACAGCCACCCCGCCACCAGCGAGGTCAGCACGATGCCGACGACGTTCCACAGCGTGCCCTGGAACACGGCGTTCGCGAGGTTCGACTCGTCGACCCCGATGTCGTCGCGCAGGAAGTACGTCAGGTAGCTCACGGCGGTGTACTGCGCGGCGACCATCATGAAGCGGGTGAGCCACGCCCAACCGAGGTCCGGGTGCTTCACGGGGTTGAACACGAAGGAGCCGAAGACCTGTCCGATCCCGAGCTTCGTGGTCGGTCGCTGCGCGAGCACACGGTCGCGGAACAGCAGGGCGTACAGGACGACGACCGCGGAGCCGATCGCCCCGGGGACGATCATCTGCGTCGCCGACGTCGAGAAGAGCTGCACGAGGAACGTGCCGCCGACGAGCGCGAGGTTCTGCGCGAGGCCGAGGAGTGCCGCGACCCGGCCACGCTGCGACCGCGTGACGTGGTCGGGCAGGACCGCGGTGAGTGCGGCGATGGTCGCGTTGTAGGCGATCTGCGCGACGCTCCACCCGATCACGAGCACCACGACGGACGACGTCGTCGCGACGACCACGAGCGCCGCGAAGCCGATCACGGTGCCGCCGATGATCCACGGGCGACGCATGCCGAAGCGCCCGGCGGTCCGGTCGCTGAACCGACCGGCCAGGGGGTTGGCGACCATCGCGGCGAACGCGCCGATGCCGAGCGCGAGACCGAGCACGCCCGCCTGGTTGTCCGGCGCGATCTCGGCGACCTTGAGCGCCATCGCGACCAGCACCGGCGGCAGGAGGGCGATGAAGAGCCCGAACATCGCGATCGGCATGCCGAGCGAGTACATGAGCGGATTCCCTCGACCCTGCGTGGGGGCGACTGCGGTCGGGGCGTCGGTGATGGACAGGGCGTCGTTGGCCACTGCAACCTCTTCTCGGGTGCGCCGCCGTCATCGGCGACTCGCACGCCTTCGTCGGCGGCTCGTGCCATCGTACCAGGAAAACCAACCTGCGCTAGGTTTCTTGCGGAGTCATCGGGAGCGGTACAGTCCTGCCATGGCACGACGGGGTTCGTACGCGAAGGGCATCGCGAAGCGTGAGGAGATCCTCACGACCGCGCTCGACCTCGTCGCGTCGCAGGGCTTCCGTCGCACGAGCATCAAGGACATCGCCGACGCCGTCGGGCTGACGCAGGCGGGGTTGCTGCACTACTTCGACTCGAAGGACGAACTCTGGGTCGAGATCCTGCGTCGCCGCGACGAGATCGACCTGCAGCACGACTGGAACGCACCGGACCCGGCAGCGCTGCTCGCCGCGATCGTGCGGCACAACGCCGAGGTCCCCGGGCTCGTGCAGATGTTCGTCAACCTGTCCGCCGCGGCCGCCACCGACCCGGAGCACCCGGCGCACGAGTACTTCCGCGAGCGCTACGAGCGGAGCCGCCGCGACCTGTCGTCCGACTTCCGCGCCATGCAGGAGGACGGACGCCTCCGCGTCGACGTCGACGTCGAGGAGCTGACGAGCGTGCTGCTCGCGGTGTCCGACGGCATGCAGATCCAGTGGCTGTTCGACCCCTCGCGGGACATGGCGGAGCACGTCGAGCTCGTCGTGCGGCTCGCGATCGCCCAGGTCGCCCCCACCGCCTGACCCGCCTGAGCGGGGTACGGGCAGGGCCTGGCCGGGTCAGCGCACACCGGGCAGGATGGAGTCAGCCCGCGAGGGCGGACCGACGACGATGTGGAGTGACGCGATGACGCGTGTAGTGGTGACCGGCGGCAGCGGCAAGCTCGGGCGAGCGGTGGTCCGCGACCTCGACGAGCACGGGTACGACGTGGTCGTGATCGACCGGGTGCCCTCTCCCGACAAGCCCGAACGGGTGCAGTTCGTCCGCACCGACCTCACCGACCACGGCCAGGTGCTGAACGTCCTGCTCGGCATCGACGACCGGTACGACCACGTCGACGCCGTGGTGCACCTCGCCGCGGTCCCGGCTCCCGGGCAGGTGCCGGACGTCGCGCTCATCACCAACAACGTGACGTCGTCCATCAACGTCTTCCACGCCGCACGCGCCGCGAAGATCAGGAACGTCGTCTGGGCGTCGAGCGAGACATTGCTCGGCATCCCGATGGGCGAGCACCACCCGCCGTACCTGCCCGTCGACGAGGAGTTCGCGGTCCGCCCGCAGTCGTCGTACTCGCTCGGCAAGGCGGTGGAGGAGGAGATGGCCCGCCACTTCACCCGGTGGGACCCGGAGCTGAAGATGATCGGTCTGCGCTTCTCGAACGTGATGGACGAGACCGACTACCCGTCGTTCCCGTGGGACGCGGACCCCGAGGCGAAGACGTTCAACCTCTGGTCGTACATCGACTCCCGTGACGGCGCCCAGGCCGTGCGCAAGGCCCTCGAGGCCGAGCTCACCGGGTTCGAGGCGTTCGTGATCGCCAGCCCGGACACCGTCATGGACACCCCGACGATCGAGCTCGTCGAGCGGTACGTCCCGGACATCGAGCGTCGCGCGGACATCGACGGCGTCAGCTCGCTGCTCTCGTCGGAGAAGGCCCGCGAGCTGCTGGGCTACGCCCCCGAACACAGCTGGCGCGACCACCGCGCCTGAGGATCAGGCGGCCGGGACGAGCAGGCCGTCGAGCACCAGGTCGCGCGCCGCCGGCAGCAGGTCGGCGGCGAGCGCCTGCTCGTCCACCCCGGTGATCTGCGCGAGGGCGCCGACGATCGCGGCCACCGACAGTTCCCCGTCGCACGCCCCGACGAACGCGGCGAGCGCGGTGTCCGCGTCCACGCGACGGCCGAGCCCACCGCCCTGCACGAGCGTCATCACGGTGGGGTCGTCGTTGCCCGGCCAGTAGTACCGCTCCTCGGTGACGTCGCCGGCCACCGCGAGGTGGGCGGCCGCGAGCGCGACGTCGTCGTGCGCGGCGAGCCACGCGGCCGCGTCGAGGACCCGCGCGACGGTCGCGCCGAGCCCCGCGGGGTTGGAGCCGAGCGTCTCGGGGACGCGCTCGAAGCGGCGGAGGTGCGCCGCGCCTCCCGCCTCCGGCTTCCGGACCACGACGTACCCGAAGCCGACGCCGGTCACCCGACGGTCCGCGAAGTCGTCGAGCCAGGCGCCGACCAGGCGGTCGAACTCCGCCGTGCCGGGCTTCGTCCCGCCGTCCCGGATCCACGTCTCGGCGTAGGCGGTGGGGTCCTGCCGCTCCCGCTCGACGACCCACGCGTCGAGCCCGGGACCGTCGGCGTCGGCGCGCTCGAACCAGGACCGCACGCGATCGAGCCCGTCCGTGCCCCAGTGGTACTCCCAGTTGCCGAGCAGCTGCGCGGTCCCGCCGGGTTCGAGGTGGTCCCCGAGACCGGTCAGGACGGTCTCCACGAGCGCGTCGCCCACCATGCCGCCGTCGCGGTACTCGTACGCGGGGACGCCCTCGCTGCGGGGCGTGATGACGAACGGCGGGTTCGAGACGATGCGGTCGAAGCGCTCCCCCGCGACCGGCTCGAACAGCGAACCGAGGCGGAACTCGATGCCGTCGATGCCGTTGAGCTGCGCGTTGAACCGGGCGATCTCGAGCGCGCGGCGCGAGATGTCGGTGGCGACGACCTCGTCGGCGAAACGTCGGGCGTGCATCGCCTGGATGCCGCAGCCCGTGCCGAGGTCGAGCACCCGACCAACGGGCACGGGGACCTGCAGGCCGGACAGCGTCGTGGTGGCACCGCCGATGCCGAGGACGTGCTCCTCGCCGAGGGCGGTGCCGAGCGCCAGTTCACCGAGGTCGGAGACGATCCACCAGCTGCCGGCGCCGAGGTCGTCGACGAAGGCGTAGGGACGGAGGTCGACGGTCGGCGTGACGGAGTCGGCGTCGATGTGGACGAGTCCCGCTGCCGCGACGGCGGTGATGCTCGCGGCCGGGAACGCGGCCTCGGCGTCGGCGCGCGGCACCGGGAGCCCCAGCACGAAGAGCGTCGCGAGGGTGCTCAGCGGGGTCGTGCCGCGCGCTGCGAGTGCCCGGAGCGCTGCGACGCGCGAGCCCCGGTGCAGCGACGCTGCGGCCTCGGCACCCCACAGTGCGTCGACCCGCTCGACCGTGAAGCCGGCGTCGGTCAGGTCACGGCGCAGCGCGTCGGCGACGGTGGCGTCCGCGACGATCGTCGGGAGTGCGTGCACGGCGTCGGCGCTCACGCGGCTCCGTCAGCGAGGTCGGCCCGCATGAGGGCCGCGGGGACCTCCCACGCGAACACGAGGTCGAGGAGCCCGGGGAACCGCTGTTCGACGTCCTCGATGCGGACGCGGCTCGACCGGGTGAGCCCCTCCTGGTGCTGTTCGAGGAGCCCGGCCTCGCGCAGGACGCGGAAGTGGTGGGTCAGCGTGGACTTCGGCCGGTCGATGCCGACCCACCCGCAGCTGCGGATGCCGCCGGCCGCGTCGACGAGGTAGCGGTGCAGGATCGCGAGCCGGATCGGGTCGCTCAGGGCGTCCATGACGACCGGCAGGTCCATCTCGGCCACGGACGGCTGCGGCAGGTGTTCGGGAGCATCCACGGTCGCGGGCATGGACGGGACGCTACCACCGTTGTGCTCACAGTACGACTTGCGTCGTACAGCCGGGTGCTGTACGAATGCATTCGTACTTGATTCGGAAGGGGCGCTCATGGCGCAGTCAGCTCGGTCGGTCGCGGGGTTCTGGATCCTCGCGGCGATGCTCCTCGTGTCCGTCGCCTCGTCGGCGGTCCCCTCGCCCATCTACCCCGTGTACGCCGCCGAGTGGCACCTCACCCCGCTCATGCTCACCGGGGTGTTCGCCATCTACGTCGCCGGCCTCCTGGCCAGCCTGCTCGTCGCCGGGCGCCTGTCCGACCACGTCGGGCGCAAGCCGGTGCTCGTCGTCGGCGGGCTCGGCGTCGCCCTGTCGCTCGGGCTCTTCGCGGTCGCCGACGGCGTGGGCGCGCTCATCGTGGACCGCATCGTGCAGGGCGTCTCCGTCGGGCTGCTCATCGGCGCCCTCGGAGCGGCGCTCATCGACAACTCCCTCGAGCGCTTCCCGAACCTGGCCGGGGTCCTGAACGGCGTCATCCCGCCGATCGCCCTCGCGACCGGGGCCATGTCGAGCGGCGCGCTCGTGCAGTGGGGCCCCGCGCCCGAACAGCTGGTGTACGTCGTCTTCGGTGCGCTGCTCGTCCTCATGGTGATCGCGCTCGTCGTCGTCCCGGAGCGGGTCACGCCCCGCCCGGGCGCCCTCCGCTCGCTCGTCCCCCGCATCAGCGTGCCCCGGTCCTCGCGCCGCCTGTTCCGCAGCGTCGCCGGATCGCTCATCGCGAGCTGGGCCCTCGGCGGGATGTTCCTGTCCCTCGTCCCCTCGGCGCTCGGCGCGGTCTTCGGCATCACGAACCACTTCGCAGCCGGTGCACTCATCGCCGTCGTCACCGGGGTCGGCGCGCTGACCGGCCTCGCGACGCAGCGGACGGACGCCCGTCGCGCGGTCATGATCGGCCTCGTCGCCCTCGTGCTCGGCCCGATCGTCACGGTGGCGTTCGTGATGGCGCACTCCCTGCCGGGGCTCGTCGTCGGCAGTGCGATCGCCGGGGTCGGCTTCGGCGCCGGGTTCCAGGCACCGCTCCGGATGCTCCTGGCCACGGCCGCGCCGACGCACCGTGCGGGCCTGCTCTCCACGATCTACGTCGTGAGCTACCTGGCGTTCGGCGTGCCGGCCGTGGTGGGCGGACTGCTCGAACCGACCGTCGGCCTCGTGCCGGTCATCGCCGGGTACGGCGCGTTCATCGTCCTCGCGGCGGTCGTCGCCCTCGTGCTGCAGCTCGTGTCGCGTGACGCCGCCGCCGTCGAGGAGCAGGCCGCCGAGGTGCTCGAGCGCACCTGCACCGGCTCGGTCCGGGTGGCGTCCGCCGAGTAGCACGGGTCCGCGGGGCCCGCGCCCGGTGCGTCAGTGCCCGGGACGTGCCCGCTTCGCGCCGCGCCGGCGCACCCCGACCGTCCGCGCGGCACCGGTGTGCGCCGCGTCGACGTCCGCCTTGCCGCGGTCTGCGGCGTTCCGGAGCCACTGCGGCCCGTGTGCCTTCGCCCAGTCCCAGAAGCGGTGCAGCTGGGCGCGGAGCCACGTGATGATCCGGTGGAAGAAGTGGAACTCGCTCGCGAGGATCGTCAACCCGATGAACACCACCAGCCACCCCGGCCCGGGCAGCGGCACGAGGATCAGCCCGATCACGACGACGAGTCCGCCGACGATCCCGACGAGCACCTTGTAGAAGAGGTGCAGGTGCGGACGCGCGTGGATCCAGGCGCGGAGATCGTGGAACCACTGGAACCGCCGGTGCGGCGTCTCGGCGCGTTCGACCGCGTCGGTCCGGTCGTTCGGGTCGCCTTCCATGTGCCGCAATGTAGGGCGCGCGGCTGGGAAACCGCGGCGCGCGCGGTGGGCGTGCGGTGCGTCCCGGACGACGGGAGACGCGTGGCGGGGCCGACCCGCGCCTCCCGTCAGACGGTGAGTGCCAGGAGGCGCGTCACGCGTGCGCCACGCACGTCGCGGCCCACGGGACGGCGGCGAGACGCGCCTCCGGGATCGGCTCCCCGCCCACGGCGCAGCGGCCGTAGGTCCCGGCGTCGAGCCGCGCGAGCGCGGCGTCCACCAACCGGATCCGCTCGCGGGCGTCGTCCCGCACGGCGCCGAGCGAGCCGCGCTCCCACGCGAGGGTCGCACCCTCGGGGTCGTGCTCGTCGTCGGAGTTGGCGTCCTGCCGAGCGTCACTGACGTCCCGCATGCTCCGCTCGACGTCCGCGAGGAGCCGCTCGTTGCGCGCCCGCTCCGCGACCAGTGCCTGCCGGGGGTCGTCCATGCCGGACACCGTAGTCGGCTCGGAATGCCCGTGCCGGCGGATGCGTTCGCATCGACATGACGAAGATCGGGTTCCTGTCGTTCGGACACTGGCGCGACGTGCCGGGGTCGAAGGTGCGCAGCGGCCGCGAAGCCCTCGTGCAGGCGATCGACCTCGCGGTCGCCGCCGAGGAGGCGGGCGTCGACGGCGCGTACTTCCGCGTCCACCACTTCGCACCCCAGCAGGCGGCGCCCTTCCCGTTGCTCTCCGCGATCGCCGCGAGGACCAGCCGGATCGAGATCGGCACCGGCGTCATCGACATGCGCTACGAGAACCCGCTGTACATGGCGGAGGAGGCGGCAGCGACCGACCTCATCTCCGGTGGTCGACTGCAGCTCGGCGTCTCGCGGGGATCACCCGAGACCGCCCTCGCCGGTTACCAGCAGTTCGGCTACGTGCCGGACGCCTCCGACGAGAACGGCGGCGAGATGGCGCGGGCGCACACCTCGGTGTTCCGCCGGGCCATCGCCGGCGAACCGATGGCGAACGCGAACCCGCAGATGACCGGCTCGGTCGGGTCGCTGCCGGTCTTCCCGCTCTCCGACTCGCTCGGCGAGCGCATCTGGTGGGGTGCCGGCACCCGCGCCACCGCGGAGTGGACGGCCGAGCAGGGCATGAACCTCATGTCCTCGACCCTGCTCACCGAGGACACCGGCGTGCCGTTCGACGAGCTGCAGGCCGAGCAGATCGAGCGCTTCCGGCGGGTGTGGGCCGAGTCTGGCTGGGAGCGGACCCCTCGGGTGTCGGTGTCCCGGAGCATCATCCCGATCATCGACGACGAGTCGCGGCACTACTTCGGCGTCCGCGCGCAGGTCGAGGGGCAGGACCAGGTCGGGCACCTCGACGGTGGGCTCGCACGGTTCGGCCGGTCCTACATCGGGACGCCCGAGGACCTCGTGGCCGAGCTCGCAGCCGACCGGGCCGTTCGGGCTGCCGACACCGTGCTCGTGACGGTGCCGAACCAGCTCGGTGTCGACTTCAACGCCCGGCTGCTCGCGTCGGTGAAGGACGTCATGCGCGAGGTGGACGCGGCGCCCGTCCCGGCGTAGTCCTCCTTCCTGCCGACACCCGGGCTGGGACTGTGACCGGTCCCCGCGCTCCCGTAGCGTTCGGGGTGCACCTTCCCCCGCACCCCGAGGAGCACCCCGTGACACTGCCGGCCGCCGGCTGGTTCCCCGACCCGCAGGACGCGAGCCGCCTGCGCTGGTGGGACGGGAGCGCGTGGGGCGCGGCGACGCGAGTGTTGCCGAGCCGGATCGAGCCGATGGTCCCCGTGGTGGTGGCACCCGTCGGTCCGTCCTTCTCGGTGCAGTCGGCGGCGATCCGGACCCGCTCGTGGGCGTCCGGAGGCTCCGGCGTCCACCGGTTCAGTGCGTTCTCGACGCTGGCGGTGGTGCTCGCCGTGGCCTCGGTGGTCGTGAACCCGTGGGGCGGCGTCAGCGCGGCCGCGATCGTCGCGGGCTTGCTCGGCGTCGTGCGGCCCGGCGCGACCGGAGGCTGGCGCGTGCTGGCGCGGAGTGCTTCGGCGAGCGCCCTGGTCGTCGCGGTGGCGACGGCTGCCGTGGCGGCGTCCGCGCAGTTCCACGTGTTCTGACGCCTGCCCGCGCTCCCGCCGCGCCTGCGTGTGCGTTCCGTCCGCCCCGAGTGAGGGTCGGGTCCACGGCGGCGATCCGACCACTTCTGCTCACTGAACGCGCCCCGGCGCCGCGCTCCCGCTCCCGCTCCCGCGCCCGCGCCCTGCGCCAGGCTCAGGAAGCGCGCCGCGCCCGCGGGTGCGCCGTCTGGTACACGTCCCGCAGCATGTCCGCCGTCACCATCGTGTAGATCTGCGTCGTCGCCACGCTCGCGTGCCCGAGCAGCTCCTGCACGACACGCACGTCCGCTCCCCCCTCGAGCAGGTGCGTCGCGAACGAGTGCCGGAACGTGTGCGGCGACACGTGCTCGGACAGTTCCGCACGGGCCGCTGCCGCCTGGATCACGAGCCACGCACTCTGCCGCGACAGTCGCGCCCCGCGGGCCCCGAGGAACAGCACCGGCGTCGACGCTCCCCGCGCCGCGAACACCGGCCGCGCCCGCACGAGGTAGGCGTCGATCGCCGCCCGCGCGAAGCTGCCGAGCGGCACCACACGCTGCTTGTTGCCCTTGCCCGTGACCTTGACGACCGAGAGCCCGTCGGCCTCCGGAGCGGAGTCGTCCGCGAGCGTGGTCACGTCGTCCACCGACAACCCGACCGCCTCTGAGATGCGCGCACCCGTGGCGTAGAGCAGTTCGAGCAGCGCACGGTCCCGCAGTCCGGCCAGGTCGTCAGCGGCGTCGGACGGAGCAGCCGCCGCCAGCAACCGCTCCATGTCGTGCACGGAGATCGCCTTCGGCAGCCGCATCGGAGCCTTCGGCGGCCGCACGGAGGCGCCGGGGTCGAGCTGCAACCACCCCTCTCCGGCGGCGAACGCGGTGAACGACCGCACGGAGCTGAGCATGCGTGCCACCGACCTCGGCGCGAGCGGACCGGACGGCCGGGTCGCGAGGTGCTCCACGAACCCCGCGAGGTCCGCGCGCGCGATCCTCCCGACGTCATCGAGCACCGCCGATCCCCCCGCGCGGTCGGCGCCGTCCGACTCGACGACCGGCGCGGTCGCGAGCCACGACGCGAACGTCAGCAGGTCCCGCCGATAGGCCGAGAGCGTGTGCTGCGAGAGCCCCCGCTCGATCGCGATGTGCCGCAGGTACGTCTCCGTGGCACGCTCGAACGGGATCACCCCACGAGGCTAGCGCCGCTCGAGCGCGTCCACCGCGAGCACTGCCACGACGAGCCCGGAGTTGTGCAACCGTCCGTCGAGGATCGCCTCCACCAGCTCGGCCCGCGGCACCCAGCGCTTCACGATGTCGGCCTCTTCGGCTTCGCGGTCGAAGGCCGACGAGGTCGATCGGACGCCCCGGGCCCGGTAGATTTGCAGGGACTCGTCGCTCCCGCCGGATGACGTGTTGTAGCGGACGAGCGGCTCCCACTCGTCGGCTTCGAGGTCCGCTTCCTCCGCCAGCTCGCGCTGCGCCGCGGTGAGGGGGTCCTCGCCCTCCATGTCGAGCAACCCCGCCGGCAGCTCCCAGTCGCGCACACGGACCGGGTGCCGGTACTGCTGGATGACGAGCACACGGCCCTCGTCGTCCTCGGCGTAGACCGCGACGGCCCCCGTGTGGTCGATGTACTCCCGCACCATCGTGTCGTCGTGGTACGCGACTGTGTCACGGCGCACGTCCCAGACGGCGCCCTCGTACACGACCGTGGACTCGGTGACCTCGAACGAGGCGGGTTCGTCAGCGATGGGTGCGTCAGTCACCGGTCCATCCTGGCACGCGCCCCCGACGCGACCACACGGCAGACGCGACCACACGGCAGACGCGACCACACGGCAGACGGGAGGCGCGGTGCCAGCTGGCACCGTCCCTCCAGGCACGGCCGTCACCCCGCTAGCGCGGTGCGCCGGTACCGGCTGTTGGGGCCCGCCTCCCGTCCGAGACCACTCGCGTTACGCGACCTGCTCCTCTTCCTGCGGGTCGAAGAGACTCGACGCCTCGTGCCGCTCGATCGCGGCACCGACGAGCCCCGCGAACAGCGGGTGCGCGTCCGTCGGACGCGAGCGCAGCTCGGGGTGGGCCTGGGTGGCGATGTAGAACGGGTGCACGTCCCGCGGCAGCTCGACGTACTCGACCAGGGTGCCGTCGGGCGACGTGCCCGAGAACACCAGGCCGGCGTCCGCGATCTGCTGGCGGTACTTGTTGTTCACCTCGTAGCGGTGACGGTGCCGCTCGGAGGCCTCGGGGGCGCCGTACAGCTCGGCCGCGAGCGACCCCTCGGTGAACGACGCCGGGTAGAGGCCGAGGCGCATGGTCCCGCCGAGGTCGCCACCCGCGATGATGTCCACCTGCTCCGCCATGGTCGCGATGACCGGCGTCGAGGTCTCCGGGTCGAACTCGGTGCTCGACGCGTCGGAGAGTCCGACCTCGTGCCGGGCGTACTCGATGACCATGCACTGCAGACCGAGGCAGAGGCCGAGCGTCGGGATGCCCTGCTCACGGGCGAAGCGCAGCGCGCCGAGCTTGCCCTCGATACCGCGCACGCCGAAGCCGCCCGGGATGCAGATGCCGTCGACGTCGCCGAGCTGCTTCGCGGCGCCCTCGGGCGTCGTGCAGTCGTCGGAGACGACCCACTTCAGCGTGACCTTGGCGTCGTGCGCGAAGCCGCCCGCGCGGAGGGCCTCGGTGACGGACAGGTACGCGTCCGGCAGGTCGATGTACTTGCCGACCAGGGCGATCGTGACGTCCTTCTTCGGCTCGTGCACGGCACGAAGGACCGGGGTCCACGACGTCCAGTCCACGGGCCCCGCCTCGAGTCCGAGCGCGTCGACAATGACCTGGTCGAGGCCCTGGTTGTTCAGCAGCGTCGGGAGGTCGTAGATCGACGGCACGTCCACCGCGTTCACCACGGCGTCCTCGTCGACGTCGCACATGAGCGCGATCTTCCGCTTGTTCGCGTCCGACACCGGGCGGTCCGATCGCAGCACCAGCGCATCGGGCTGGATGCCGATCGAACGGAGCGCCGCCACCGAGTGCTGCGTCGGCTTCGTCTTCTGCTCACCCGAGGCGTTCATGAACGGCACGAGCGACACGTGCACGAAGAATACGTTGTTGCGGCCGAGTTCGTGGCGGACCTGCCGCGCCGACTCGATGAACGGCTGCGACTCGATGTCGCCGACCGTGCCACCGACCTCGGTGATGATCACGTCGGGCTGCGGGTCGTTCTGCGCCTGCTCGCGCATCCGGCGCTTGATCTCGTCGGTGATGTGCGGGATGACCTGCACCGTGTCGCCGAGGTACTCACCCCGACGCTCCTTCGCGATCACCGTCGAGTACACCTGGCCCGTGGTGACGTTCGCCGCCTGCGACAGGTTGATGTCGAGGAAGCGCTCGTAGTGCCCGATGTCGAGGTCCGTCTCCGCGCCGTCGTCGGTCACGAAGACCTCGCCGTGCTGGAACGGGTTCATGGTGCCCGGGTCCACGTTGAGGTACGGGTCGAGCTTCTGCATGACGACCTTGAGGCCGCGTGCCGTGAGGAGGTTGCCGAGGCTCGCCGCCGTCAGGCCCTTGCCGAGAGACGAGACGACCCCGCCGGTCACGAAGATCTGCTTCGTCACCTTCGGGGTCGCGTTCGAAGAATTGGTTCCGCCGCTGAGAGTGTCCGCCACGGGATTCCATCGTACGTCAGAACTGCCGGGAGGCGCGACCTCGGTTCGCCGTGGGCGTTGCGTCGGGCACGTGGCCGGCTCCCCTGGCGCAGTGTGCGAGGTTCCGCGCTTCGTGCGGGTCCGGCGGCCTCCCACGGTCTCCGGAACCTGGCACAGTCCAGAACGGCGACATCCCTGGGTCGTCGGGTCGACGTCGTCAGGCCTTCTGGCCGGCGACGTCGAGCAGCTCGCGCGCGTGCTCCATACCGCTGGCGCTGTCACCGAGCCCGGACAGGAGCCGCGCCATCTCCTGCAGACGCTCCTCGCCCTCGAGGCGGCGCACGCTCGACGACGTGACCGCTCCGCTGGCGTCCTTCACCACGTTGAGGTGGTTGTTCGCGAACGCCGCCACCTGCGCGAGGTGCGTCACGACGATGACCTGCGTGCGCTCGGCGAGCTTCGCCAGACGACGACCGATCTCGATGGCCGCTGCCCCGCCGACGCCGGCATCGACCTCGTCGAAGACGAACGTCGGCACCGTCGTGCTGCCCGCCATGACCACCTCGATCGCCAGCATCACCCGGGAGAGCTCACCGCCCGACGCACCCTTGCCGATCGGCCGCGGGTCGGTACCGGAGTGCGGCTGCAGCAGGATCGACACCTGGTCGCGGCCGTGGCGCCGGTAGTCGCCCGCGTCCGAGACCTCGACCACGAGGGTCGCCCCGGCCATGGCGAGGGACTTCAGCTCGGCGGTGACACGCTTGGCGAGGTCCTTCGCCGCCTTGGTCCGTGCCGTCGTCAGGGCCGCGGCGGCGCCGGCGAGCGTCCGCTCGTCCTGCTCGACCGCGAGCTGCAACGCTGCGATCCGGTCGTCGTCTCCGTCGAGTTCGAGCAGCCGATCACTCGCGCGCTGCCCGTAGGCGATCACGTCGTCGACGGTCTCGCCGTACTTGCGCGTGAGGCCGGCGAGCAGGGACCGCCGCTCGTTGATGAGTTCGAGGTCATGGCCGGCGTCGGGTTCGAGCGAGCCGAGGTAGCTCGACAGGCTCGCAGAGGCCTCGGACGCCTGGATGCCGAGCTCCGTGAGCTGCTCGAGCACGGGCTGCAGTTCGGCGTCGGACGCCGCGACCCGCTCGATCGCGCGTCGGGCGGACTCGACGAGACCCACGACATCGTGCGCACCGTCGAGCGACTCGCTCGAGAGGGCCTCGTGCGCGAGCCCGGCGGACAACCGGAGTTCCTCGAGGTTCCCCAAGCGCTCGGCACGGTCGGCCAGCTCGACGTCCTCGCCTGGTTGCGGGTCCGCTGCCTCGATCTCGTCGGACGCCGCGCGGATGCGTTCGGCCTCGGCCACCCGGTCGTCACGGTCACGCGTGAGGGTCTCGAGCTCGCCGGTGTGCTCTTGCCAGGTGTCGTAGGCCCGCACGTACGCCGCGAGGGCCTTCTCGAGCGCCGGACCGCCGAAGCCGTCGAGCGCGGCACGCTGGGCGGTCGCCGAGGTCAGACGGATCTGGTCCGACTGTCCGTGCACGGTGACCAGCTGGTCCGCGAGCTCGCCGAGCACCGCGACGGGAGCGCTGCGGCCACCGACGGTCGCACGGCTGCGGCCTTCGGCGGAGACGGTGCGCGTCAGGATGAGCTCGCCGTCCTCGACGGTGCCGCCGGCATCCTCGACGCGTTCGGCGACGGCGTCCTGCTCGGGGACGTGCCAGCGCCCCTCGACCACGGCGGTCGACGCACCGCGTCGGACGGATCCCGCATCGGCGCGGGCGCCGAGGAGCAGCCCGAGCGCGGTCACGATCATCGTCTTGCCCGCACCCGTCTCACCGGTCACCACGGTGAATCCCGGGCCGAGCTCGAGGGTGGTCTCGCCGATGACCCCGAGGTCGGAGATGGAGATCTCCTCGATCACAGGGTGTCCTCGTCGTCCTGCTGCGGTCCACGCCACCCGGCGACGGGGAGCTGGAACTTCGCCACGAGCCGATCGGTGAAGGGTGCGTCCTTGAGGCGGGCCACACGCACGGGGTCCGGCGAGCGCCGGACCTCGACACGGGCACCCGGAGGTAGGTCGTGCGTGCGTCGACCGTCGCACCACAGGACGCCGACACCGCTCGTGCGACGCAGGACCTCGATCGCGAGGGTGCAGTCCGGGCCGACCACGATCGGCCGCGCGAAGAGGGCGTGGGCGCTCAGCGGCACCATGAGGAGCGCGTCGACGTCGGGCCAGACGATCGGCCCGCCCCCAGAGAACGAGTAGGCCGTTGAGCCGGTCGGGGTCGACACGACCACACCGTCGCAGCCGAACGACGACAACGGGCGGCCGTCGACCTCGGTCACGACCTCGAGCATGCGTTCCCGGGATGCCTTCTCGATGGTCGCCTCGTTCAGCGCCCAGGACGAGTAGACGACCTCGTTGCCGACGACGACGTCCACCTGCAGGGTGACGCGTTCCTCGACGTGGTACTCGCCGGACAGCGCGCGCTCCACGGTCGAGCGGAGCCCGTCGCGCTCGCTCTCGGCGAGGAACCCGACGTGCCCGAGGTTCACGCCGACGATCGGGGCGCCGGTGCCGCGCACGAGCTCGGCAGCACGGAGGATGGTGCCGTCGCCACCGAGCACGATGACGATCTCGAGCTGGTCGGCCTGGACGTCGACGCCGAGGATGTCGACCTGCCCGACCGACGCCTCGGCACGACGGATGTCGGCGTACTCGTCGAACGGCATGACCGGGACGAGACCGGCGGCGTGCAGGAGGTCGCAGACCTCGACCGCAGCATCGATCGAGTCGCGGCGGCCCGTGTGGGACACCAGGAGGATGTGCCGGTCGTCGCTCATGCCGTCCCTTCCGTCAGTTCGGTCGCCCGGACGATCCATTCTGTCGGATTGGTACCGACATCCCGCTGGAAACGCGCCAGGTACTCGTGGTTGCCGTGGGTGCCGACGATCGGCGACGCCGCGAGGCCCGAGGTGCCCAGGCCGAGGTCCCACGCTGCCCAGAGGACGTTCATGAGCGCGTCGTTCCGGAGCGCCGGGTCACGGACGATGCCCTCGCGGACACCGCCACGGCCGACCTCGAACTGCGGCTTCACGAGCAGCACGAAGTCGTCGGCGGGGACCGACTCGACCAGGGCGGGCAGGACGAGCCGGAGTGAGATGAACGAGAGGTCCCCCACCACGAGGCTCGTCTCGGCGGCCGCAGGATCGAGCGCGAGGTAGTCCTCGGGCGTGAGGTTGCGTGCGTTCGTGCCCTCGACGACCACGACACGGGCGTCCAGCGCCACGACGGGGTCGAGCTGGCCGTGCCCGACGTCGAGCGCGACCACGCGACGTGCGCCGCGGCTCAGCAGCACCTGCGTGAAGCCTCCGGTGCTCGCACCGACGTCGAGCGCGACCCGGTCGGACGGATCGACGCCGAACGTGTCGAGGGCGCCGACCAGCTTCAGCGCGGCCCGCGACACCCACGCGTCCGCGCCGTCGACGTGGATCGGAGCCGACGGACGCACCGGAGCCGACGGCTTGACGACCGCGGTGCCGGAGACCGTCACTCGGCCGTCCTGGATCAGCTTCGACGCCGCCGTCCGGGACTTCGCGAGGCCCCGAGATGCCAGGAGGGCGTCGAGCCGGACGGGCCGTTCGTCCTGCAGTGTCTCGTCGCCGGCGCCGTGCTCGTCAGGCACCGGTGCTGCCGCCGCTCTCCAGACGGGTCCGGAGCTCGTCGTGCAGCGCGGAGAACGCGTCGGCGCGCTCGGCCAGCGGCAGCGACTCGACCGCGGCGGTCCGCTGCCCGAAGTCGCTGGTCACGGCAGCATCGTCCGCGACTGCTCGGTCCTGATCGCCGTCCCGGGCGTCACGCTCGGGATCCCGCTCGTCGTTCGACACCCCGGTCACGCTACTCGCCGCCGTACAGCTTCGGGTCGACGTCGAGCCCGTAGATCGCGAGCCCGGACTCCCAGATGAGCGCGGTCCCGGCACGGAGCAGGTCGAGCGCATCGCCGTCGTCGAGCACTCGCACGACGTGCCCGCGCATCGCCACCGTGACGTCCCCGACCGTGGCGTAGCGGGTGCCGTCCGGGTCTTCCCGCCGGATCGTCACCGGGTAGGGCTCGGACAGGCCGCGGAGGTCGCCGATGATGTACGTGGGACGCGAACGCTGGTCGGCGGCGAGCACCTGCTTGGCCTTGTCGATCCCCGTGAGCACGAGGACGCTGGGGATGCCGGCGTCGTTGGCGCCCTTGATGTCCGTGTCGAGCCGGTCGCCGATGAACAACGGGTGCTCACCACCGAACCGTGCCAGGGCAGCGTCGAAGATGGGCCGCTCGGGTTTGCCGGCCACCACCGGCATCCGGCCGACGGCCTGGTGCACGGCGGACACGAGCGTGCCGTTGCCGGGCGCGATGCCACGCTCGACCGGGATCGACCAGTCCATGTTCGTCGCGACCCAGGGCACGTCCGGGTCGGCCAGGGCGAACGATGCCTCGGCGAGGTGCGTCCACCCGAGGTCCGGGGAGAACCCCTGGATGACCGCGGCAGGCGAGTCCTCGGCGCTCGACGTCACGGTGAAGCCTGCTGCCTCGACGATGCTCGTCAGCCCGAGGCCGCCCGTGACGAGCACCGTGGACCCCTGCGGTACGAGCGTCTCGAGCAGCCGGACGCCCGCTTGCGACGACGTCACCACGTCGTCCTCGGACACCTCGAGCCCGTAGCGCTCCAGGTGCTCGGCGACGTCGACCGGCCGACGTGAGGCGTTGTTCGTGATGTAGCCGACGCGGGCGGTCAGCGACGCACGGGTCAGGGCCTCGACCGCGTACGGGATCGCATGGCGCCCCCGGTACACGACGCCGTCGAGGTCGGTGAGGACCAGGTCCACCCCGTCAGTCGGCGGCTTCGGGGCCTCAGTCGGCTGCGGAGCCGTCGACGTCGGTGGGGTTGTCGTCGTCGATCTCACCGGGTTCGTCGCCGGCCGGCTCGTCGTCGTCGGGCTCGTCGCCGACGGGCTCGTCGGCGAGTTCGGCGTCGGGCTCGTCGTCGACGGCTCCGGCGAGCTCGTCTGCGGGTCCTTCGACTTCGAGCGTTTCCTCGACCACATCAACTGTCTCCCAAGCGTTCTCGTCGGCGGCCTCGGCCAGGGCCGCGGTCGCACGATCGACACGGGCCCACCACTCGTCGGCCTCGTCCTGACGGCCGAGCTCCTCGAGCGTGGCCGCGTAAGCACTGTAGAGCGCGGGAGACCAGCTGTAGGCAGTGGACGGGTCGAGCTGTGGAATCTCCAGCTCACCGAGTGCGGCTGTGGGATTCCCGAGGTCGAGTCGAGCACCGGACATGGCGATCGCGAGCTCGACCTGTACGGCGGTGTCCAGGGAAGCGCGGTCGACCGAGCGGCCGAGCTCGAGCGCACGCTCGGGACGACCGAGGCCCCGCTCGCAGTCGACCATCATCGGCAGCTGGTCGTTCCGACCCGAGATGCGTCGGTAGGTCCGGAGCTCACGGAGCGCGGTCGCGAAGTCGCCGAGACGGTACGCCGTGATGGCTGCCGTCTCACGGACGACGCCCACACGTCCGGCCCGCCGAGCCGCGCTCAGTGCGTGCTGGTTCGCGGTCTCCGGGTCCTCGTCGACCAGGAGTGCGGCCGCCACGAGGTGACGGGCGACCCAGTCGGCGTTGTCCTTGCTGAGCGTCTTGAGCTCGGCGCGAGCGACCTTGTCGAGATCGCGGGCCTGGATGTCCTCGGGGATCTCGGGGTCGTCGTGGCGGGGCCGGATCGACTTCGTGCCGTAGGGGTCGCGGTCCTCCCAGTCGTCCCGCGAGGCCTCACCGAACCGTGCACCGGCGTGACGGCTGCCGTCGCCGAAGCGCTGCCGATCGTCGCGACCGCCGCGGTCGCGGTCCTGGCCGCCTCGGAACGGCCGGTCCCCGTCGCGGCGCGGACGATCGCCGTCACGGGCCGGACGATCCGAACGGAACGGACGATCCCCATCACGACGCGGACGATCACCATCACGAGCGGGACGATCCGAACGGAACGGACGATCCCCACCACGACGCGGACGATCACCATCACGAGCGGGACGATCCGAACGGAACGGACGATCCCCATCACGACGCGGACGATCACCATCACGGGCCGGACGATCCGAACGGAACGGACGATCCCCATCACGACGCGGACGATCCCCGTCACGAGCGGGACGATCCGAACGGAACGGACGATCCCCATCACGACGCGGACGGTCACCGTCACGGGCCGGACGATCCGAACGGAACGGACGATCCCCATCACGACGCGGACGGTCACCGTCACGGGCCGGACGATCCGAACGGAACGGACGATCTCCGTCACGACCCGAACCACGCGGGCCGTCACCGCGAGGAGGACGACTCGTCTCGTCTCGGTCACCGCGCCATGCCGGCCGCCGGCCACCGTCGCGGAACGGTCGGTCCCCGTCCCGGTACGAACGACCGCCGTCGCGGGGAGCGCCACCGCTACGAGCAGGACGATCTCCGTCGCGGCGGGGAGCATCGCGGCGCTCACCCTCACGGCGTTCGAAGTCCCGCGGACCGGACGACCAACGGTTCCCGCCGTTCCCCCGGGGGGCCCGATCGTCGCGGCCACGACGGTCTCCGCGATCGCCGTCGTTCCGCCGCTGCTCGTCGTCGTTCGCCACCGTTGCTCCTCATCGCGTGCCCGAGCACTCGCTCAGGCGATCGTCCGCTGTGTCGTTGTGTGTTGGCGCCGCACGTGCCACCCGTACGGTGCACTCAGTCCATCACGAACGAGCGCACGAGTCGAGCGACGTGCAGCAGAAACAGAAGTAGCCACCGGCCTCCCGAGAACGAGGGTCTCCCCTACGAGTTCTCGATGGAGGGCCGATGGCCACATCTACTTGCAAAATAAGTCCGGCGGCGTCCTACTCTCCCACAAGGTCCCCCTTGCAGTACCATCGGCGCTGAGAGGCTTAGCTTCCGGGTTCGGAATGTGACCGGGCGTTTCCCTCTCGCTATGACCACCGGAACACTTTCG
>NZ_JAUZED010000199.1 GCF_030705415.1 Curtobacterium sp. A7_M15 | reverse complement strand
CGGCGCCACGGCCGCCGCGACGACCACCGGTCGCCTGGCCACCACGACCGCCCTCGGCGTCCGCCGGACGACCGCCACGACGGTTGCCGGAACCGGCCGACCCGGAGGCCGGAGCCGCCTGCGCGGACTGACCCGCGCCTCCCGAGCGTGAACCGCGACCACGACGACGACCGCCGCCCGCGCTGTCGGACTCGGCCGAGCGCTGCTTGGGCGCCCGCTGCTGCTGGGCCGGCTGCTCCGGGGCGACGTGGCGGACCGGAGCGACCTCGCCGACGAGCTCGGCGACGGCGGGCGAGCTCGACGTGACCTGCTGCGGCGCGACCTTGATCGCGGCGGCGCGCATCATCTGCGCGACGTCGCGGCGCTCGGCGGGCAGCGAGATCGTAACGACGTCACCCGAGGAACCGGCACGTGCGGTGCGGCCTGAGCGGTGCAGGTACGCCTTGTGCTCGGTCGGCGGGTCGACGTGGACGACGAGCTCGACGTGGTCGACGTGCACGCCGCGGGCGGCGACGTCGGTGGCGACGAGGACGAGGGCCTCGCCGGAGGAGAACTTCGCGAGGTTGCGCTCCCGGGCGCCCTGCGACAGGTTGCCCTGCAGGTCGACGGCCGGGATGCCCTGGCTCGTGAGCTGCTTCGCGAGGCGCTTCGCGTGGTGCTTCGTGCGCATGAAGAGGATGCGACGACCGGTACCGCTCGCGAGCGTGCGGACCAGGTCCTTCTTCGCGTCGGCGTCGGCGACCTCGAACAGGTGGTGCGTCATCGCCTCGACCGGGCTGGTCTCGTCGTCGACCGAGTGCATGACCGGGTCGTGCAGGAACTTCTTGACGAGCTTGTCCACGCCGTTGTCGAGCGTGGCCGAGAACAGCAGCCGCTGTCCCTGCTCGGGCGTCGCCTGCATGATCTTCGTCACACCGGGGAGGAAGCCCATGTCGGCCATGTGGTCGGCCTCGTCGAGGACGGTGACCTCGATGTCGGCGAGGGTGAGGTGTCCCTGCTGCATGAGGTCGGCGAGGCGACCCGGGCAGGCGACGACGATGTCGACGCCGCCGCGGAGGGCGTCGACCTGACGACCCTGCCCGACGCCGCCGAAGACGGTCGTGGTGTTGAGGCCCATCGCCTTCGCGAGCGGCGCGAGGGTCGCGTCGATCTGCGTGGCGAGTTCACGGGTCGGGGCGAGCACCAGGGCGCGGGGGCGTCCGGCGCGACGCTTCCGGCCGCTGGCGGCGAGGCGCGCGGCGAGCGGGATCGCGAAGGCGATGGTCTTGCCGGAGCCGGTGCGACCGCGGCCGAGGACGTCCTTGCCCCGGAGCGAGTCCGGGAGGGTGTCGGCCTGGATCGGGAACGCTGCGTCCTTGCCCTGCTGGGCGAGGACGTCGACCATCGGCGCGGGGACGCCGAGGTCGGAGAAACGGATGTCGTTCGTGGTGTCGGTCATCGTGACCTTTCCAGCCGGTCTGACCGGCTGTGGGCGCGCTCTGGAGCAGCGCGCGGGCGGGATGCGCGCCAACGATGGTGGCTGGCGCAGTCGCCGCAGCAGAGAAGCCTGGGCACCTTCGTGAGGTGCTCGATCATCGACCACGCAGGTGGTCGGGAGTTCGGGGCGTCCGTACGACGCACGAGGCGATCGGCGCCTCGAGTACTCCCAGCATAGCGGACCGACCCCGCGGACCGGGGGGTGGGGTCGTTCGCCCTGCGCGTGCGAGGATGCCCGGGTGCGTGCCAGGACCCTGCTCATGACCGTCGCGACCGCCCTGGTCGCCGTGCTCGGCACCGCCTCCTGTGCGACGGCCACCCCGGCGTCGTCGTACCGGAACCTGCCGACCTCGGGCATCCCGGACTACCAGCTCGGTGGGTCGTACGCTCCGCCGTCGGGTGTCACGCTCGTGGAGCGGGACAGCACCGAACGCCCTGCGGAGGGGAAGTACTCGATCTGCTACGTCAACGGCTTCCAGACCCAGCCCGGGGACGCCGCGATGTGGAAGCGCGACCACCCGACGGCGATCCTCCGCGACGGTCGCGGGCGGCCGTTCTCCGACCCGGGCTGGCCGGACGAGACGCTCCTCGACACCACGACCGCCGCCAAGCGCGCCACCATCCTGAAGGTGCTGACGAAGAGCGTCGCGCGGTGCGCGGACCGGGGCTTCGACGCGGTCGAGTTCGACAACCTCGACTCGTGGACGCGGTCGAAGGGGAAGCTGACGCGGTCGGGGAACCTGGCGCTCGCAGCGGCACTCGTGCGGGTCGGGCACGGCGAGGGCCTCGCGGTCGGGCAGAAGAACACCCCGCAGCTCGGGCCCTCCGGGCGGAAGCAGACCGGCTTCGACTTCGTGGTCGCCGAGGAGTGCTTCGTCTACCAGGAGTGCGGCGCGTACACGAAGGCCTACGGGAAGCGGGTCATCGACGTCGAGTACTCGGACAACACCGAGCGGCCGTGGGCGACCGTGTGTGCGTCCTCGAAGCGGCCGGCGATGACGATCCTGCGCGATCGGGACCTCGTGACGCCCTCGAGCCCGGAGTACGTGTTCGAACACTGCTGACCCCGGCGCACGGTGGGCGGGCGGGCGCGGCAGTGTGCGAGGTTCCGCGCGCTGTGGGACGCGTGCGCCGTCGCACGGGGGGCG
>NZ_JAUZED010000198.1 GCF_030705415.1 Curtobacterium sp. A7_M15 | reverse complement strand
GCACCCGCGCGCCGCGCCCGCGCGACCGACGGCGAGCCGCCGCTCGCCCGCCGGGGCCGCACCGCGCCTCCCGGCAGCTGCGATCCCGGTAGCCTGATCCGGTGACCGACCCGACCGCCCCGAGCGAGCAGACCCCCACGCACTGGACCCTCACGCTGGTCTGCGACGACCAGCCCGGGATCGTGCACGCCGTCTCCGGAGCCGTCGTCGCCGCGAGCGGGAACATCACCGAGTCCCAGCAGTTCTCGAGCGTGGACACGAACACGTTCTTCATGCGCCTCCAGGTCATGGCCCCGGTCGACCGCGCCACGTTCGAGGCCGCCCTCGCGCCCGTCGCCGAGCGCTACGACGCCCGCGTCCAGCTCGACGTCGTCGGCCGGCCGCTGCGCACCCTCGTCCTCGTGTCGAAGGCCGGGCACTGCCTGAACGACCTGCTGTACCGGCAGCGCGGCGGGCAGCTCCCGATCGAGGTGCCGCTCGTGCTCTCGAACCACGCCGACCTCGCCGAGCTCGCGTCGTTCTACTCCGTGCCGTTCGAGCACCGTCCCGTGACGGACGCCGCGAGCAAGCAGGAGATGGAGCGCCGCGTGCTGCAGGCGGTCGAGGAGCACGACATCGAGCTCGTCGTCCTCGCCCGGTACATGCAGATCCTGTCGCCGGAGCTGTGCGCCGCACTCGAGGGCCGCGCGGTCAACATCCACCACTCGTTCCTGCCCGGCTTCAAGGGCGCCAACCCCTACCGGCAGGCGCACGCCCGCGGCGTGAAGCTCATCGGTGCGACGGCGCACTTCGTGACGAGCGACCTCGACGAGGGTCCGATCATCGAGCAGAACGTCGTCCGCGTGGACCACACGAAGGACCCCGCCGAGCTGGTCTCCATCGGCCAGGACGAGGAGTCCCGCACGCTCACCCAGGCGGTGCGCTGGATCGCCGAGGACCGCGTCCTCCTCGACGGCGCCCGCACCATCATCTTCAAGTAGGCACCGCATGTCAGCACCGCAGTCCCCCGTCGATTGGGGCGACACCCCGGACCCGCACGCGATCCGACCGCGCCGGTTCGACGGCTGGACCGTGCTCCGCGTCCTGGTGTGCGCGTTCGGCCTGGTCTCGCTGGCGTACTGGGGCTACATCGCGTGGCCGTTCCCGATGCCGGGCATCCTGTTCATGATCGGTGCGCCGGTCTTCGCCGCCCTGGTCTGGTACCTCTTCCGGTCGCAGGCGTCGCCGATCGAGACGGACATCGTGGGCAAGACCATCGTCGAGGTCGCCCTCGTGATCGCGGCCGGCGGATGTTGGATCTCGATCGGGCACCCGGTCGTGGGACTCGTGTTCATCCTCGTCGCGGCGCTGTCCGGTGTGGTCCAGTTCCGCAGGGAGACCCGGTGAGCGGCGCGTCCGGCGCGTCCGGCGCGTCCGTCGGCCGGGAGGCGCGGCGCACCCTGTACCGCGCAGCCCACGTCGTCGACGTGGCGGGGTCCAGGGCGTACGGCTGGGTCCTCGTCGTCGGCGACACGATCCACGCGGTCGGCTCGGGCGCCGAGGCCCCGTCCGCAGCGTCCTCGGTCGACGAGGTCGTGGACCTCGGCGATGCGGTCCTGACGCCCGGCTTCGTCGACCTGCACGGCCACGGCGGCGGCGGCACGGCGTACGAGGACGACTCGATCGCGGCCGCACTCGCCGTCCACCGCTCGCACGGCACGACCCGGTCGGTCCTGTCGCTCGTCGCCAACCCGGTGCCCGTGCTGACCGCCTCGCTCGACCGCATCCGGGCGGTGATGGCCGACGACCCGCTCGTGCTCGGCGTGCACCTCGAGGGCCCCTTCCTCTCCCCGCACAACAAGGGCGCCCACAACGAGTCGTTCCTGATCGACCCGTCGCCGTCCGCGGTGTCATCGCTGATCGAGGCCGGCGATGGCATCGTCCGCCAGGTCACCATCGCGCCGGAGCTGCCGGGCGCCGTGGACGCCGTGGAGCGCTTCGTCGCCGCGGGTGTGCGCGTCGCGGCCGGGCACACCGTCGGCACGTACGACCAGGCCCGCGCGGCGTTCGACGCCGGAGCGACCCTGCTCACCCACGCGTTCAACGCCATGCCGGGGATCCACCACCGCGCACCGGGCCCGATCGCCGCCGCCCTGGACGACGACCGCGTGACGCTCGAACTCATCCTCGACGGCGTGCACGTGCACCCGTCCGTCGCGTCGATGCTGCTGCGGGCGGCGCCGGGCCGGGTCGCCCTCGTCACCGACGCCATGGGAGCTGCCGGTGCGGCCGACGGCTCGTACATGCTCGGGTCCCTCGCGGTGATCGTCACCGGCGGCGTCGCGCACGTCGCGGGCACGGACACCATCGCCGGGTCGACCCTCACGCAGGACACGGCGCTGCGGAACGCGGTGCAGCTCGCCGGTCGGTCGCTGCCCGAGGCCGTCGGTGCGGTCACGAGCGTGCCCGCCGCTGCCCTGGGTCTCGGTGACCGCTCGGGTCGGCTCGCGCCGGGGTTCGCAGCGGACCTCGTGGCGCTGTCCCCGCAGCTCGAGGTGCAGCGGGTGTGGGGCGCGGGGCGCGAGCTGCGCTGACCTCGATCGTCCGCTGACGGCTCCCGGAGTCGCTGGTGTCGGACGAGACGCCGCGCGCGCGAGCCGGTGCGTGCGCGAGCCGGCGCCTGCGCTCGCCGGCGCCTGCG
>NZ_JAUZED010000197.1 GCF_030705415.1 Curtobacterium sp. A7_M15 | reverse complement strand
GGGCGAGCGGGACGTATTTCGCCCGCTCGCGCGCCGCCCGGCCGGTCGGGAGGGGCCCCGCGGCCTAGGCCATCTCGCCGGCGGCGATGGCCTCGGCCTCGACGGGCTCGGGCTCGGCACCGTCGTCGACCCGGCGCAGCACCCGCGTGGTCGCCACCACGACGACGAACGCGACAGCGACGGACAGCCCGGCGAAGACGTACGCGGCCGAGGGGGCGAACCGGTCGGCGAGCAGGGTGGCCACGGGCGGGGCGATCGCACCGCCGATGAAGCGCACTGCGGAGTAGGCGCTCGAGGCGACGGAGCGGGGGAGGTCCGTGGCCTCCATGACGCACTCGGTCAGGACCGTGTTGAGGACACCGAGCACGAGGCCGCCGATGACGACGCAGATGATCAGGCCCACCTGCGAGTGCACGACCACCGCGGCGGCGAACAGGTCCAGCGCGAGCAGCGGGAGCGCGATCTTCAGCACGGTGGTCCGTCGGAGCCGCGCGGTGAGCATCGGGGCGACCCACACCGAGGTTATCGCGAGGCCGACGCCCCAGCCGAAGAACGTGAAGCCGATGCCGAGTGCGCCGAAGCCGAGCGGGAAGGGCGTGTAGGCGAGCAGGACGAAGAAGCCGATGTTGTAGAAGAGCGCGGTGACGGCGAGGGCGGCGAGTGCCGGACGGCCGAGTGCGCGGAACGGGGCGGAGAGCTTCGTCGGCGTGGGCTTCTCGAGGTTCTTCGTCTTCAGGAGCGTCACGATGGCGATGAACGCGATCGCCATCAGCGTGGTGACGCCGAAGAACGGGCCGCGCCAGCTCACCGAGCCGAGCAGGCCGCCGACGAGTGGACCGACGGCGATGCCGAGGCCGAGCGCCGCCTCGTACAGGATGATCGCGGACGCCGTGCCGCCCGAGGCCGCTCCGACGATCGTCGCGAGCGCGGTGGAGATGAAGAGGGCGTTCCCGAGACCCCAACCCGCACGGAAGTCGATGATCGTCCACACGCTGTTCGACGTCGCCGCGAGCACCGAGAAGACCACGATGAGGGCGAGCCCGATGAGCAGGGTGTTCTTCGCGCCGATGCGGCTGGACACCCAGCTGGTGAAGAACATCGCGACACCGGTGACGGCGAGGTAGCTCGTGAAGAGGAGCTCGGTCTGCGCCGCGGTGGCCTTGAGGGACGAGGCGATCGCGGGGAGGATCGGGTCGACGAGACCGATGCCCATGAAGGCGACGACGCAGGCGAAGGCGATCGCCCAGACCGCCGATGACTGCTTGAGGATGCTGCCGGACTGTCCGGCCGGAGCGTGGGCGTTCACGCGTGGGTCTCCGTTCTGGTAGCGGTGGAGGTTCGTGCGGCGATGATCGCGGCGGCGTCGTGCAGGGTCTCCCACTCGTCGTCGGGCAGGTCGGCGAAGAGCGGTCCGATCGTCCGGGTGAGGGTGGCCCGCCACGACACCAGGCGTTCACGACCGACGTCGGTGAGTTCGATGAGCTGCCCGCGGGAGTCGTCGGGGTCGACGCTGCGGGACACGAGGCCGTCGGCGAGCATGCCGGCGACGAGCTTCGTCATCGTGGGTTGCGCGACACGGGAGGCGGCGGCAAGCTCGCCGAGGCGGAGCGGCTGGTCGGTCTCGAGGATGCCGAGCGTCCGCCAGACGGCGGACGACGTCGCGTTCCCCGTCGACTGTGCAGCGGTGCGGATCAGGCGGTTGACGGAGACGAGGAGCGTCTCGATCGTCTGTTCTCGCAGTGATTCCATAGCCAAACTATATAGCGCGGCTATGAATGAGTCAACAGGCTCTGCCTGGTAGAAGAGATGCATGAGCGACATCACCATCCACGAAGGCGACGAGTACACCGCGATCTTCCACGGCGGACCCTTCGACGGCACGACCGACACCCGCACCGCCACGAGCGACGCGCTGGACGACGAGGTCACGGTGTTCGCCGACGTCGAAGGACTCCAGACCGCGTTCACCTACCGTCTGACGAAGTCCCGTCAGGTGCTCGACCAGACCTCGGCGGAGTTCGAGTACGTGCCGGGGGAGTCCGACCCGGTCGACGACCTGCAGGACCGCGGCGACCGCAGCGGCGAGTTCGACCGCGAGTAGACCGCCGCGCCACGCCGCACCGAGACGCGCCACGACGCAGCGGGGCGCGCCACGACGCTCCCAGACGCGCCACGCCGCGCCGGGCCGACCCCGGGGAGTAGATCCGCGCGCGCCGGCGTTGCAAGACCACATGCAGCTCGACCTCTGGACATCATCGTTCTGCGCCCCGTGCGCCGCCGCCCGCCGGGTGTCGGCCGAGGCGTCGGGCCTCGTCCCCGACCTGCACGTGACCGAGCGCGACGTGGCGAACCACCCCGACCAGGCGGAGGACCTCGGCATCCGGTCGACCCCCACGATCATCGTGCGGCGGGACGACGGCGCCGAGGTCTTCCGGTCACCCGGCGTCCCGACCCGGGACCAGCTGCTCCTCGCGATCGCCAAGGCGGTCTGACCGGCCAGCCGTCCCGGCGTCGTCGGGGCGAGCACCTGTCCGGACCCCTTCCGCTCCCGCACGCTGACTCGTCGGCGCGAGCAACACCGGCACCTCCGCCGGCCGCACCAGCCGCCGCACCCGCCGGACTGCCCGCTTCAGTACACGCACCGGCGCACCGATCGCCAGCGCGAGCACGCCGAGCACACTGCGGTCGTCCGGTCCGAGGGCGTTCTTCCGCTCCCAGGCGCGCCGGAGCACGCCACCGCGGCTCCG
>NZ_JAUZED010000196.1 GCF_030705415.1 Curtobacterium sp. A7_M15 | reverse complement strand
GACGCAAGCGGCCGATCGCGCGACCTCGACGACCGTCGGGCGCGCGGGCGCGCCCCGCGCCGCTACCCGCGCGCGAAGAGGCGCGGGCCGCGCAGGCGCAGCCGCATCGTCACGGTACCGAGCCACCGGTCGTACTTGTACCCGACCTTCCCCATGCGGCCGACCTCCTCGAAGCCGAGGCGCTCGTGCAGGCGGATCGACGCCTCGGCCTGCCGGTCGGCGATCACCGCGACGATCTCTCGGACGCCCGCGGCTCGGCACTCGTCGATGAGCGCCTCCATGAGCGCCCGCCCGAGCCCCTTCCCGCCGGACGCGGCACCGAGGTAGATCGAGTCCTCGACGACCCGGTTCGAGCGGTCGCGGGGGTTCCACGGGTCGACGAGCGCGTACCCGAGCACCTGCCCGGAGGGGTTCTCGGCGACCAGGAACGGCAGGCCGCGGCGTCGGATCGCGTCGTACCGGCGCTTCCACGCGGCGAACGTGAACGCGGACGGGTCGAAGGTGACCGAGGAGTTCCGGACGTAGTGCGTGTGGATCTCGCGCACGTCGGGGAGATCGGTGGGCTCGGCGGCGCGGATCGTGTACGTGAACGCAGCCTCGGCGGGGACGGGGGCGCGCAGGTGTCGCGGCAGGACCCGCCGTCGCTGGTATTCCTCCTCGAGCACGGGTCCGAGCCTATGCCGCGGGCAGGGTCCAGTCGACCGGCTCCGCGCCCTGGGCGACGAGCAGCTCGTTCACCTGCGAGAAGGGACGACTGCCGAAGAACCCCCGCGAGGCGCTGAGCGGGCTCGGGTGCGCAGACGCGACGACCGGGATCTCCCCCAGGAGCGGCCGGACCGACGCGGCCTGGGCACCCCAGAGCACGGCGACGAGGGGCTTCCCGCGGCCGACGAGCGCTCGGACGGCCTGGTCGGTCACGGCCTCCCAGCCCTTCCCGCGGTGGCTGCCCGCTGCTCCGGCCTCGACCGTGAGGACGCGGTTGAGCAGCAGGACGCCCTGCGTCGACCATGCCCGCAGGTCCCCGTGCGCCGGCGGTGTCACGCCGAGGTCGGACTCGAGCTCGCGGTAGATGTTCGCCAGGCTGCGCGGGACCGGGCGGACGTGCGGGTCGACCGCGAACGACAGGCCGATCGGGTGCCCGGGCGTGGGGTACGGATCCTGCCCGACGACGAGGACCTTCACGCCGTCGAACGGCTCGGCGAAGGCACGCAGCACGTGCTCCCCCGCCGGGAGGTAGTGCCGCCCGGCAGCGGTCTCGGCGCGGAGCCAATCGCCCATCCGGTGGACGTCGTCCTCGACCGGGGCGAGGGCGTCGGCCCAGCCGGGGTCGACCAGGTCGGCGAGCGGACGAGCGTGCACGGATCTACGCGCCCATCGGTTCTACGCGCCCATCGGTTCTACGCGCCCATCGGTTCTACGCGCCCATCGTGGCGACGGCGACCGAGTCCTCGCCGGAGACGACGCGCCAGACGCTCCCGGTGCCGCGGACCTCGAGCGCGCCCTCGCCCACGACGAGGGTGGTGTCCTCGTCGATCGCCAGGCCCGCGGTGACGAACTCGGCCTCGGCGCTCGCGATGAGCCGCGCGAGCGTGCCGGCCTGGACCGCGTGCACGTCGATGGTCAGGTCCACCAGGCCGAGCCCCTCGCGGAGTTCGACCTCGTCGAGGCCCTCGGACGCTTCCTCGGGGCAGATCTCCACACCACCGATGCGCCAGCCGCCGACGAGGGCACGGTCGGCCGCGATCATCGCGCCGGCCGAGTAACCCAGGTACGGCAGGCCGTCGGAGACGA
Organism: Curtobacterium sp. A7_M15; assembly: GCF_030705415.1. Classification (GTDB taxonomy): domain Bacteria; phylum Actinomycetota; class Actinomycetes; order Actinomycetales; family Microbacteriaceae; genus Curtobacterium. Next base: position 976 of record NZ_JAUZED010000196.1, on the reverse strand, counting down.
GCAGGCGGATCTGGTCGACGAGCGGGGCGACGGCGTCGAGGTAGTCCGGCGTGACCCCGCCGGCGACCACGAGGGCGTCGACGTCGCTGAGGACCGTGGTGTCGAACACCTGGCCGGCCGCGATCTCGGTGACGAGGACCTCGGCCGTGCGGGGACCGGCGAGCACCTCGGCGATGTCGGCCGTGCTGGACGGCGACTCCCCGGACGGCCTGGCGACGGAGAGCAGTGCGATGCGCGGGACGGTCCGGCCGACGGCTGCGGAGCGGACGGTCGCCTCGGCCACGAACGGCGCGGCGGCGTCCGAGGCGGCGAAGGGTCCACCGCCGACGAGGTGGATGCTCACGACTCGGCCGTCACCGGGGCGAGGGCGCTCCACGGGAAGGTGATCCACCCGTCGACGCGGCGCCAGACGTGGTCCGGCTCGAGCACGGTGCCGGGCTTCGAGTACAGGCAGGCACTCCGGACGTCGGCACCGGCGTTGCGGATGATGTCGACGACCAGACGCAGGGTCCGACCGGAGTCGGACACGTCGTCGACGACGAGGACGCGCTTGCCCGCGAGGCTCGGGGCGTCGAGCGCGGGCGACAGGATGACGGGCTCCTCGAGACGCTGCTCGACGTCGGTGTAGAACTCGACGTTGATCGAGCCGCACTCCTTGGTGCCGAGGGCGTAGGCGACGGCACCGGCGATGATGAGCCCGCCGCGCGCGACGGCGACGACGACCTCGGGTTCGAAGCCGGACGACAGGACGTCCTTGGCGAGCAGGCGCGCTGCGTCACCGAACTCGAGCCATCCGAGCACCTCGGGCCCGCTCGTCACGGTCACGGTCGAGGGAGCCTGGGCGGGTGACCCGGATTCGCTGCTGATCGGCATCCGACCACGGTACCGGCACGGACCCCGCGCCCGCGACCCACACGTGCCGCCCGGGCGCGTGCGCGGCGGTGCCGGGTGCGCGGCCGAGCCGGCCCGGGCGCGT
>NZ_JAUZED010000195.1 GCF_030705415.1 Curtobacterium sp. A7_M15 | reverse complement strand
AGCCCCCACGCCGGCCCGTGCCCGGGCAGCACGTGCCGCGCCTCGGTGTCGGCCAAGCGGTCGAGCGAGGCGACCGCCGTGTCGATGTCGGCCGTCGCGGCCGGTGCGACGATCCGCGGGCCGATGCCGCCGGTGTAGGGGTCGAGCGTGACGAGGGCGTCCCCGGCGATCACCGCGTCACGGTCCGCGAAGTGCAGCGCCACGTGCCCGTCGGTGTGCCCGGGGGTCTCGATGATCCACGGTGTCCCGGGCACCTCGGCGCGGACCTCCAGGGGCTCCGTCTCCGCGATGCCGTCCACCGTCGCGGCACCGGCGAGCAGCATCCGACCGAGCGGTACCAGGCCACCCGGGTGCAGCGCGACGAACCCGAACCGGTTCGTCTGCGGCCGGTAGGAGTACGGGTGCGCGGCGAGGTGCCGGTCGCCGGGGTGGACGTACACGGGCGTGCCCCACTCCCGGTGCATCCTCGCGGCGGTGCCCACGTGGTCGAAGTGCCCGTGGGTGAGGAGCAGCCCCTCCACGCGGTCGGGCGAGTAGCCGAGGTCGTGGACGGCGAGCAGCAGGTGCGGCCATGCCGCGGGCAGCCCGGCGTCGACGACGAGCAGCCGGTCGCCCGTCTCGACCAGGTACGTGTTCGTGTGGGCGATCTCCAGCCGGTGGATGCCCTCGGCGACGTCTCGGAACAGCATGGGGCGCACCGTAGGCGGGTCGACCTGGACACGGACCCCGGCTGAGCGTGTACGAAATGGGGAATGGCCAAGGACAGTCTCCCCGAGCTCGAACTCGCGACCGTTCGCACGCGTGAGCACCTCACGGACACCGTCAACGAGATCCGACGACGTTCCGACGTGCCCGCTCGGACCCGTCTGGCGGTCGCGAAGGCGAGGCAGCGCTGGCACCGCGACCCCACGCCGCTCGTGGCGATGGGCGTCACCGCTGCCGCAGGGGTGGCGGCGATCGTCGTCGGCATCGCGATCCGGAACAGCCCCGCGGGTCACCTCGCCGAACCGCCGGCGACGACGGCCTTCACCGCGCTGCTGCCGTTCGGAGCCCGCGGCGACGGTCCGAGTGCGGCCGAGCAGTCCCAGCCCGGACGCAAGGGGCGCAAGGCCCGCGCGAAGGCCGCCGAGGAGTCACTCGAACGCGACCCGCAGCACCGCGCACGCGTGAAGCAGCGCGCCGGCATCGCCGCGGTCCAACGCCGCGCGACGAAGAACCGCAAACAGGCCGCCAAGCGCTCGAAGCAGGCGCTGAAGGCGAAGGGGTAGTCCCGTGGCACGCGAGCAGCACAAGCCCGAACCCGACGATCCGCGCAAGCCCGACAGCCCGGCAGACCTCACCAAGCCGACGCTCGTCTACACGCTCAAGAAGACGCTCCGCGAGTTCTCCAGTGACCAGTGCACGGACCTCGCGGCGAGCCTGACCTACTACACCGTGCTCGCGCTGTTCCCCGGTCTGCTGGCGGTGGTGTCGATCCTCGGCCTGGTGTCCGACCCGAAGAAGACGATCGACACCCTGCTCGACGTCGTGAACAACATCGGCGGCGGGCAGGTCGCCGAACTGCTCCGGGACCCCATCGAGGGGCTCGTCCGCTCGCCCGCAGCACCGGTCACGTTCATCGTCGGTGTCGTCGGTGCGCTGTGGTCGGCCTCCGGGTACGTCGGTGCCTTCGGCCGGGCGATGAACCGGATCTACAACGTCCGCGAGGGGCGTCCGATCTGGAAGCTCCGCCCGACCATGCTCGGCGTCACGCTCTTCACCGTCATCCTGCTCGTCCTCGGGCTGCTCGCACTCGTGTCCGGCCCGCTCGCCCGCAGCTTCGGCGACGTGATCGGGCTCGGCGACGTCGCCGCGACGGTCCTGAGCATCGTGCAGTGGCCGATCCTGCTCGTGATCGCGATCATCGTCGTCGCGGTGCTCTACTACTGGGCGCCGAACGTCAAGCAGCCGAAGTTCCGCTGGGTGAGCGGCGGGTCGATCCTGGCCATCCTGATCCTCATCGTCGCCAGCGTCGGCTTCGGCTTCTACGTCGGCAACTTCTCGAACTACAACGCCACGTACGGTTCGCTCGGCGGCGTGATCGTGTTCCTGCTGTGGATCTGGATCACGAACAACGCGCTGCTCTTCGGCGCGGAGTTCGACGCCGAGATCGAACGCGGACGCGAGCTGCAGGCCGGCATCCGCGCGGAGGAGGACATCCAGCTCCCCGAACGCGACACCCGTCAGATCGAGAAGCAGGACGAGAAGCGCGCGCAGGACGTCCTCGACGGCATCAGGATCCGCGAGGACGCCGACCGCCGCTGACGGGACATTCCCGGTCGGGGTGGCTACGGTTCGCCCGTGCCGTCCTTCCTCGAGGGGCTCCCGTTCCGGTGGCTCGTCCTCGCCCTCTTCGCCGTGGTGTTCTGCCGTGCGCAGGCGACGTACTGGCTGGCACGCCTCGCTGTCACGGGGGTGGCGCGGTCACGCTGGGGACGTTGGCTCGACTCGGCAGCGGTCCGTCGGGGTTCGGCGTTGCTCGACCGCTGGGGGCTGCCCGTCGTGACGATCAGCTTCCTCACCGTGGGGCTGCAGACGGTCGTGAACGCGGCCGCGGGCGTCGCCCGGGTGCCGTGGTGGCGGTACACGATCGCGATGGTCCCGGGCTGCGTGGCGTGGGCGGTCGTGTACGCGACCGTGGGCCTCGCGCTCTTCTGGGCAGTGCTCGCGGCGTTCGCGGGGTCGCCGTGGGGCGCGGTCGTGCTGGTCGCGCTGGCGGTCGGTGCTGCGGCCGTGCTGTGGGCGGTCCGGCGCCGTCGCCGGGTCGCCGCCGACACGTCCCGACCCTGACGGCCAGGAGGCGCGGTGCCGGCCCGCCCCGCGAC
>NZ_JAUZED010000194.1 GCF_030705415.1 Curtobacterium sp. A7_M15 | reverse complement strand
CGACCGCGCGGTGGGCGCGACCGCGCGGTGGGCGCTGGCGGCGCTGCGGGGCCGAGCCGCGCCTCCTGGACCGCGACGCTGAGAGGGCACCGAACGGCCGCGTGCCGACCGCCCGCAGTCCCGACGGCGGGTTATCGTCGGACCGTGCCCAGCCAGAAGCCCCGTGTCCGCCGCGTCCCCGTGGCGCTGCCCGAGGGCGGCTCGTCCGAGCAGCCGTGGTACCGCTCGATCCGGTTCTCCGGGTTCAGCCTGCTCATGCTGGCCATCATCGTGCTGTTCGTCGTCGTGCTCGCGCCGTCGCTGCGGACCCTGATCCAGCAGCAGGAGCAGATCGCGCAGCAGCAGCGCGAGGTGGCGAGCCAGAAGGCGGACGTGTCGCAGAAGAAGAAGGACGTCGCACGCTGGGACGACCCCGCCTACATCGAGGCGCAGGCGCGGGACCGACTGCTCTACGTGTACCCGGGCGAGGAGAGCTACCTCGTGATGGGGAGCGAGGACCGCAAGACGGAGTCGACGCCGACGACCGATTCCGGCACGCCCGTGAGCTCGACCGTGCAGACGCCGAAGGTCGACTGGGTGCAGGCCATGCTGTCGTCGGTGCTGACCTCGGGCCTGACCGACGAGACCACGCAGCAGCTCGTCGCACCGGACGTCTCCGGCACCGGCGACACGAAGTAGGACGGTGCCCGGGACTCCGGTAGGCTCACGTACCCGTGACGACCCCTCCTTTCGACCCGCCCTCCGAACGCGACATCCAGGTCGTCTCGGCGCAGCTCGGCCGACCGGCACGTGACGTCATCGGGATCGCTGCTCGCTGCGTCTGTGGCAACCCCACGGTCGTGTCCACGAAGCCCCGGCTGTCGAACGGCACCCCGTTCCCGACGCTCTACTACCTGTGCCACCCCGCGGCCACCGCTGCGGTCAGCACCCTCGAGGCCAACCAGGTCATGCCCGAGCTGGCTGCCCTGCTCGAGGACCCGTCCGTCGCCGAGCAGTACCGCGCGGCGCACGAGGCCTACCTCGCCGATCGTGAGTCGATCGAGCACGTCGACGAGATCGACGGCATCACCGCCGGTGGCATGCCCACCCGCGTGAAGTGCCTGCACGCCCTCGTCGGTCACGCCCTCGCCGCGGGCCCCGGAGTCAACCCCATCGGTGACCTCGCGCTCGAGCGCGCGAGCTGGTCGCCCGACCGGTGTGAGTGCCGGGCGTATGATGGTGGCGCAGACGCTGGAGTCGGGGCGGGTGGCGGCGAAGTCTGACTAGACTCCCGGCAAACCCCCATCCAAGGAGATCATTCCCCGTGCCCAAGATCCTCGTCGTCGGCGGCGGTTACGCCGGCTTCTACACCGCCTGGAAGCTCGAGAAGCACCTTCGCCAGGGCGAAGCCGAGGTCGTCATGGTCGACCCGCTGCCGTACATGACGTACCAGCCGTTCCTCCCCGAGGTCGCCGCCGGTTCCATCGAGCCGCGGCACGCCGTCGTCGCCCACCGTCGTCACCTCAAGAAGACGCGCGTCGTCACCGCCAAGGTCACGAAGGTCGACCACGCCAGCAAGACGGCGACCATCACCCCGGCCGAGGGTGAGGCGTGGGAGGAGTCCTACGACCAGATCGTCATGACCGCGGGGGCGGTCTCGCGCACCTTCCCGATCCCGGGCGTCGCCGACGAGGCCATCGGCCTCAAGACGATCGAAGAGGCCGCGGCGATCCGCGACAAGATCCTCACGAACTTCCACAAGGCGGCGACCCTGCCTGCCGGCCCGGAGCGTGACCGCCTGCTGACCGTCGTCGTCGTCGGTGGTGGCTTCGCCGGCATCGAGGTGTTCGCCGAGCTCCGCTCGTTCGCGAGCGACCTGCTCAAGAGCTACCCTGAGCTGTCCTTCGACGACACGCACTTCCACCTCGTCGAGGCGATGGGCCGCATCATGCCCGAGGTCTCGCTCGAGACCTCGCACTGGGTGCTCGAGAACCTCGCGCAGCGCGGTGCCACCGTGCACCTCGAGACGCAGCTCGCCTCGGCCGAGGGCGGTGTCTGCCAGCTCAAGGCGAAGGACGAGTCGATCCAGACGATCGAGTCCGACCTCATCATCTGGACCGCCGGCGTCATGGCGAACCCGATGGTCAAGGGCACCGACTTCCCGCTCGAGCAGCGCGGGCGCATCCGCGTGCAGCCCGACCTCCGCGTGGTCGACGACAACGGCGTGATCGCCGACGCGTGGGCCTGCGGCGACGTGGCGGCCGTGCCGGACCTCACGGGCGGCGGTGTCGGCGGCTTCTGCGTGCCGAACGCCCAGCACGCGGTGCGTCAGGCGAAGCAGCTCGCGAAGAACCTCGTCGCGACGATCCGCGGCGAGGCCACGACCGACTACAAGCACGAGAACCTCGGCGCCGTCGCGGGCCTCGGTCTCGGCATCGGTGTGTTCCAGTCCGGCAAGTTCGCCATGAAGGGCTTCCTCGCCTGGGGCGCACACCGTGGCTACCACGGCCTGGCGATGCCGTCGTGGGAGCGCAAGTGGCGCGTCATCGGCGACTGGGTCGGCGGCTTCTTCCTCGGCCGTGACATCGCGTCGCTCGACGACCGTGAGACCCCGCGCGCCGCGTTCGAGGCGTTCGCGTCCCGTCCCAAGCCCGCTGCCGAGGCGCCCGCTGCTCCGGTCGAGGCCGCCAAGCCGACCACGGCTCCGGAAGAGGGCAAGCCCGCCGGTGCGGCCGGTCCCGCGTACGGCGAGCCGGCGAAGGACGTCTCGAAGGACGCCGAGCCGGTGAAGGCCGCGGACGCCGAGCCGGTGAAGGCCGAGGCGGACGCCAAGTAGGCTCTTGCGCTCGCGACGCGACGAGGCGGTCACCCTGGCGGGTGACCGCCTC
>NZ_JAUZED010000193.1 GCF_030705415.1 Curtobacterium sp. A7_M15 | reverse complement strand
CCCACCCCACGCGCGCGCTCACCCCCACGACCCCCACCCACAACGACGGAACGGGCGACCCTCCCGAAGGAGAGCCGCCCGTCCGAGCGTCCGAGGACTGCTTACTTGCCGAAGCCCTTGAAGCGCTGGTTGAACTTCTCGACGCGACCCGCCGAGTCGAGGATGCGCTGCTTGCCCGTGTAGAACGGGTGCGACGCGGACGAGATCTCGACGTCGATGACCGGGTAGGTCGCACCGTCGAGCTCGATGGTCTTGTCGCTGTTCGCGGTCGAACGCGTCAGGAACGTCTCACCGGAAGCCAGGTCACGGAAGACGATGGCGCGGTACTCGGGGTGGATGTCGGTCTTCATGGAGATTCCTCGGTTGCGATGATGGGGACGTGCGCGGCACTCGTGCGAGCGCGACGCGGGAAGTCTGCGGCTTGCGCCAGCCGTCTACGTTACCAGACGACGACGCGGATCGGGAGCAGGATCAGGCAGCGCGTGCCGTGTACCGGCCGGCGTCCTTCGTCACGGTCAGCTCGATGCCGAACGCCTCGGTCAACGTCGGGGCGGTGAGCACCTCGTCGATCGGTCCGGCAGCCTGCACGTGCCCGTCGGCGAGCACCAGTGCGTGGGTGAACCCGGCGGGGATCTCCTCGACGTGGTGGGTGACGATGACGATCGCGGGCGAGTCCTCGCTCTGCGCGTAGCCGCCGAGGGTGCGCACGAGGCTCTCGCGCGCACCGAGGTCGAGCGACGCGGCCGGCTCGTCGAGGAACAGGATCTCCGGGTCGGTCATCACGGCACGGGCGATCTGGACGCGCTTCTGTTCGCCGTCGCTGAGCTCACCGAAGGTCCGGTCGGTGAAGGCCCCGAGGCCCCACTCGTCGAGCACGCGTTGCGCACGGCGGACGTCGAGCTCCTCGTACTCCTCGTTCCAGCGGCCCGTCACCGAGTACGCCGCGGTGAGCACGACGTCGATAACCTTCTCGGTGACCGGGATACGGCGCGCGAGGGCCGTCGACGCGAAGCCGATGCGCGGCCGCAGCTCGAACAGGTCGGCGCCACCGAGCTCCGTGCCGAGGACCTCGACCTCGCCCGACGTGGGGAACGTCTGGGCGCCGGCGACCTGCAGCAGCGTGGTCTTGCCGGCACCGTTGGCACCGAGCACGACCCAGCGTTCGTCGTCCTGCACCTCCCACGAGATCCCGTCGAGGATGGTGGCCCCGTTGCGGACCACGGAGACGTCTGACAAGCGCACGACCGAGGGCATGCGACCAGCCTAGGGGTTCTGCCCGAGCACCTCGTCGTAGACCTGGCGTGTCCGCCGGGCGATCGCGTCCCACGTGAACTCGCTCTCGACGCGGAGTCGTCCGGCGCGGCCCATGAGCTTCGCGAGCCCCTCGTCCTCCAGGACCTCGTCCAGCGTCGCGGCGAGGTCGGCGACGTAGCGGTCCGGGTCGGTCGGCGTGCCGGTGCCGTCCTGCGCCTGGTCGATCGGCACGATGCGCCCGGTCAGCCCGTCCGCCACGACCTCGGGGATGCCCCCGGTGCCGGTGCCGACGACGGGGATGCCGCACGCCATGGCCTCGAGGTTGACGATCCCGAGCGGTTCGTAGATCGACGGGCAGACGAACACCGTGCCGGACGACAGCACGTTCACGATCTCCCGGCGCGAGAGCATCCGGTCGATCCACACGACGCCGTCGCGTTCCGCACGCAGAGAGTCGACCAGCCCGGTCACCTCGGCCATGATCTCCGGCGTGTCGGGAGCCCCGGCGCAGAGCACGATCTGCACGTCCGCCGGCAGCGAGGCCACCGCGCGGAGCAGGTACGGCAGGCCCTTCTGCCGCGTGATGCGGCCGACGAACACGACCGAGCGACGTGTCGGGTCGATCCCGAGCGACCGCACGGCGTCCTCGTCGACGGTCGGCTTCCACTCCTCGATGTCGATGCCGTTGTAGACGACGTGCACCTTCGACGGGTCGATCGACGGGTACGAGCGGAGGATGTCCTGCCGCATCGCCTTCGACACCGCGATGACACCGTCGGCGTGCTCGAACGCCTCGCGCTCCATCCAGCTCGACAGCCGGTACCCGCCGCCGAGCTGCTCGGCCTTCCACGGACGGAGCGGCTCGAGGCTGTGCGCCGTGACGACGTGCGGGATGCCGTAGGTCAGCTGCGCGATGCGTCCCGCCGAGTTCGCGTACCAGGTGTGGGAGTGGACCAGGTCGGCCCCCTCGACGTCGGCGGCGATCGCGACGTCGGTGCCGAGCGCCTGCAGCGCGCCGTTCGCCTGGCCGAGCCCGTCCGGCGTCCGGTAGGCCCACACGTCGGCCTCGTCGCGGAACGCCCCGAAGGCACGGACGCGCACTTCGGTGTCGGTGCCGGACCGCAGCGCCGCGGTCAGTTCGGCAACGTGGACACCCGCACCGCCGTAGACCTCCGGCGGATACTCCCTGGTCAGTAGATCGACTCGCACGGGTTCAACGTAACCGTTCACCGGTCCGGACGCATACTGTGAGCGGTATGGCACCAAAGAAGGTCTTCGGCATCGTCCTCGCCGGCGGAGAGGGCAAGCGCCTCATGCCGCTCACGGCGGACCGCGCGAAACCAGCAGTCCCGTTCGGCGGCAACTTCCGGCTCATCGACTTCGCGCTGTCGAACCTCGTGAACTCCGGTCTGCAGAAGATCGTCGTCCTGACGCAGTACAAGTCGCACAGTCTCGACCGCCACGTCGCCGAGACGTGGCGCATGGAGGGGCTGCTCGGTTCCTACGTCGCGTCCGTCCCGGCGCAGCAGCGACTCGGCAAGCGGTGGTTCGCCGGCTCGGCAGACGCGATCCTGCAGTCGCTCAACCTGCTCCGCGACGAGCGCCCCGACATCGTCGT
>NZ_JAUZED010000192.1 GCF_030705415.1 Curtobacterium sp. A7_M15 | reverse complement strand
CGTGCGTGAGCAGATCTGCTCACGCACGCCGCGCCTCCGGTGGGTCGCTCCTTCCCACGGCACCCGTGCTGGAAAGCGGGAACGGGCGTGACCGGTCGGAAGTTCCGACACGGTACGCCCGTTTCACCCCGGCACCCGGCACCCAGCACCCCCGGCCGGAGCAGACCGGTCAGTGCGCGCTGTAGCCGCCGTCGACCAGGTGGTAGCTACCGCTGATGAAGGACGCCTTGTCGCTCAGCAGGAACAGCACCAGGGCCGCGACCTCGGCATCGGTGCCGAGCCGCCCCGCCGCGTGCTCGGCCTCGAGCGCCGTGAGCGCCTCGGGCGAGAGCGACGCACGGACGAGCGGCGTGTCGATGAAGCCCGGGCCGACCGCGTTCGTCCGGACGCCCTGCGCCGTGTACTCGAGCGCAGCGACCTTCGTCAGACCGACCAGCGCGTGCTTCGACGCCACGTAGGCGGCGTTCTGCGCGATGCCGACCGAACCGAGCACCGACGACATGTTCACGATCGCGCCACCACCGGCGGCCACCATCGCGGGGATCTCGTAGCGGAGGCCGTAGAACACGCCGTCGAGATCCACCGCACGCACGCGGTCCCACGCCTCGACGTCGTACTCGCCGATGGGCTGGGGCGCGGCGCCGATGCCGGCGTTGTTCACGGCGAGGTGCAGGGCTCCGTAGGTGTCCACGGCGAACTGCACCATGCGCTCGTTGTCGGCGGCGACGGCGGAGTTCGCCTCGAACGCACTCGCCGTTCCGCCGGCTTCCGCGATCTCCCCGACCACACGCTCTGCGGCGTCCTGCTTGATGTCGGTGACGACGACCTTCGCGCCCGCGGCCGCGAGCTCCTTCGCGATGGCCTCGCCGATGCCGCTGCCGCCACCGGTGACGATGGCGACCTTGCCCTCGAACTCGGACATGATTCCTTCTCTCTGGACAACACCTGTTGTTCATCACCACGATACACCCGGGAAAGCAGTTCGTTCACTGAACTAATTTGCTAGGCTAACGACTCGTGACCGACGCCACCGACCTCCGCATCGCGGTGAACCGCCTCTCGCGTACACTCCGCGCGCAGAAGGCCGACACCACCGTCAGCGATGCCCAGTTCTCCGCGCTCGCCCGACTGCACCGCGACGGCCCGATGACCCTCGCCGAACTCAGCCGGCAGGACGGCGTCACCCCGCCCTCGATGACGAAGACGATCGCCGTCCTCGTCGAGCGCGGACTCGTCTCGAAGGGCGACCACGGCGACGACCGCCGCAAGGTCCTGCTCGGAGCGACCGGCGCCGGTTCCGCCTTCGTCGAGGAGACCCGGCGGCGGCGGGACGGCTGGCTCACCCCGCGGCTCGCCGAGCTCACGGACGCAGAACGGCGGACCCTCGCGGACGCCACCGAGATCATGAGGAGGCTTGCCCAGCAGTGACCGCCATGTTCCGCTCCCTGTCCGGCCGCAACTACCGCATCTGGTTCGCCGGCGCCCTGGTGTCCAACGTCGGCACCTGGATGCAGCGAACCGCCCAGGACTGGATCGTCCTGACGAAGCTCTCCGACAACGACGCGATCGCGGTCGGCATCACCATGGCCCTGCAGTTCGGGCCACAGCTGCTCCTCCTCCCCCTGACCGGACTCGCCGCCGACCGGTTCGACCGCCGCAAGATGCTCATGCTGACGCAGGGGTTGATGGGTGCCCTCGGCCTGGGGCTCGGCATCATGGTGCTGACCGACACCGCAACGATCTGGTCGCTCTACGGGTTCGCACTCGCGCTCGGCATCGTCGCCGCGTTCGACACCCCGATCCGCCAGGCCTTCGTGTCCGACGTCGTCCAGGGTGAGCACGTCGCCAACGCCGTCGCCCTCAACTCTGCGTCGTTCAACGCCGCCCGGCTCATCGGCCCCGCGGTCGCCGGGGTGCTCATCGCGGCGATCGGCTCCGGCTGGGTGTTCGTCATCAACGCAGCCTCGTTCCTGGCCGTGCTCGTCGCGCTCCGCTTCGTCGACCCCGCCCAGCTCGCCGAACGGATCCGGCCGAAGCGCGGCAAGGGACAGATCCTCGCGGGCTTCCGGTACGTGCGGACCCGGCCGGACATCATCGTCGTGCTCTGCATGATCTTCGTCGTGGGCACCTTCGGCGTGAACTTCCCGATCTTCACCTCGACCATGGCCCGGGTCGAGTTCCACAAGGGCGCGGGCGAGTTCGGCCTGCTCAACTCCGTGATGGCGATCGGATCGGTCGCCGGAGCCCTGCTCTCGGCACGCCGCGACCGACCCCGGATGCGCACGCTGGTCATCGCCTCCGCCGGGTTCGGTCTGGCCTGCGTCGCGGCAGCCGTCGCCCCGACGTACTGGTCGTTCGCGATCGTGCTGGTGTTCGTCGGACTCGCGTCACTGACCTTCATGACGACCGCGAACGCCCTCGTCCAGACCACCACGAAGCCCGCGATGCGCGGACGCGTGATGGCTCTCTACATGGCGATCTTCGCGGGCGGCACCCCCATCGGCGCACCGATCGTCGGAGCCGTCGCCGACGCGTGGGGTCCCCGCTGGGCCATCGCCGTCGGTGCCGCATCGGGCTTCGTGGCGCTGGCGATCGCGCTCGTGTGGCTCATCCGTCACGAGCGGTTCCGGCTGCGGTACGACGCGGACACGCGGCTGCACCTGGCGATCACGCACGCCGTGCCGGTCGTGGGGCCCCGCGCCGCGCGTGCGGCGCTGCGGCAGGACCTCGAGCGCGACGAGGCGGTCGCGGACCGGTCCAGCGCGGTCTGACGTGACCGTCTGACGGACAGGAGGCGCGGGTCGGCGCCGCACCGCGCCTCCCGTCCGCCGCCACGCGGGTCTTCCCCGCCCCGAGCGGTCCTGTCCGCCCCGCGCCC
>NZ_JAUZED010000191.1 GCF_030705415.1 Curtobacterium sp. A7_M15 | reverse complement strand
CGGTGCACGTCCGTCAGGAACGTGCACCGCGCCTCCTGGACACGGCCACTGCGACCACCGCGACCGGCGCGGTCGTCGCGACGCGCGCTACGCCTCGATGACCACCGGGACGATCATCGGCCGACGGCGGTGCTTCGTGTTGACCCAGCGGCCCACGGTCCGGCGGACGACCTGCTGGAAGGCGTGCGCGTCGCGGGTGCCGTTCGCGGCCGCCTCGGAGAGCGCCTTGGCGATCTGCGGGCGGACCTCGTCGAAGACCGACTCGTCCTCGGCGAAGCCGCGCGACTGGATCTCGGGGCCCACCACGCACTGGCCGGTGGTGAAGTCCACCGCGGCGAAGATCGAGATGAAGCCCTCTTCCGCGAGGACCCGGCGGTCCTTGAGGTCGGCGTCGGTGATCTCACCGACGGTCGAGCCGTCGACGTAGACGTAGCCGATGTCGAGCTGGCCGGCGACCCGGACCTCGCCGTCCTTGAGGTCGACGACGATCCCGTCCTGACCGAGGATCACGTTGCGCGGCGGGACCCCGGTCTGGATCGCGAGGTCGGCGCTGGCGTACAGGTGGCGGTGCTCGCCGTGCACGGGGAGCACGTTCTTCGGCCGCAGGATGTTGTAGCAGTAGAGCAGCTCGCCGGCGCTGGCGTGTCCGGAGACGTGCACCTTCGCGTTGCCCTTGTGCACGACCTTCGCGCCGAGCTTCGTCAGCCCGTCGATGACGCGGTACACGGCGTTCTCGTTGCCCGGGATGAGCGACGAGGCGAGGATGACGGTGTCGCCCTCGCCGATCTCGATCTGGTGCTCGAGGTTGGCCATGCGCGCGAGGACGGCCATCGGCTCGCCCTGCGACCCGGTCGACATGTAGACGATCTGGTCGTCCGGGACGTTCTTCGCCTTCTTCGTGTCGATGAGCACGTTCTCCGGCACCCGGAGGTAGCCGAGCTCGGCCGCGATCGTCATGTTGCGGATCATCGAGCGACCCATGAACGCGACCTTGCGGTTCGCGGCGGCCGCGGCGTCGAGGACCTGCTGCACGCGGTGCACGTGCGACGAGAAGCTCGCCACGACGACCTTCTTGCGGGCGCGCGTGATGATGTTCTCGAGCACGGGTCCGATGTCGCGCTCGGGCGCGGTGAAGCCCGGCACGTCCGCGTTCGTCGAGTCCGGCAGGAACAGGTCGACGCCCTGCTCCCCGAGACGTGCGAAGGCGCGGAGGTCGGTGATGCGGTCGTCGAGCGGGAGCTGGTCCATCTTGAAGTCGCCCGTGTGCAGCACACGACCGGCGGGGGTCGTGATCGCGACGGCGAGGGCGTCCGGGATGGAGTGGTTCACGGCGACGAACTCGAGGTGGAACGGACCGAGCTGCTCGGTCTGGTCCTCCTGCACGACGAGCGTGTACGGCTTGATCCGGTGTTCCTTGAGCTTCGCCTCGACGAGGGCCAGCGTCAGCGTGGAGCCGATCAGCCGGATGTCGTCGCGGAGCTTCAGCAGGTACGGGACGGCACCGATGTGATCCTCGTGGCCGTGCGTGAGCACGACCCCGAGGACGTCGTCGAGGCGGTCCCGGATCGGCGCGAAGTCCGGCAGGATGAGGTCGACGCCCGGCTGGTGCTCCTCGGGGAAGAGCACGCCGGCGTCCACGATGAGGAGCTTGCCCTCGTACTCGTAGACGGTCATGTTGCGACCGATCTCGCCGAGTCCCCCGACGGGGACGACGCGGAGGGTGCCGGCTTCGAGCGGCTGCGGTTCTGAGATCTGGGTGGGCATTCGGTCCTGACTGTCGTGCGGCGCACTGCCCGTGCGCCGCGGTCTTCCTAACGTGTGGTGCCTGGCACCTTCGGTAGTGCGCCGCCGGCCGCTGCGTTGCGGTCGGGGCGGAAGTTCGAGAAGTCGGCGCCCGGGATGTCCCGGACGGCTTCGAGGGAGGTCTCGATGGCGTACGCCTCGGAGTCCTCGGGGCCGACGAGCGGCAGCCGCACGCGCGGACTGCCGATGCGGCCGAGCCCGTGCAGGATGTACTTCGCCGCCACGGTACCCGGCACGTGCGTCATCACGGCGCGGACGAGGGGTTCGACGCGCTTGTGCTCGGCGGTCGCGGTGGCCAGATCGCCCCGGTTCACGGCGTCCACGATCGTCCGGTAGGGGGTGCTCGTGATGTTCGCGGTCACGCCGATCAGGCCGGTGGCGCCGATCGAGAGGTGCGGGAGCACGTTCGTGTCGTCCCCGGAGAAGTACATGAGGTCGGTGTTGTTGAGCACGCGGGACACCTCGGCGAAGTCGCCCTTGGCGTCCTTCACGGCGAGGATGTTCGGGTGGTGCGACGCCCGCACGATCGTCTCGTACGTGATCGGGATGCCCGTGCGACCGGGGATGTCGTACAGGATCACCGGCAGGTCGGTGGCGTCGGCGATCATCCGGAAGTGCGTGAGCACACCCGACTGGGTCGGCTTGTTGTAGTACGGCGTGACGATCATCACGCCGTCCGCGCCGGCCTTCTCGCTCTGCTTGTACAGGTGGATCGCGTGCGCGGTCTCGTTCGAGCCGCCGCCCGTGATGATCTTCGCGCGGCCGGCGGCGACGGACTTGCCGACCTCGACCAGCCGGAGCTTCTCGGGGTCGGTCAGTGTGCTCGTCTCACCGGTCGTGCCGGTGACCACGATGCCGTCGGCACCGGCGGTGATGCAGTCGTCGATGTGCTGCTCGACACCGGGCCAGTCGACCTCGCCGTCGGCCGTGAACGGGGTCACGAGGGCGACGAGGACCTGACCGAAGGGATTCTCACGCGGGGACACGGGCACCAGCGTACCGGGGTTGCGCGCGCGGGCTGCCGTCCGCGTGGACGGTGCGGCCCGGGAGGCGCGGCCAGGCCCCGCCCCGAACGCTGCGGCCGCGCGGGTGCCGGGTGCGATCGCGCCCCGTCACGGTCGTTG
>NZ_JAUZED010000190.1 GCF_030705415.1 Curtobacterium sp. A7_M15 | reverse complement strand
GCGCGCGCAGCTCGACGCGGTCGTGTCGTCCGCCGCTCCGGGGGCGCTGCGGCTCCTCGTGACGGCGGAGTCCGCGGGTGCGCTCGTGGCGGCCGAGATGCTCCACGCGGGGCTGCCCTGGCGTGCCGACGTGCACGAACGGCTGCTCGAGGACGCGCTCGGGCCGCGGGTGCCGCACGGGGTGCGACCTCGGCGGCTCGAGGAGATCGCCGCCGTCCTGCGCGAGCGTCTCGGCGACCCGTCGCTCAACCCGGACTCGCCCGCCGACGTCCTGAAGTCGTTGCGCCGAGCGGGCCTGATGGTCACGAGCACGCGGAAGTGGGAGCTGCAGGAGATCGAGCACCCGGCGATCGGGCCGCTGCTCGAGTACAAGCGGCTCGCCCGGTTGCTGACCGCGAACGGCTGGACCTGGCTCGACGAGTGGGTGCGTGACGGGCGCTTCCACCCCAAGTACCTGGTGGGCGGGGTCGTCACCGGGCGCTGGGCGGCTGACGGCGGGGGAGCGATGCAGCTGCCGAAGGGCATCCGTGCCGCGGTCGTCGCCGACGACGGGTGGAAGCTCGTGGTGGCGGACGCGGCGCAGCTGGAACCCCGCGTGCTCGCGGCGATGTCCGGCGACCGGGCGATGGCGGCCGCCGGGGACGGGCGCGACCTGTACGACGGCGTCGTGGCGTCCGGTGCGGTCGAGACCCGGCAACAGGCCAAGGGCGCGATGCTCGGCGCGATGTACGGGGCGACCCAGGGTGAGGGCGGCAGGCTGGTCCCGCGGCTCGCTCGCGCGTTCCCGGACGCCGTCCGCCTCGTCGAACGCGCCGCCCGCGCGGGGGAGCGGGGCGAACCCGTGACGACGCTGCTCGGTCGGACCTCGCCGGTGCCGGACGCCGCCTGGTTCGAGGCGCGGAACCAGGCCTACACGGTCGAGGGGACGGCGGCCATGCAGCGGGCGGTGGAGTCGCGGGCGCGCAGCTGGGGGCGGTTCACCCGGAACTTCGTCGTGCAGGGCACGGCCGCCGAGTGGGCACTGGCGTGGATGGGGGCGCTGCGCTCGCGGCTCGCCGGACGCTTCCCGGGGCCGGTGACGGACGGCCCGCACCTGGTGTTCTTCGTGCACGACGAGATCGTGGTGCACACGCCGGCCGAGCACGCCGAGTGGGTGGCGGAGCAGATCCGGGCCGCCGCTGCCGATGCCGGTCGGCTGCTCTTCCGCGACTTCCCGGTGGTGTTCCCGCTCTCGGTTGCCGTCGTCGACGACTACGGCGCGGCGAAGGACTGAGCGGCCGCGACTCGACCACGGCACCGCGAAGGACTGAGCGGCCGCGACTCGACCACGGCACCGCGAAGAACTGGACACCCGCACCCGCACATCGGGACTCGGGCAAGGTGGACCGATGCAGTCCGACCACACCGAGGCCCCCGACCAACGCGTCGGCGACGTCGACCTCACGACGTGGCGCACCCGCGCCGGCCGGGCGTCGGCGGACGGCTGGGCGGCGCTCGGCCACCGCTGGGGTGCGCTCCCGCTGCTCGTGGTCACCCTCGCGATCGGCATCGGGGTCGCCGCCACCGCGACCTGGGCGGCGTCCGAGGTGTACGACGCGGTGCGCGAGGCCGACGACGTCGCCGTGCTCGACCGCCCCGTGCTCGACTGGATGCTCACCCTCCGGTCGCCGACCGCCGACACCCTCGTGACGTGGTGGACGGACGTCGCCGGCACGATCGGGATGCCGATCGTCGCACTGGGGTTCCTCGTCGGGTTCACGATCCAGCGTCGGGCCTGGACGCCGCTCGTGCTGCTCGTCGCGGCAGCGGGCGGCTCCTTGCTCATGACGATCGCGGGGAAGGACCTCGTCGGTCGCGCCCGTCCGCCGCTCCGCGACGCCGTCCCGCCGTACGAGCACTCGCCGTCGTTCCCCTCCGGGCACACCCTCAACGCCACCGTGATCGTCGGGACGATCGTGTACCTGCTGCTCCTCCGCCAGTCGAGACTCGTGACCCGGGTGCTGACGATCGTCGCCGGGACGTTCTTCGTGGTCTCGGTCGGCATCTCGCGGGTGTTCCTCGGCCACCACTGGCTGACCGACGTCCTGGCGGCGTGGGCGCTCGGGCTCGCCTGGCTCGCGCTGGTGGTCACGGCGCACCGGCTCTACCTCACGGCGCTCCGCCGCGGTGCGAGACCCGTCAGGTCGTCCCGGTAGGTTGCCCGGCATGGAAGAACGGGTCTTCGGCGGTCGGTACCGAGTCACGGGAACGCTCGGGCACGGCGGCATGGCCTCCGTCTACCGGGCGGTCGACGAGCAGCTCGGACGCGAGGTGGCGGTCAAGGTCTTCCGCATCGGAGCGGTCGACCACGGCGAACGTGCCCGTGCCGAGGCGGAGATCCAGACCCTCGCGACGCTCCGCAGTCCGGCGCTCGTGACCCTGTACGACGCCGCGCTCGACGACGTCGACGGAGACTCGTACCTCGTGATGGAGCTCGTCCCCGGGAGCGACCTCGCGACCCGGCTGCGCGAGGGGCCGCTCGACCGGGCCACCGCCGCCGGCGTCGGGGCACAGGTCGCGGACGGCCTCGCGGCGGCGCACGCGCAGGGTGTGGTCCACCGCGACGTGAAGCCCGCGAACGTGTTGCTCGAGAGCGACGGTGTCCACGTCAAGCTCGCCGACTTCGGCATCGCCCTGCTGCGGGACGGCGCCCGCGCCACCCAGACCGGCACGGTGATCGGTACGGCGGCGTACATCGCGCCGGAGCAGGTCCTGGCGCAGCCCATCACCGGCAAGGTCGACGTCTACGCGCTCGGACTGATGCTCCTCGAAGCGCTCACCGGCAAGCAGCCGTTCCCGGGCACCGCGGTCGAGTCAGCGACCGCCCGCCTCGCCCGCGGCCCGGAGATCGACCAGCACCTGCCGACCGCCTGGCGCACGCTGCTGCACGTGATGACCGCGCAGGACCCGGCGGAGCGGCCCAGGGCTGCCGAGGCGGCGCAGCGACTGC
>NZ_JAUZED010000019.1 GCF_030705415.1 Curtobacterium sp. A7_M15 | reverse complement strand
GAGCGCGCCCCTCAGCGGCGACGCGAGTCGTTGCGCGGGGCGCGCTCCCGTCCGTCGCTGTCCGTGCGGAGCTCGTCAGCAGGTGACGGCGCGCGCCATCCGCTCGAGCAGCTCGCGTGCGGACAGCGCCGCGGCGAGTTCGACCTCGACCGGGTTGATGCCGACGGCCCGCTCGAACTCCCGACGCCGGGCCTGGTCGGCGATCGGGACCTCGGGGCGCTGGGGGAGTGCGGCGATCGCCCGGGCCGCGGCGTCGAACGCACCGGTCGGCCGGCCGAGCTGTTCCCACATGGTGCGGACGTCGTGCGCGACCTGTTCCGGGTCGCCGCCGAACTCGAAGCCGGCCGATGCCATGGTCGCCAGTCCCTGCGCGGTGGGGTCGTTCGGGGTCATGACGGCATCGTCACACGGATGACCGCGAACGCGCTGCGAACCGGACCCCTTGTCCCCCGACATGCCGACACCCGGACCGGGGATTCTGGTGTCCCCCGATCTCCGTTTGGATGGACCTGCCCCCAGGGGCGACGCGGACAGGACGTCCGGGGACCGACGGAGGGCACGATGCTCGAACACACCAGTGCGGACACGCAGGCGGCAGCCGCCGCGGCCGCGACCCTGCACCTGCGGATCACGATCGTGGGGGCGACCGTCGACGTGTTGCGGGACGTGCCCTTCCACGAGGCCGACGCGGGACTCGTCGCCCAGCGGCTGGGGATCGGCGTCGAGGAGCTCCGACAGCACTTCCCCTCGTGGGACGGGCTCGTGCTGGCCGCCGTCGACCGGTGGAACGGCGGACGCATGGACGAGGTCGCGCGTGAGGTCGGGGACGGCTCGACCGTCCGCCTGCTGCGGGGGATCGTCGCGTCGAACGCCGAGGACCCCGCGCTCATGCGGCTGCTCGTGGCGCTGCTGTCGGTCGCGGGCAACCCGCAGCACCCCATGGCGACCTACCTCCGGTCGCGGTACCAGCTCTTCTACGCCCAGATCAAGCGCGGCCTGGAGCACGACATCGCGGTCGGCCGGGCCCCGCACACGATGGACCCGCGCCGAGGAGCCGAGCAGCTCATCGCGCTGTACGAGGGACTCCAGCTGCAGGCGATGCTGCGATCGGACCTCGACCTGGTGCCGGCGTTCGACCGTGCCGTCGCGCGGCTCGAGCGCGGCTGGATGGAGCGGTACGAGCCGCAGGCCGCACGGCGACTCTCGACGTGGAGCGACGGCGGCTGGGAGCTCTGATCCGATTCGCGCTCCGGCTGGGCCGGGGTCGGGGTGCTGTGGCGTAGTCGTTGGTTCCTCACGGAAGGAACCGACATGGCAGCAGCACCGAACCCGATCCAGGTCCAGAAGTACCTGAGCGGCATCGACTACCCGGCGTCGAAGGACGACATCGTCGCGACCGCGGAACGCGAGGGCGCGGGCGGCGACGTCCTGGACGCCCTGCGGAACATCCCGGACGGCGAGTACGACGCACCGACCGCCGTCTCGAGCGCGGTGTCGGACGCGGGCTGAGCGTGCGCGGGCGGGCCACCTGTCGAGCCTGCGCGATCGCCGCGCGGTGCGTCAGCGCGGGCGCGGTCCCCGCGGCACCGACCCGTTGCCGGGGTCGTAGCCCGAGTCACGGATGACCCGGATCGCCGTGGTGTCGTTGTGCACCGAGTGCACGACGACCCGCCGCGACCGCCGGAGGGCCCGGCGGGCGCCCGGCGTCGCCACGAGGCCGCCGAGGACCAGCCCCGCCCCGATCGCCAGCGCCACCGAGACCGCCGCGACGAAGTCCAGCGCGGCGCTCGACGACCCGGACATGAAGTTGAGCAGCGCGTTCGAGACCGCGACGCCGGGCAGCAGGGCACCGCAGAACGCCGGCACGGCGATCGCCGCCACCGCCGTCCGCATCCTGGCAGCCGCGATCGTCGCGAGGACGCCCAGCAGCACCGCGGCGATGAACGTCGCACCGAGCAGCGGGATGCCGAGTTCCCGGAGGGCCCGCAGTGCCGCGCCCGCTGCGACCGAGAAGACCACGGCGACCGGGATCACCCGCGCGCTGGCTTGTTGCACGAAGCAGTTCGCCGCGGCCGACACGACGGTGAGCAGCAGTGATGCCCAGAGCGGCAGCGTCTGTGTGACGATGCCGGACGGGTCCACCTCGATCGACAGCCACTTCGTCACGGCGATGCCGGCGGGGACCCCGACCACGATCGCGGCGATGACGAGCCCGATGTAGAACGCCCGTGCCACCGCCATCGCTCGGAAGCCGGAGATCGCGTCCTGCGCCCAGGTGACGAGCGACGGGTGCGGGAGCAGGAGCACCACGAGCGCCGCCACCATCGTGGCCGCCTGCCCCGGGTGCAGCACGCCGGCCCAGATCGCCAGGGTGCCGATGGCCGAGGCGACCGCGCCCTGCGCCCCGGAGACGAAGAACTGCGGGAAGCCCCGTCCGGTCAGCCACCGACCGGACACGATGATGCCGAGCATGAGGACGAACGCACCGAGCCCGGCGCGCCACCCTCCGCCGGCCTGCATCGAGATCGAGATGCCGAGGATCGACAGGCCGACGTCCGCCGTCCAGCGCGGCCAGCGCGGCGGGAGCCGGAGCACCGCGACGAGGGCGCTCACGGCTGACGTCATGTCGCGTTCGTCGTGCACGAGGTCGTCGACGATCTGGTTCGCCCGCGCCAAGCGGTCGAGGTCGGAGCCGTCGGACTGCACGGTACGGACCTTCACGAGCGGCGGGTGGTCGGCCGGGGCGTACTGGATCGTCACCGAGCTGCCGGAGAAGTCGAGTTCGAGCGGTGCCAGGTTCCACTTCGTCGACACCGCGACGACGGCGGTCTCCACGCTGCGGGTGTCGGCGCCGGAGGCGAGCATCACCTCGGCGAGGTCGAGGCAGAAGTCGACGATCTGCACCGGCGAGTACTGCTCGAGCGGCCGGGTGTCCGGCGTGACGTCTTCGTAGATCGTGCCGCGGAGTCGTGCCCGCGCGTCACGGATGTCGTGCTGCGCGAGGCTCCGCACGCGTGGCCGGGGTGGACGCCCGGGTCTGGCTCCGGGGAGGGACTGCTCGGCCATCCCGCCATCGTGCCAGGCGCGATCCGCCGAGTCCGGACGCGCGCTGAACGCCTCAGCGTGGACGGCGGACGCTCAGCCGACCGGCGGCGAACGCGGTGACCACCGCCCCGGCGACGACGAGCAGCTGACCGACCACCTGCTGCCACGAGTGCGTCCCCGCGACGAAGGCGTAGTCCGACAGCGGGGCGTACGCGAACCAGCCGAACGACGCCGGCGGCGCGGTGAGCGCGACCACGAGGCCCGCGACCACGGCGACGAGACCCGCCCAGAACGCGATGCCGGTCGGGGTCGCGAAGAGGTGACGTCTCACGTTCGCCAGCGTACGTGGAGCCGGACGGGAGGCGCGGTGCCAGACCGCACCGCGCCTCCCGTCCGTCACGTCGTGACGTCTCCTGCGTCGCTCGCCTACTGCTCGAACGTCGCGTGGAGCGTGATGTCGACGCCGGTGAGCGCCTTGCTGACGGGGCAGGTCGCCTTGGCGTCCTCGGCGGCCTTGAGGAAGGTGGCCTCGTCGATGCCGGAGACCTCGCCGTTGACGGTGAGGACGATGCCGGTGAGCTTGAACCCGCCGGCGCTGTCCGGGCCGAGCGAGACGTCGGCCTTGACGTCGAGGGCCTCGACCGTGCCGCCGGCCTCGCCCAGGACCGCGGAGAACTGCATGGCGTAGCAGGCGGAGTGCGCCGCGGCGATGAGCTCCTCGGGGCTGGTGGTGCCGTCAGCGTCCTCGGCGGCGCGCTTCGGGAACGAGACGTCGTACGTGCCGACCTTCGAGCTGGAGAGCTCGACCTGGCCGGTGCCGTCCTCGAGGCCGCCGTTCCAAGCAGTGCGTGCGGTGCGCGTGGGCATGGCCGCTCCTTTCGTGTGGGGGATCGGCCCCGATCGGGACCGCCGACGCCGAGTCAATCAGAGAACGATCGTTCTCGCACCTGCTCTCGGGGAAGACGCAGGCACAGTGAGGCAAGCATGCGTTATGCTGATATCTCACATACGCTTTCGAGGGGTCCCATGCGTACTCGGTTCCGTCCTGACATCGAGGGGCTGCGGGCGGTCGCCGTCCTGCTCCCCGTCATCACGCACGTGTTCGGCGTGCTGCCCGGCGGTGTCCTCGGCGTCGACGTGTTCTTCGTCCTGTCCGGCTTCCTCATCACCGGGCTGCTGCTGCACGACGTCGAACGGAACGGGCGCGTCCGGCTCGGCGCGTTCGTGGTGCGCAGGATCCGGAGACTCGCGCCGCTGAGTGTGACGGTGGTCGTCGTCACCGTCGTGGTGCTCGCACCCATCGTGTTGTCCTCGGCGCGTGCGGCACTGTTCCAGAACGCGCTCGCCGCGCTCACCGGCGTCGAGAACTGGCACCTGCAGCGGTCGTTCACGAACTACCAGGCCGCTGGCGACGGGGCCTCTCCCCTCCAGCACTACTGGTCGCTCGCCGTCGAGGAACAGTTCTACCTGGTGCTCCCGCTCGTCGTCGCCGGGTGTGCCGTCGTCGCCCGACTCTTCCGCCGCCCGCGGGCCGCGGCGACGCTCGTCGCGATCGCGATCTCCGGGGCCGTCCTGCTCTCGGTCGTCTACTGCCTCTGGCGGGTCCAGGTGAACCCTGCTGCCCTCTACGTCGACACCTTCGGTCGCGTTTGGGAGCTCGGGGCCGGCGCGCTCGCCGCCCTGATCGCCCCGCGTGTTGCGAACGTCCCCCGGCCGGTCGCGAACGGCGCGTTCGTCTTCGGTCTCGCCGCCGTCGTGGGTTCTGCCTTCCTCGTCTCGGACGAGCGGCTGGTGCCGTGGCCGGGTGCCGTGCCCGCGGTCGTCGGGGTGCTCTGCATCGTGCTGCTCGGGCACCGCGCCTCGGTCGGCGTCGGGTTCGTGCTCACGAACGTCGTCAGCCGGTTCGTCGGTCGCATCTCGTTCGCCCTGTACCTGTGGCACTTCCCCGTGGTGGTCGGCGTGCGGATCGTGTGGGGTGCCGGGCCCGTCCAAGCCTGGGCGGCCCTCGCCGTGGCTGTGCTGCTCGCCGTCGCGAGTCATCGGTGGATCGAGGTGCCGGTCCGTCGATCGCGCTGGCTCTCGTCGATCGAGCACGGTGGGTCCGCGGCGCGACGTACCGCGGCGCGGATCGCTTCCCCGGTGCTCGCGGGCGCGGTGCTCCTCTCGATCGCGAGCCAGTACAGCGTTCCCGTGGTCCGGGACGAACTCGCGCTCGCTCAGCGTCTCGCGCCATCGGCCGAGCAGTCGATCGGAGAGCGGTTCGAGCCGGGGACGCTCGACGCTGCCCTGCGTGAGCACGGCGCCGAAGCCTTCGACCCCGGAGCGATCGACGCGGCGACGATCGTCCGGTCCCGGACCGAGCTCCGCGGGTGCTTCACCTCGCCGGAGCTCGGCATTGCGCCGAAGGTGTGCTCGGACGGCGCCTCCGGAGCCTCGCGGCATGCGCTGATCATCGGCGACTCCACGGCTGCCGCCTGGTCCGACAACGTCCGGGCCGCGCTGCCGCGTGACGAATGGCGGTTGTCGGTGATCTCGAACAGCGCCTGCCCGGTCGTCGACGTCGCGGCCGATGTCTGGAGTGGAAGCCCGGAGAAACGGATCGCGTGCGACGACCGGCGCGCGCGCACGATCGCGGAGGTCGCTGACCTCGCCCCAGACCTGGTGATCGTGTCCACGCAAGAGAACGCGATGGATGACCTGTCGAGCGGTGCCACGGGTGCTCAGGCAGCCGCAGAGTGGCGAGAGGGCGCCGAGCGGCTCCTCGAGGGGCTGGCGGGACGCACTGGTTCGGTCGTGTTCCTGACGCCGCCGCCGACCGCCGCGGATCCGGCAGCGTGCGCCACACTCATCACCGGCCTGGCCGGCTGCTCGCCGACGATCCGTCAGACCGCGGAGCTCCGGGTCGCGGCAGAACAGGAGGCGGCTGCCGTCGCCCGCGAGTCCGGAGCTGACGTCCGGGTGATCGACACCCTCGACTGGTTCTGCGATGCGGATGGTCGCTGTCCCGCTGTCATCGACGGGACAGTGGTGCGGATGGACGCGACCCACATCGCCCACGGCATGGCGATGCGGCTCGTCGACCTCGTCGCGGACGAGCTGAACGGGGGTCGCGCGGGGCGCAGTTGAACGACAGGTGTAGTATTGGTGGCCGGATCCACCCGGTCCGATCGCGACGCCGCACCCTCCTGACGCCCCGACGAGTCGAGTCGACGGACCACGAGTCAAGGAGAAGGAAGGCCCCATGCGCGCCGTCGTGTTCGAACAGTTCCAGACGTTCCCGTCCCTCACGGACGTCCCGAAGCCCACCCCGGGTCCGGGGGAGGTGCTCCTCAAGGTCGCCGGTGCCGGTGCGTGCCACTCGGACGTCGCCGTCTACCGCGAGTTCCAGGCGGGACAGCCCGGCGCGCAGCAGCCGCCGTTCGTCCTCGGACACGAGAACTCCGGCTGGGTCGAGGAACTCGGCGACGGCGTCTCGGGATTCACGGTGGGCGACGCCTACCTCGTCTACGGCCCGGTCGGCTGCGGGCACTGCTCCTACTGCTCGAAGGGGCAGGACACCTACTGCGAGAACGCCGCCACGAACCCGTACGCGGGCATCGGCCTCGGGCGCGACGGCGGCATGGCCGAGTACGTCACCGTGCCCGCGCGCAACCTCGTGCCGCTCGGCGACGCCGACCCGATCGCCGCCGCACCGCTCAGCGACGCGGCCCTCACGCCCTACCACGCCATCAAGAACTCCCTGCCGAACCTGGCCGGTGGGGGCAAGTACGCCCTCGTCGTCGGGCTCGGCGGCCTCGGGCAGATCGCCGTGCAGATCCTCACGGCGCTCACCGGCGCGACCGTCATCGCGACGGACGTGAAGCAGGACGCCATGGACCGCGCTGCCGCCCGTGGGGCGGTCACCGTGCCGAGCGGACCGGACCAGGCTGCCGCGATCCGCGAGATCACCGGAGGCCGGGGTGTGGACGCCGCGTTCGACTTCGTGGGCGCGACGCCGACGATCACGGTCGCCCAGGCCTCGATGGCCGTCGGTGGCCGGTTCACCGTCGTCGGGATCGCCGGTGGCACCACCGAGTGGAACTTCTTCTCGACGCCGTACGAGTCGACCATCACGAACACGTACTGGGGCACGATCGAGGACCTGCACGAGGTCGTCGCGATGTACCGGGCCGGGCAGATCGTCCCCGACGTCGAGCGATACTCCCTGTCCGACGCGCTCGAGGCGTACCGGAAGCTCGAGGCCGGCGAGCTCTCCGGTCGCGCGGTGGTCGTCCCGACGTTCTGAGTCCGGGCGCTGCTGCGCTGGGCTGGGCTGGGTTGGGCCGCGGCTGGGCCGCCGGGCGGCGTACCTGGTCGAATCGAGCGTACCTGGTCGGAAGATTCGACCAGGTACGCCCGATTGGGCTTTCCACCGCAAGCGTCGGGGGAAAGATCGCCCCCGGGTCAGCGGCCGATCGCGTAGCCCTGCGCGCCCCGCGAGTTCGCCGCGGCGCCGAGGACACCGGTCGCGGGATCCCGGGTCACGCACGACAGGCGACCGAGGGCCCAGTCGCCGGCCCGGGTGACGACGTGCCCGCGGGACTCGAGGTCGGCGATGACGTCGTCCCCGAGGCGATCCTCGACCACGAGGCCCGCCGGCTCCCAGGTGCGCGGCCAGAACGACCCCGGGAACGAGGTGGTGTGCAGCGCCGGGGCGTCGATCGCCTGCTGCGGGGAGTACTCGCCCACGATCCACCGCAGCAGGAACAGCAGTTGCCACTGGTCCTGCTGGTCGCCGCCGGGCGAGCCGATCGCCGCCACCGGCTCCCCGTCCCGGAGCACCAGGGTCGGCGTCAGCGTCGTGCGAGGGCGCTCGCCGGGACGCAAGGTCGAGGCCGTACCCGGCTCGAGCCAGGTCATCTGCAGCCTGGTGCCGAGGCAGAAGCCGAGCTCGGGGATCGTCGGGGACGACTGCAGCCAGCCGCCGGACGGGGTCGCGCTGACGATGTTGCCCCAGCGGTCGACGACGTCGATGTGGCACGTGTCCCCGCGGGTCTCGCCGTCCGGGTCGACGAACGGTTCACCGCGGTCCTCAGCGGGAGCGGCGGGTGCAGCGGGAGCGGCGGGAGCGGCGGGAGCGGCGGGAGCACCGGACGCGGCGGCGGACGCGCGGTCCCGTGTGACCTGGACCGTCGGTTCGCCGACACCCGCGGCGACAGCGGACTCGTACGACGTCCGGACCGGGGGCACGGCGTGCGCGACACCCTCCACGGTCCCCGGACGCAGTTCCGCCGAGGCGCGCTCGCCGATCAGCGCCCGACGCTCGTCGGTGTACGCATCCGACAGCAGGACGTCGAGGGGGACGTCACCGTCACCGTAGAACGCCTCGCGGTCGGCCAGCGCGAGCTTCAGCGCCTCGGCGATCGTGTGCGCACCGAGCTCGGTCGACGGGTCGAGTCGGGTGTCCTCGAGCGGCTCGAGCAGCCGGAGGGTCTGCAGGAGCGCCGGACCCTGTCCCCACGGTCCGGTCTTCGCGATCGTGCAGCCGCGGAACTCCGCCGTCGTCGCGGGTTCGTAGGACGCCCGGAACGCCGCGAGGTCCGATGCCCGGATCACCCCGGCGTGGTCCGTCCCGGACGAGTGCCGGTGCGGTTCTTGGACGAACCGGTCGATCGCGTCGGCGACGAAGCCGTCGGCCCACTCGCTGCGAGCGGCGTCGATGCGGGCGGTCCGGGTCCCGGCGCCGGCACCGGCGGCGACGAGCCGCTCGAACACCGAGGCGAGCGCCTCGTTGCGCACCAGGTCCCCGGGGACCGGCACCGCGCCTCCCGGCATCCACTGCGCTCGGGAGGTGGGCCAGTGCTGCTGGAACAGGTCCTGGACCGCGGTGATCGTCCGGACCACCGCCGGTGCGACCGGGTGGCCGTCACGGGCGTAGCCGACGGCTGGCGCGAGCACGTCCGCGAGCTCCCACGTGCCGTGGTCGCGGAGCAGGAGGAGCCAGGCGTCGACGGCGCCGGGAACGGTGGCGGCGAGCGCGCCGGAGCCGGGGACGAGGTCGAGGCCCTCGCCGCGGTAGTGCTCCGGAGTCGCGCCGGCCGGGGCTGGACCCTGCCCGACGAGGACCGTCGGCGTCGGGTCCGTCGCGGTGGCGAACACCGCGGTGAGGTCCCCGCCGGGACCGTTCAGGTGCGGTTCGACGACGTGCAGGACGAACGCGCCCGCGACGGCCGCGTCGAAGGCGTTGCCGCCTCGCTCCAGGACGGACTGTGCGGTGGCGGTCGCGATCCAGTGCGTGGCGGCGGCTGCGCTGAACGTTCCGCGGATGTCCGGACGGGTGGGGTGTGCGGTGGGCGGCGTGAACGCGGGGTTCGGCATGTCCCCATCTTCCCCTTGTGTCGCCCGCGCGCTCGGCGCCAGCTCGAGGCACTGCTCGGCGCTCCGAAGGAGTTCTTCCAGATGTCCTGAGTGCGCACTCCGCCCCCGTCAAGGGGGTTGTGGACTCGTCACGAAAAGGTGACCATCGTTCGGCGGCGTGTCGAGAGCGCGCCGCCGAACGGTCGGGCAGGGGCTCGACCGGTTCCTTGATCAGGGGTTCCATGACCAGCACACCGTCCTCCGTCGCGCACGCACGCCGACTCCCTCGACTCGCCGCAGCGGTCGTGGCCATCGCCGTCGTCGCCGGTGGTGTCGTCGGACTCGCCGAACCGGCCTCCGCCGCCGTCGTCTACAAGGGCTCCGTGCCCGCCGGCACCATCCTGCAGCCCGGCGACTCGGTGACCTCGCCCAACGGGCAGTTCCGGCTGATCCTGCAGGGTGACGGCAACTTCGTCGAGTACGGCGTCGGCAACCAGGTGCTGTGGGCCTCGAACACCTCGAACCAGCCCGGCGCGACCGTGACGATCGGCCGCAACCGGGCGGTCGACCTCATGCGGGGTGGGAAGCGGATCGTCCGCTGGGCCTCCGCCGGCACCACGCAGTCCACGTCGTTCGCCGTCCGGGCCGACGGCACGATGGGGCTCTACGCCGGCAAGACCGCGATCGTGAACTGGACGAGCCAGCAGGGCATCGTCCCCGCGGGGAACTCGATCTACTCCGGCACCGTGCTCAGCTCGGACACGAGCGGGGCCCGGCGTCTCACCATGCAGGCGGACGGCAACCTCGTGCAGACCGTGAACCGCAAGGTCGTCTGGCAGTCCGGCACCGCCGGCCACAAGGGCGCGTGGGCCGAGCTGCGGAAGGACGGCAACTTCGCCGTCGTCGGCCGTGACGCCGCGCAGAAGAAGGTCACGCTCTGGAACTCGCGGACCGGCACGGCTGGCGCGGGCACGCTCATGGTGCAGGTGGACGGCAACGTCGTGCTCTACGGCGGCAAGGACACCCGCGTCTGGTCGACCAAGCCCGTCACCGGCTTGATGTGGCCGGTCGCGAGCACGAAGATCTCCGGCCGCTACGGCGACGACCGGGGTGCCGGCCACGTCCCGCGCTACCACCAGGGTGCCGACGCCCCCGTCGCGGTCGGCACGCCCGTGTACGCCTCCGGGACCGGCACCGTGACGAGCACCGTCGCGAACAACGCCTCGTACGGCAACTACATCGTCGTGACCTACGGCAACGTGACCGTGCTCACGGCGCACCTCAGCAAGATCGAGGTCAAGCAGGGGCAGATCGTCTCCGTGCGGACCGAGATCGGGAAGTCCGGGAACACCGGGCAGTCGACGGGGCCGCACGTGCACGTCGAGACGCGGCGGGCGGGGTCGCTGTTCGATCCGTTGACGTTGCTGCACTTCCGCTGACGCTGGGAGCGGCCCGTCCGGGTGCGGGTCGTTCTTCTCAGAGTGCCCCTGAGCGGCGAAATCCACAGGCTGATCGAGTCTCGTACGTACCATGTCACGATCGTCCGGTGACGGGAGCGAAGCGCGCAGCGATCTACATCGACGGGTTCAACCTCTACCGCCGCGCGCTCGAACAACGGCCCGAGTGTCGGTGGCTCGACGTCCGGAGGCTCTGCGAACTGCTCCTCCCAGACTTCGAGGTCACCCACGTCCGGTACTTCACCGCGCACGTGAAGTTCGTCGAGGGCGAGGACCCGGCGTCCCCTGCCCGGCAGCGCGCGTACCTCCGAGCGCTCGCAACGATCCCAGGGGTCTCGCTGCACTTCGGCACCTTCCGATCGGACCGCCGGTGGATGGCCGTGAGTCCACTCGAGCTGCAGGCCGACGGATCTCCTCGGACCGTTCGGGTGCGCAAGATCGAGGAGAAGGGGTCGGACGTCAGCCTGGCCGCACACCTCGTCTGCGACGCCATGAGCGGGGGCGTGGACGCGGTGTTCGTCCTGTCGAACGACTCGGACTTCGTCGACGCGCTGCGGCTGGCCCGGGAGCGCGCCGGCGTCGAGATCGGGTTGATCAGCCCGACGTCGGCACCCGCGCGGAGCTTGCTCGCTCTCGCACCCGATCATGTGCGGCACGTCCGCGCGGCGTCGATGCTGGCGGCACAGCTTCCCGAGCGGATCGTCGACGAACACGGCACGGTGACGCGGCCGAAGCGATGGGTGGCTGGAAGTACAGAAGCCCCGCCAGAGGCGGGGCTTCGCGCCCGGTAGTCGAGACATCCGGGGGTGTACGTCAACGCTATCCGAGACGCCGGTCACGAGCAAGCGGTGACGTCGCCGCGGTGTCGTCTGCGCCAGGCGACTTGACTCGCGAAGGGTCACGTACGCTGGTTCTGAGCGAGACGCTCGGGACGTCGCGTGTCCCTCTGGCACTCCACTCGGAGAGCAACTCGAAGCCCATCACCGTTGCCGCGGTGGTGGGCTTCAACCTTGCCCGGGGCGATCGTCCGGCGACCGCCGCACCGCGGAGCAGCCTACGGTGATGATGTGTGATGTTCCACCTGCGGTAGTTTGGCCACTGCCCGCGAAGTGGGGGCGCGAGAGATCGCATTGGTGACGGGTCTTCAACTAACGTTGGATCGACTCAGGGGAGGAACGATGGAGTTCGAAGAACGCCTTGCTGCGCTGGCCACGAAGGTCCAGAACCAGCGTGAGGCCATCCAGACCGAAGAAGCGACGAAGAACGCGTTCGTCATGCCGTTCATCTCGACGATCCTCGGCTATGACGTGTTCAATCCGCTGGAGGTCGTGCCGGAGTTCACCGCCGACGTCGGTGTGAAGCGCGGCGAGAAGGTCGACTACGCGATCATGCGCGATGGTGAGGTGCAGATCCTCATCGAGTGCAAGAAATCGACCGAGCCGCTGAAGATCGAGCACGCGT
Source organism: Curtobacterium sp. A7_M15 (assembly GCF_030705415.1). Classification (GTDB taxonomy): domain Bacteria; phylum Actinomycetota; class Actinomycetes; order Actinomycetales; family Microbacteriaceae; genus Curtobacterium. Next base: position 30,067 of record NZ_JAUZED010000019.1, on the reverse strand, counting down.
CGCAGTTGTTCCGCTACTTCTCGGTCACGAACGCCCGCATCGCTGTGCTCACGAACGGCGAGGTCTACAACTTCTACACGGACCTCGACGCGCCGAACAAGATGGACGACCGGCCGTTCCTGGTGCTGGACCTCGCGGACATCGACGAGACGCTCCTCCCCGAGCTGAGCAAGCTCACGAAGGACGTCTTCGACCTCGACTCGGTCATCAGCGCCGCAGAGGAGCTCAAGTACGTCGGCTCGATCAAGCGGGCGATCGCCGCGCAGTTCCGTGAGCCTGAGGAGGACTTCGTCCGGCTCTTCGCCTCGCGCGTGTACGACGGGCGCTTCACCCAGGAGGCGCGGACGCAGTTCACGACGCTCGTTACGAAGGCGTCGAAGCAGTTCCTCAACGAGCAGGTCAACGACCGTCTCAAAACCGCTCTCGGCGCCTCGTACTCATCGCCTGTCGAGGCGGACACCCCCGCTGCGGCCGTCACGAGTGCCGCGGTCGCGGAGGACGATCTGGACCGGGACACCGAGATCGAGACCACGCTCGAAGAGCTCGAGGGCTACCAGATCGTCAAGGCGATCGCGTGCAGCGAGGTGAAGCCGGATCGCATCGCGCACCGCGACCAGAAGTCGTACTTCGCCGTCTTGCTCGACGACAACAACCGCAAGCCGATCGCTCGCCTGTGGTTCAACGGCAAGAAGCAGAAGTACCTCGGGCTGTTCGACGAGAACAAGGTCGAGACGAAGCACCCGATCGACGCGCTCGACGACATCTACCTCCATGCCGAGATCATCCGTGCCGCCGTGGCGCGGCACCTGGCGTCTAAAATGGTTTTTGAGAATTGAGAAAGCGGCTATGTCATCGAACGCTACGCGACTAACCTGCTTCGCACTGATTTCCTCGCTAGAGGTAGACCTCCGAAACATCATACTCATCGCCCCGGAGCTTGATTCCCTAAAGTGGAGTGAGGCACTGACTGAGAAACTTCACTCGCGAAGCAACCTCTCTGAGGGCACAAAGGCTTCGCGCGAGCGGCTAATCGACTTCTTTGACTTTGCTGACGCCTTCGAGGTGATATTGGCAAACGGGGCACGATTTGGCGCCTCGGTCATCAATCGTGTGAAAAGCCAGGCCAAAGAATTGGGACGTCTCATCCAAGTCAGAAATCGAGTTGCACACTCACGCCCGATGGAGATTGACGACTTAGCGGTGACCTTGGATGTCTGTCGGTCATTTGCTGTGGGGCCTGAATGGATTGAGCTTGCACAGACGATTCGACGTTTGGAGAGCGAGCCGGAGTATGTGCTGGGACTCACTATTCAACTTCCCTCGGATCCCGTCAGAGTCACGCAGAACAATCTTCCTATCCCTGAATTCGACGAAACGGGATTCTTCGGAAGGAAAAAGGAGCTTGCTCGAATAAAAAAGGCTCTTCTTGGTCCGTATCCTGTTGTGTCCGTTCTCGGAGACGGCGGAATTGGGAAGACGGCGATTGCTCTTCGGGCCGCCTATGACCTTATAGATGATTCACGTGCTGACTACGACGCAGTGGTATGGGTTTCCGCAAAATCAACCGTACTGACCGGGGCTGAGATTCAGACGATAAGCGGAGCAATTCAGTCGTCTTTGGGCTTGTTTGAGTCGGCAGTCAACGAGATTGGAGGTACCTCATCGCCGGAGAATGCAACGACCGAGCTTTTGGGATACCTCGAGAACTTCAAAATCCTTCTCATTCTCGACAATCTCGAAACAGTCACAGACCAGCGCCTGCGGGATTTCCTGCTGGATTTGCCCCTCGGGAGCAAAGTGTTGATTACCAGCCGGATTGGCCTCGGTATCGAAAACCCGGTGAAGCTAGGTCCTCTGGACGAAGATGACTCTCTCCGACTACTGCGGGCTCTTGCGTCGATTCGCGATGTTGCCCTACTGCGTTCCATGGGAGATGGTGGCCTCAAGAACTTGGTAGCCAGGATGAATGGACACCCTCTATTCATTCGTTGGTTGGTCACTGGCGTCCAGGCGGGAAAGCGCCCAGCGGAGCTTGTAAGTGGAAATGGCATCTTGCTGGATTTCTGCATGTCGAACGTTTACGACAAACTCGACGCCGATGCCCGTCAGGTGCTCGGCGCAATGCAGGCAGTCAGGGGGTCCCGGGCTCAGGGAGAAATTGCATTCCTTTGCAACCTGGGCGCTAGACGGGTTCAAGCGGCACTCCTGCAGCTGATGACGACGAACTTTGTCATCATGAAGCGATCTGTGGTGGAGGATCTTGACGGCGTTTATGAAGTCGGAGATTTCGCGCTGCAGTACCTAGCGAAGAATCATTCGATTGATGCTCGCACACGGGGCTTATTCTCCGAGCGCTCCCAGCAGCTCCTTGACCTGGGCCATCAAATGCGCGCGGATGGAGCTCGGAACCGCTATTACTGGGCAACAATAGACGTCCGAGGGGCTCATGATGTGCCGGCCGCGCGATTCCTGGTTGAGGCGCTTCGTGCTCTCGAGAGGGGTAACCCCGACGAGGCTTTGACGGCCTGCGCTGAGGCCCAGACGCTTGCGCCTACTTACCACGAGGCATGGCGCGTGGAAGGCATCGCGCATGAAGCTCGGCACGATATCTTGTCGGCACAGCAGGCCTTCGAGGTTTCGTTTGATCTGGCCCCACAATCGGCCGTTGCGGCATATCATTTCGGTACGTTCCTGCAACGAATCGGTGATCAAACGCGTGCGTTGCAGCTACTCCAAACCGCCGCAAAGTACGACAATACCGCGCGTATTCGGCACGAGATCGCGACTGCTCATTTCTCTATTGGGAGATATCTTGAAGTCGTGGACATCTGTTCGACTCTTCTGCATGAGGCCCGTTCGGAGCGTCACGTGAACGTAGACCTTCTCCTTGCGCTGAGAGCTGCAGTATTCGGGGCGGAGCAAGCGAAGTTCGACGGTCGCCTAGCGGATGCGCTGGTTTTGATTGAGGCTGGTTACGAGTGCTTTAGGACTGCGCGCATAGAATGGCTCAGTGCTGCGCACTCCGATCTAATGGTGCGGTTGCGCGATTTGGCGGCAGTCATCGTCTCCCTGGGCGGGGGGGATACCTATATTGATTCGAAGTCGACGGAGCTTAGTTCGAAGGTTATCGATCGACTTCGCATTGTTGACGTGGCGCTACTAGGTAGAGAGACGTCCGTTGTTGCCAATTTCGACTCCGATCGTGGTTTTGGCTTCATATCGTCATTGCCGCAGGATCGCTTCTTCCATAAGAGTGACCTCATTGATCGTGCGGACTGGGAGGTTGTAGACCAGAACGTGATCGTCGCGTTCGACAGTGATGACAAAGATGGGAGAGGGCCGCGCGCTCGGCGGGTCCGAATGTTGGTTTGACTGGTCGGCACTAGCCCCTATTGTTTTCGATGGTGTCATCAAGGGTTGCCGTAGGGTTCACGGGATGGAGAAGCGCGGCGGCCAGGTGCTCGTGTTGGTGGCGATCGGGGTCGTCGCGGGAGTGCTCTCCGGCCTCTTCGGCGTCGGCGGCGGGGTCATCGTCGTGCCCGCGCTGATGGCGTTCCTGCACCTCGACCAGCGTCGGGCCTCGGCGACGTCCCTCGTGGCGATCGCCCCCGCGGCCGTCGTCGGTGCGATCACCTACGCCGTGCAGGGCGAGGTGCACTGGCTCGCAGCCCTGGCCCTCGCGATCGGCAGCGTCATCGGCGCCCCGATCGGCGCGAGACTCCTCCGAGCACTCCCGCTGCGGGTCCTGCCGTGGATCTTCGTCGGGTTCATCGCGGTCGTGCTCGTCTCGCTGTTCCTGGCGGTGCCGACGCGCGGCGGCGATGTGCACTTCGGGATCGTCGAGGCGGTCGTGCTCCTGCTGCTCGGGCTGCTCTCGGGCGTGCTCTCCGGGCTCGTCGGCGTCGGCGGCGGGGTCGTCATCGTGCCGGGGCTCGAGGTGGTCCTCGGGGCGGGAGACCTCCTCGCGAAGGGCACCTCGCTGCTCACGATGGTGCCGACGTCGGTCTCCGGCACGGTGGCGAACCTCCGTCGCCGTGCGGTGGAGCTGCGCGTCGGTCTGACGGTCGGCATCACGGCCGCGATCTGCCCCCCGGGAGGCGCGTGGATCGCCCGCCTCGTCGATCCGCAGGTGGGCACCTGGCTCTTCGCCGCGTTCCTGGTGGTGGTGGCGGTCATCGTGCTGCGCCGCGGTCGCCGGGCGGTGCCGCGGAACGAGGCGACGGACGGGGAGGTCGCGTGACGCGCCTCCAGTCCGGCGGTGGTCGGAACCCGGCGGATGCGGAAGCCGTGCTCGCGGCGTTCGCACGCACGACGGGCGACGTGCCGGCGGCGCGACGCGTCGCGCGGCAGTTCGCCGACCTCGACGAGGGCGAGCGGTCGGCACTGCTCTGGAGCGAGGACGCGGGGGCGCGGCTCGTCGCGGTCCAGCTCCTCGTGCAGGCGATGCGGGAGCAGCCGGACCCGGAGCTGACCGACGAGTACCTGTCGGCCGCCAAGGCGGATCGCTTCGACGACGCGGTGCTGGCCGACCTCGGGGCCGAGGAGCTCGTCGGCGCTCCGCTCGTCGGCGGCTCGACCGGCCCCTTGTTCGCGCTGGTGAAGTCCGACGTGGCGATGGTCCGGCGGATCGCGGTGGTCGCCACGCTGGCGTTCGCGAAGCAGGGCGACGCCGAGGTGCCGCTCGCCATCGCCGGGCGGCTCGTGCGGGAGCGGAGCGACGTCGTGCAGTCGGCGCTCGGACGGGTGCTGCGGGAGACCGGCAAGCGGGCGTCCGAGGAGGCGCTCGTGGCGTTCCTCGAGCGGCAGGGGCGGTTCCTCAGCCCGGCGGCGCGGGCGACGGCGACCGAGCACCTGCCGCCGGCCGAGCGCGACCGGTTGCGAGGCTGACGCGGCCCGGATGCGGCTCAGTCCTCGGTGGGCTCCGCGAAGACGGTCGTGAGCGCGACGACGACACCGTCACGGACCTCGACGACGTCGATCCCACGGACCGCCGGAGCTCCGACGGGCCCGAACCCCCACGCGAGTGCGCCGTGGGTCTCGGACGCGTAGCGACGCCCTTCCTCGACGAACTGGAACCCGGCGGGCACGGTCTCGAGGAGCTGCGCGGCCTTCTGCTCGAGGGCGTCCCAGCCGACGGCCGTGCCCTCGGGGTCCGTGAAGGTCACGTCGGGGGAGTACGTCCGCTCGATGGCGGCACGACGGGAAGTCGCGTCACGGTTCCCGAAGACGTCGTGGAGGTTGGCGGTCAGCAGCTCGGACACGGTGGCCATGCCCGGAGCCTAGCCTGGGCCGATGCACACCGAGGTGCCCCGTCCGCACATCGACGCCGCACTCGTGGAACGGCTCGTCGCGCGGCAGTTCCCCGAGTGGTCCGGGCTGCCCGTGCGCGAGGTCGATCCGCAGGGCTGGGACAACCGCACCTACCGCCTCGGCAGCGATCTGGCGGTCCGGTTGCCGAGCGCGGCCGGCTACGTGGCGGCGGTCGAGAAGGAGCAGCGGGTGCTGCCGTACCTGGCGTCGCGGCTCGACGTCCCGGTGCCGGAGCCGATGGGTCTGGGCGTCCCGGACGCGGACTACCCGTTCCCGTGGTCGGTCCGGCGCTGGATCGACGGGACGGTCGCGCTGCGGGCCGTGGGCCTCGACCGACTGATCTTCGCCGCCGACGTCGGCGCGGTGCTCCGGCAGCTGCGTGCCGTGCCGGCCGGGGACGGACCGGTCGCCGGCGAGCACTCCTTCCACCGGGGAGCGCACCCCTCGTACTACGCGGCCGAGGTGGTCGCGGCCCTCGACGTGCTCGGGGACGCCGTCCACCGCGGTGCGTGCGAAGCGGTCTGGGGTGCGGCGACGGCCTCGGCCTGGCACGGGCCGGCCGTCTGGTTCCACGGCGACGTGGCTCCGGGCAACCTGCTCGTCGGCGCGGACGGGCGGCTCGCCGCGGTGATCGACTTCGGGACGTGCGGCGTCGGCGACCCGGCATGCGACCTCGTCCTCGCCTGGACGTTCCTCGACGGCGACGCCCGACGGGTGTTCCGCGACGCGGTCGGTCTCGACGGCGACACATGGGCGCGGGCGCGGGGGTGGGCGCTCTGGAAGGCGCTCATCATGCTCGCCGGCACCGCCGGGCCGGGGGATCGGCGCGAGCACGCGGCGGTGCTCCGGGCCGTCCTGGCCGATGCCGTCGCGCCCTAGTGCGCCAGCGCGGCATCCAGCGCGAGGTCGAGCGCTGCCTGCTGCCCCTCGGGCGTCCACCGCTCCGGGTCTCCCGCCGTCAACACCGTGATCCCCTCGATGGTCGCTCCCAGGGTCGCCGCGCGACCCTCGCACACCGGACCCGGGAGGCCGGTCGCGCTCCCGAGCAGCCGCGCGAGCCGGTCGGCGAAGGACCGGCTGTTGGTCACGTGCCGATCGCGCAGCACCGGGTCCCCGAGTGCTGCGGCGAGGAACGCGACCCACGCGCGGGCCTCGGCGAGGCGTGCGGCATCGAGGGCGAGCGCGCCACCGGCGACGGCCCGTACGGCGGACGCAGGATCCGGAGCGTCCGCCTCGAGCGCATCGGCGCGGACCCGGGTGCGGTCGTGCAGGACGTCCCGCGCGTGCAGGAGCAGGGCGCGTTTGTCGGGGAACGTGTGGAGCACGAGACCGGTGGTGCAGCCGGCGCGCTCGGCGACGGCGCGGAGCGTGAGTCCGGTCGGGCCGAGGTCGGCGAAGGTGGTGAAGACGGCCTCGGACAACCGGGCCCGCTGGGCGGCGTCGTCTCGGATGCGGGGCACCTCGGTAGCGTAACAGGTGTTACCGTAACGCTTGTTACCGAAAGGATCACCATGCGCTGGACCATCACGACCATCCCGTTCGACCACCCGGACGCCGACCGGCTCCGTCGGGCGCAGCGGCAGGAGCTCGACGCGCGGTACGGCACGAGCGACCACGAACCCGGGGTCCCGCCGAGCGCGGCGGACGTCCCGGTCTTCGTCCTCGCGCGCGACGAGGACGGCGCGGCGATCGCCTGCGGTGGGCTCCGTCCACTCCCGGACGAGGTGCTCGGCGCCGGAGTGGTCGAGGTCAAGCGGATGTACACGGCGCCGTCCGCTCGGGGGACCGGTGTGGCGACGGCGGTGCTCCGCCGGCTCGAGCAGGAGGCGCAGTGGGTGGGGGCGCGCTCGGTGGTCCTCGAGACCGGAACGGAGCAGCCGGACGCGATCCGGTTCTACCAGCGTGAGGGCTACACGGCGATCCCGCTCTTCGGCGCCTACGTCGGGTCGACGAACTCGGTGTGCTTCGGTCGCCGGTTCGAAGTCGACGCGAGGACGGAGCACACCTCGGCGTGAGAGCCCGGCACCGCGCACGGCGACGACGAGTGCAGGGGGTGGGCGGTGCGCACTCGTCGTTCCGGTGGGCACCTCCGGCAGGCGGATGACGTCGGACCCGGGGTCGCCGCGGGCGTTCCAGGAGGCGCGGCTCGCGTCCGCCACGGAACGCACTGGCCGACCGGGGCTGGGAACGCACCACGGGGCGGGCGGGTAGCGACGTGGGGAGACGAGCCGCGCCTCCCGGCCGGCCGGAAGCGACCACGAGAGGAACGCGACGTGCGCGCACTGACCTGGCAGGGCACCGAGAAGGTGTCCGTCGAGACCGTCCCCGACCCGACCATCCAGGAGCCGACCGACGCGATCGTGCGGATCACCTCGACCGCGATCTGCGGGTCCGACCTGCACCTGTACGGGGTGCTCGGACCGTACATCGACAAGGGCGACGTCCTCGGGCACGAACCGATGGGGATCGTCGAGGAGGTCGGTTCCGGGGTCACGAACCTGAAGGTCGGCGACCGTGTGGTCATCCCGTTCAACATCTCGTGCGGGCACTGCTGGATGTGCCAGCGCGGGCTGCAGTCGCAGTGCGAGACCACGCAGGTGACGGAGTACGGCACCGGTGCCTCGCTGTTCGGCTACACGAAGATGTACGGTCAGGTCCCCGGCGGACAGGCCGGGTACCTGCGCGTGCCGCACGCCGACTACGGGCCCATCGTGATCCCGGACGACGGGACGCCCGACGAACGGTGGCTGTTCCTCAGCGACATCCTGCCGACCGCCTGGCAGGCCGTGCAGTACGCGGACGTGCCCGAGGGCGGCACGCTCGCCGTGCTCGGCCTCGGCCCGGTCGGGCAGTTCGCCGCCCGGATCGGTGCACACCTCGGCTACCGGGTGCTCGCCGTCGACCCCGAGCAGGTCCGCCGTGACCTCGGCGCGAAGCACGGCGCGGAGGTGTTCGACCTGACGAAGGACGTGGTGCCGCAGCTCGTCGACCTCACGGACGGCCGGGGACCCGACGGGGTCGTCGACGCGGTCGGCATGGAGGCCCACGGCAACCCCGTCGCGGGGTTCGCCCAACGTGCCGCCGGGTTGCTCCCCGACAAGCTCGCGCAGAAGGCCATCGAGACCGCCGGCGTCGACCGGCTCGCCGCCGTGCACGCGGCGATCGACCTCGTCCGTCGCGGTGGGACGGTCTCGCTCAGTGGTGTCTACGGCGGGATGGCCGACCCGATGCCGATGATGACCCTGTTCGACAAGCAGATCACGGTGCGCGAGGGGCAGTGCAACGTCAAGCGCTGGGTCGACGACATCATGCCGCTCGTGCAGGACCCGTCCGACCCGCTCGGGACCCTCGACCTGACGACCCACCGGGTCTCGCTCGAGGACGCCCCGCACATGTACGAGGTGTTCCAGAAGAAGGAGGACGGCTGCGTGAAGGTCGTCCTCGACCCCGCGCTGGCCGCCGGCTGATGCGGATCGTCGTCGTCGGCGCGACCGGCAACCTCGGGACCGCGGTGCTGCGGCGGCTGGCGGCGTCACGTGCCGACGGTGCGTCCCTCGAGGTCGTCGGGGTCGCTCGGCGGCTGCCCGACGTCCACGCCGATCCGTACGGGACGGCCGTCTGGCACGCCGTCGACGTCGGGGCCCGGGACGCGGTCGACCACTTGGCAGCCGTGTTCCGCGGTGCCGACGCGGTCGTCCACCTCGCGTGGGCCCTGCAGCCGACGCACGACATCCCGGCGCAGTACCGGACGAACGTGACGGGGACCGCGAACGTCCTCGAGGCCGTGGCGCGCGTCGGCGTCCCCCAGGTCGTGGTCGCGTCGTCCGTGGGGGCGTACCGCGGGGTCGACGTGGACGGCAAACGGACGCCCGTCGACGAGGAGTTCCCCGTCAGCGGCATCCCGACCGCCACCTACTCGATCCACAAGGCCGAGAACGAGTCGGCCTTGGACGCCTTCGCCGCCCGCCACCCGGACGTCGTCGTGACCCGACTCCGCCCCGGACTGGTGTTCCAGCGCAGCGCAGCCGCCGAGCTCCGCGGGCTGTTCCTCGGGCGCCTCGTGCCGATGTCGGTCGTCTGGTGGCTCCGCTGGGCGGTCCTACCGCTCCCGCTGCCGTTCGTGTTCCAGGCGGTGCACGCCGACGACGTCGCCGATGCCTTCTGGCGCGCGATCGACCGGCGGGCGGGCGGCGCGTTCAACATCGCCGCGAGCCCCGTGCTCAACCCACCGAGGATCGCGCGGGCGTTCGGGATGCTCGGGGCCGTCCGGGCGCCGATGTGGCTGGTCAGGGGGCTCATCACGCTCGCGTGGCGGCTGCGGTTGCAGCCGACGGACGCCGGGTGGGTGGACATCGCGGCCCGGGCACCGATCATGCGCACCGACCGGGCGCGGTCGGTGCTCGGATGGGAGGCGCGGCACACCTCCGAGGAGGCGTTGCGCGAGCTCGTGGCCGGGTTCGCGGACGGGGCGAGGGTGCCGGGGTCGGGTCCGCTGCGCGGGTGAGGGGCGGGGCGGGGTCGTTCCGCGCGTACCTGGTCGTTTCGCGCGTACCTGCTCGGAAGTTTCGACCAGCTACGCCCGAATCCGCTTCCCATCGCGGGTGCTCTGGGAAGAATCGACGAGGTCGGACGCCCGAATCGCGCTACGCTCTGGCTGTCCGACGAAGGGGGACGGTGTGTTCGGGGACTTGTTCGGAGAGAGCGACGGCGTCGGGCTCGGCGACTTCGGTGTGTTCGGCGTGCTGTGGGGCGTCGGCGCGGCCGTGATCGGACTCGGGTTCGTCGCCATCGTCGTGACGATCGTCCTCCGCAGTGCCCGGATGGCGAAGCGGGGCCAGAACCCGTTCACCCTCGAGGAGGACCTCGCGTACCAGGCCATGCAGAGTCGGACCCTCGCACCCGAGAAGTCGCTCGAGCAGCGGCTCGCCGAACTCGACGACCTGCACGCCCGCGGCGTCATCTCCGACGAGGAGCACCGGGTCGCCCGCGCCGAGGCCCTGCGCGCATGAGCATCGTCGCGGAGACCCACAACCCGCTGGTGCCACCGGTCTACGACCTCGTGTGGAGCGCCGTGGCCGTGCTCGTCGTGGTGGCCGTGGTCGCGATCGTGCTCGTCGCCCGACGGTCCCGTCGGCGGTCGAGCGGTCCGCTCGAGCAGCGGCTCGCCGAGCTCGACGACCTGCACGCCCGCGGCGTCATCTCCGACGACGAGCACCGAGCCGCTCGCGCCGAGACCCTCCGCGGCTAGCCTGGACGGGTGCTGCGACCCATCGACCTCCTCGGGGAGTGGAGCCTGCGGCGGACGGTCCACGACCGGCGGGCAGGTGTCCACGGCTCCGTGACCGGGACGACCACGCTGACCCGCATGGCGACGGATCAGGTCCGATGGGACGAGGCCGGCACGATGACCTTCGACGGTCGGACCGTCCCCGTGTCGCGGACGCTCTGGGTGCGCCGGGGCGCGGACGACCGCTGGGCCGTGCACTTCGCCGACGGCCGGGTGTTCCACGACTGGGTCTGGGGGTCGGCGGTGTCGCACGCGTGCGCGCCCGACGACTACTCCGGGGTGCTCGCCGGGGACACCGAGGAGTGGACGGTCCGGTGGGAGGCGCACGGCCCGGCGAAGGACTACGTCCTCGACAGCACGCTGCGTCGTCGGTCCCACCCGGCAGACTGAGCGCATGCCCCGCAGCTCCGGTACCGACGCCCCGCGCATCACGCTGACCGACCCGACAGACCTCGACGACTGGACGCCCGGTCCCGGTGACGTGCTGACCGGTGACCGGATCGAGGGGAAGCGCATCGACGTGTTCGACCTCGCGGGGGAGCGGTTGCCGGACCTCGAGATCGAGGAGTCGGTGATCGGCACGCTCCGTGTGGACGGCGCCGACCTCCGCGGCCTCCGGATCCGCGACTCGGTCGTCGAGACGTTGGACGCCCCGGTGCTCCGTGCGTCGAGCAGCTCCTGGCGCGAGGTCCGGATCGCCGGCGGCCGCATCGGTTCGGCGGAGCTGTACGACGCGGGACTGAACGGCGTCGAGTTCGTCGGCATGAAGCTCGGGTTCGTGAACCTGCGCGGGTCGACGCTCACCGACGTGGTCTTCCGCGACTGCGTCCTCGACGAGCTCGACATCGCCGACGCCCGACTGCTGCGGGTGTCGTTCGAGGGGACGAGGATCCGGGCGGCCGAGGGATCGAACACCCGGATCGAGCACGTGGACCTGCGGGGTGCCGACCTCGACCGGGTGGAGCGGCTCGAGGGGTTCCGCGGGGCGACGATCGGCGCCGACCAGCTGTACACGCTCGCGCCGCTCCTGGCGGCCCAGGCGGGCTACCGCGTCGACTGACCGGCAGGGCCGGGCGCAGTGTGCGAGGTCCCGCGCTCCGTGGGACGCGAACGACCCCGCACGGCACGCGGAACCTCGCACACTGCGTCAGGCGGACGCGGACGCGGACGCGGCGCCGGCGCGCGCGAGCGCACGCGCGAGGTCCGCCTGCACGAGGTCGCCGTGCACCGCCGCACCCGCCTGCGTCCCCGCCGCCGCCGACGCGATGACGGTGGCCATCGGCGCCGCCACGTTCCCGGCAGCGTAGACGCCCCGGACACTCGTCTGCCCGGCGGCGTCCACGGTCAGGGCGCTCGCGTACCGGTGGTCGCCCGTGAACTGGTCGGTGGCCTCGAGCCCGAGCCCCTCGAGGAACCCGATGCGTGCCTCGGCCGTGCTCGCCGCGGCCAGGGCGTCGAGCGCGACGAACTCGCCGGACGCCGTGGAGACCCCGGTGAGCCGGTCGCCCTCGGACACCACTTCGCGCACGGGTCCCGTCACGACCCCGACGCCCCGGGCAGCAAAACCGGCGAGTGTGGTGTCGTCGAGGAGCCCCGCGTCGGTGACGAACGCCGTCACGTCCTCGCTCAGCGCGCGGAACATGAGCACCTGGTGCGCCCCGATCGGCGACGTCACGAGCACGCCGATGCGCTGGTCGCGGATCTCCCACCCGTGGCAGAACGGGCAGTGCACCACGCCACGCCCCCACTGCTCGGCGAGGCCCGGGACGTCCGCCAGGACGTCCTCGGCGCCGGAGGCGACGACCAGCCTGCGCGCGGCGACGACCGCACCCGACTGCAGCGTGACCGAGAAGCCGACCGGGTCGACGTCGTCACCGTCGGTGCCGGACGCGGCCACGATCCTCCCGGTCGTCACCTCGACGCCGTAGGCCGCCACCTCGTCGCGGCCGACCGCACCCAGCTCCGCTGGCGAGGCGCCCTCGCGCCCCAAGTAGTTGTGGACCCCCTCGGCTCGGGCGTTCCGGGGCTCGCCGGAGTCGACGACGAGGACCGACCGCCGCGAACGGCCGAGGACGAGTGCTGCTGACAGACCGGCGGCTGCTCCGCCGATGACGATGACGTCGTAGTGATCACGCATGCGTGCATCCTGCGGATGCGTGTCGCCAGCTGGCAAACTTCCTTGCCGGTCTGGCAACATGGCCCCGTGGCGACGGATCGGGAGGAACGGATCACCCCTCGGACGACGGCCCAGGTCGTCGACGCGGTCGGTGCGCGCCTGCGTGCGCTGCGGACCCGCCGGGACGTCACGCTCGCGGCGCTCGCCGCCGAGACCGGCATCTCGGTGTCGACGCTGTCTCGGCTCGAGTCGGGGCACCGCAAGCCCACGCTCGAACTCCTCCTGCCGCTCGCGCGGGCGTACCAGGTGCCGCTGGACGACCTGGTCGGGGCGCCGAGGACGGGCGATCCGCGGGTGCACCTCGCGCCGGAGGTGCACGGCGGTCGGGTCGTGGTGCCGCTCACCCGACGGACCGGTGGCGTGCGCTCGTTCAAGCAGCTGATCCCGCCCGGACCGGCGAACGTCGACCGGACCCTCCGGACGCACGAGGGCTACGAGTGGCTCTACGTGCTGTCCGGACGGCTCCGGTTGCTGCTCGGCGACCGTGACTTCGACCTCGGTCCGGGCGAGGTCGTCGAGTTCGACACGCACACCCCGCACTGGGTCGGGAACACCACGGACGAGGTCACCGAGGTGCTGTGCCTGTACGGGCCGCAGGGTGAGCGGGCGCACATCCGATCGCGGCCCGCCGACCGCTAGAAGACGTGCGCGATGACGTCGTCGAGCAGGCCCGACGTCGTGACGTTCGACTGCTGGACGTGAATGCCGACGTCGCCGCGGGTGTAGTAGGTGTCGCCGTCGGTGACCGGGTACTGGCTGTTCTGCGAGACCTTCTGGCAGCGGTACCCGTAGCCGTCGAGTGAGCAGTCGTACCCGGACAGCGCCGTCTTCAGGTGCTCGTAGGCCTTCGTCGAGTCGACGACCGCGACCCGGATCGACAGGAACGTCGTGTCGGCCCGCGGGTCCCGCCAGACGCAGTACAGCTGCTTGCCGTCCGGCTGGAGCACGGGCGTGAGGTCGTCCTTCGGCGTCTGCACCGGGTCGCCGACCACGGCCGGGTCGTTGAGCGGGGCGTCCGCGAAGGCCGTGTCCCACTTGCCGGCCGTGATGAGTCCCTCGCACGACTCCGGGAGCCTGCCGGCGTCGTCGTCGACGCCCGGGACCGGGGTGATCGTCGAGGTCGGCCGCGGCGTCGAGGCCGGGGCGGTCGGGGAGGCGCTGGTGCCCGTGGTGCTCGCGGACGTCGTCCCGGTCGGAGCGGCGCCGGTGCCGCTCGTCGCCTGCGCGCAGCCGCTGAGGACCAGTGCCGGGAGCGCGAGCGCGATCGCCGTGGCTCCGATGGTCGTGTTCCGTCGCATGTGCTCCCCCTCGTTCCGCGGCCGCTCGGTCGATCGGCTGCCCCGCGGCCGACGGTACCCGGGTCGGTGGGCGGGCCGCTGCGATCGTCACCCGATCGTGTCCTCAGGGGCACCGGGCGGCGATGGGAGGATGACCGGGTGACCACGCCGACCATCCCGCTCTTCCTCGACTGCGACACCGGTGTCGACGACGCCCTGGCGCTGACGTACCTGCTCGACGTCCCGCACGTCGACCTCGTCGGCATCGGCACGGTCTCCGGCAACACCGACGCCGCGACCGCAGCCGTCAACACCGCGGCGCTGCTGGCCCTGTGCGGGCGGACGGTGCCCGTCGCGGTCGGCGCCCACGACCCGATCGGCGGCTCGTACGGCGGTGGCGCGCCGCACGTCCACGGGGCGAACGGCATCGGCGGGGTCGACCTCCCGCCGGGGGTCGCCGCGGCGGAGGACCCTGCCGCCGAACTGCTCGTGCGTCTGGCCCGCGACCACGCCGCCGGCGACCGGAAGCTCGACGTCCTGGCCATCGGGCCGCTCACGAACCTCGCCGTCGCACTCGACGCCGAGCCTCGCCTGCCGGAGCTCGTCGGCACGCTGACGATCATGGGTGGTGCCGTGTGGGACGCGGGCAACGTGTCACCGACCGCCGAGGCGAACGTCCACAACGACGCCGAGGCCGCCAGGCGTGTCCTCCGCGCCGGTTTCGACCTCGTGCTCGTGCCGCTCGACGTCACCCGTCAGCACCGCTTCGACGACACCGATGCCGACCGGTTCACGGCGGCCGGTGATGCGCTCCGGGTCGCGCTCGGCACGATGCTCCGCAGCTACGTCGACTTCTACGAGTCCGTCGACCACGTCCGCCGTGCGCCGCTGCACGACCCGCTGGCGGCAGCCATCGCGGCGGGCGAGGTCCAGCCCACCGTCCGGGACACACCGCTCGACGTGGTGGTCGATGGCGCCGAGCACGGCCGGACCGTCCCCGCTGCGGACGGGCCGGCGGTGCGCGTCGTGGTGGCGGCCGACGACCGTGCGGCGGACGTCATCCGTGACCGCATCCTCCACGTCGGTACCACCGCGGAGCCGCGAGGGGTCTGAGGAGCCCCTGACGGAAGCGCGCAGGAGCGTCCCGGTGGACGCTCTCGTCCGGCGCGTCCGCGCTGAGCGGACGAACGTCCCGCGCTTGGTGGCGATCCTGGGCAGCACCACAGAGTCGTACGCGCACGGTCGGTGTCGCAACGCCCCGGTGCACACCGGGAGCGACGACGACCGGAAGGCTGACCATGACCACGAACCCACCCGGGAACGACTCGGGGACGCCCATCCACGACCGCACCGCGGCGTCCGACGGGCACGAGATCCACCCCGGCGTCACCGTCCCGAGCTTCGCGAGCGGCACGCCCGCCCCGCGGTCGACGGACCCCGACGCTCCGCTGACGTACGACGCGTACGGCGACGACGTGGCCGAGGTGCCGTTCGACGCGCCCCTCGACGCGATCCCCGCAGACGAACAGCTGCCGCCCGCGACGACCGGGATCTCGGGCGCGCCCACGACGGGCCCCGGCGGCTCCGGGTCGACGACCGGCACGACCGGCACGACCGGCACGTCCGGCGGCGCCACGGCCGACCAGGCGAAGAGCGCCGCACAGGACGTCGCGGGCGACGCGAAGGCCAAGGCCGCCGACGTCGCGGGCACCGCCAAGGAGCAGGCGTCGAACGTCGCGTCCGAGGCGACCGACCACGCCAAGCAGCTCTACGGCCAGGCGACCGAGACGCTCAAGGAGCAGGCCGCCGACCAGCAGCAGCGAGCCGCCGGCGGACTCCGCAGCATCGGCGAGCAGCTCGGCCGGATGGCGGACAACGACGACGAGCAGGGCCTCGCCGCCAAGGTCGTCCGCGACCTGTCCGGCCGCGCGAGCACCGCGGCCGGGTTCCTCGAGAACCGCGACCCGGGCTCGCTCCTCGACGAGGTGAAGTCCTTCGCCGCGAAGCGTCCCGGGACGTTCATCGCCCTCGCCGCCGGCGCCGGCATCCTCGCCGGACGGCTGACGAAGGCCCTCGCGACCGAGGTCAAGCACGAGAAGGAAGCGGACGGCGCATGACCCACCCCGCACCCCCGGGAGCGCCCGGACCCGAGGAACGCGCCGCGACGACACCGCTCGGCGAGCTCCTCTCCGAGGTGTCCAGCGACCTGTCGACCCTGTTCCGGCAGGAGGTCGCGCTCGCCAAGGCCGAGCTGACCGAGTCCGCGAAGAAGGCGGGCAAGGCCGGCGGCATGTTCGGCGGTGCCGGTCTCACGGCGCTGTTCGCACTCCTGTTCCTGTCGATCGCAGCGTGGTGGGGCCTCGGGTACCTCGTCGGCAACGCCTGGTCCGCGCTCATCGTGGCCGCGGTCTACGCGATCGTCGCCGCGGTCCTGGCCGTCCGCGGCCGCAAGGAGATCAAGGAGATCCAGGGCGCCCCGCAGACGGTCGAGACCGTCAAGGAAGTCCCCGAAGCACTCAAGCCCACCACCGGGAGGAAGCCATGAGCACCCCAGACGAGATCCGCGCCGACATCGAGCGCACCCGCGGCGAACTCGGCTCCGACGTCGACGCCCTCGCCGACAAGGTCAGTCCGTCCGCGATCGCCCACCGGCAGACCGAGAAGGTCAAGAGCCGGTTCCAGAACGCCCGCGAGTCCGTGATGGGCGCGGCCGGGTCGGCACGGTCGGGCGTCTCCGACTCGGCGTCGGGAGCGGCCGACCACGCCAAGGACGTCGCGCACAAGGGCGTCGAGAAGGCCAAGGGCAACCCGCTGGCCGTCGGACTGATCGCGTTCGGCGCCGGATGGCTCGCGTCGTCGCTCATCCCCACCTCGGACAAGGAGGAGGAGCTGGCCGGCGAGCTCAAGGACAAGGCCGCACCCCTCGTCGAGGACGTCAAGGAACAGGCGAAGGACGTCGGTTCGCAGCTCGGCGACGTGGCGAAGGAGCACGCGCAGGACCTCAAGGACACCGCGCAGGACGCAGCCCAGACCGTCAAGGACGAGGCACAGGGCGCCGCGTCCGACGTGAAGGACCACGCGCAGGGCGCTGCGGAGGACGTGCGCAGCAGCTGACGCGACCGGCGTCGATCCTGGAGGGGGGGGGGGGGGGGGGCGCGGCCGCGCCCGCCGGGCGGCCGCCCAGCCCCCGCGCGACGGGCGCGCCCGGGCGGCCCGGGCCCGGGCGCCCCCCCCGCCTCCAGTCCGTCCCCGGTCACGTCACGAGCGCGCGACGGCACGTCCCAGGCGGGTCGCCGCCAGACGCAGCCGCTCCTCGTCGACGTGGCCGTAGGCGAGTCGGAGGTGCCGGTCCGCGTCGGTGCCCGGCCCGGAGGGGAAGAACGCGCCGCGCTGGTACTCGACGCCCTCGGCGCTCGCCGCTGCCGCGAGGGCGTCCGCGTCGATCCGGTCGTCGGTGATCCGTGGCCAGAGGAAGAGCCCGCCGCCGGGGACCGTCACGTCGAAGACGCCCGGGGCCGCGTCGGCCAGCGCCGACGCGAGGGTCTCGGCGCGACCGCGGTACAGCGCGCGCGCCCGGTCGAGGGTGCGGTCGAACAGGGAGTCGTCCGCCGTCACGAGCTCGCCGATGACGGCCTGCACGAACGTCGAGCTGTGCGAGTCCTGCCGGCTCCGGAGCGCTACGACGTCGCCCGCGAACCGCTCCGGCACGACGATCCAGCCGAGCCGCAGCCCGGGGCCGAGGGCCTTCGTGAACGTGTTGACGTGCACGACGTGCTCGGAGTGGTTGAAGGCGTCGACGGGTTCCGGGCCGTCGCCGTACCAGAGCTCGCGGTAGGGGTTGTCGGCGAACACGACGAAGTCGTACCGCTCGGCGAGGGCGACGAGGCGTGCTCGTGCGGCGGCCGGCAGGGTGCCCTGCGTCGGGTTGTGGAAGTCCGGCACGGTGTACAGCGCGCGGGGCCTGGCACCCGCCTCCAGCTCGCGCTCGAGGAGGTCGAGGTCGAGGCCGTCCGGACCCACCGGGATCGGCAGCGTGACGGCGTCGGCCAGCTCCAGGCCGCGGAGGAACAGCGGGAACACGGGGTTGTCGACCGCGACGAGGTCACCGCGCTCGAGGACGACCTGGATCGCCAGGGCGAGGCCGTGGAACGCGCCGTTCGTGATCACGATCCGGTCGACGGGGACGCCCTCGCGAGCGGCGATCCACTCGCGGATCGGGGAGATGCCGGCCGTCCGCGAGTACTGCAGTGCCGGCAGGCCCGGACGGGACAGGACGCGCGCGGTGGCCTCGGCGAGCTCCGCCGCGGGCAGCACACCCGGGTCGGGGATGCCGCCGAGCAGCTCGATCGCATCGGGCCGCGGGTCGCGCAGCGTCTGGTCGCCGAACCCCTTCGGCGCGGTGAACGCCCGGATGAGGGACGGCTTGGTGCCGGTGGTGGTGATCGTCATGGCTTCTCCTTCAGCTGGCTGCCGGAACGGCGTCGAGCAGGCTGCGCGTGTACTCGTGCCGGGGGTCGTGGAACACCCGCCTCACCGGCCCGGACTCGACGACCCGGCCGTGCCGCAGCACCGTGACGGTGTCGGCGACCTGCCGGACGAGCGCGAGGTCGTGCGACACGAACAGGTAGGTCAGCCCGAGTTCCCGCTGCAACCGGGTGAGCAGCCCGATGATCCCGGCCTGCACCGTGACGTCGAGCGCGCTCGTCGGTTCGTCGAGCACGACGACCTCGGGCCGGAGGACGAGGGCGCGGGCGATCGCGACCCGCTGCCGTTGCCCGCCGGACAGGTCGGTGGGGCGGCGGCGCAGGTACCGGTCGTCCAGGCCGACGGAGTCGAGCGCCTCGCGGACGGCAGCGGCCCGGGACGCCCGGGTGCCGACCCGGAAGCGGTCGAGCGGTTCACCGACGATCCGTCGCACCTGCCACGTCGGATCGAGCGACGTGAACGGGTTCTGGTAGACGAGCTGCAGCTGCCGGCGGACGCGGCGCAGGTCGGCCTTCGAGCGTCCGTGCACCTCGACGCCGTCGACGGCGATGCGGCCCGCGTCGGGACGCTCCAGGCCGAGCAGCATGCGGACGGTCGTCGTCTTGCCGGAGCCGGACTCGCCGACGAGCGCGTGCGTGGTCCCGGCACGGACGTCGAACGAGACGCCGTCGACGGCCCGGACGGTGCGGTCGCCGTGACCGTAGTGGCGGGCGACGCCGGACACCGAGATGTGCGCGGGACGATCGCTCGCGGAGCGAGAGCGCGCGACGTCGGTCGATCGGTACCGGTCCGGGCTGAGCGCGGGGACGTCGGCTCGCAGCAGGCGGGCGTACTCGGACCGCGGGGCGCGGAACACCCGGGCGGCGGGACCCTGCTCCTCGACGACGCCGTCCCGCAGCACGACGAGGTCGTCGGCTCGTTCGGCCGCGACGGCGAGGTCGTGGGTGATGAACAGCAGACTGATGCCCCGCTCGGCCCGGAGCTGCTGGAGCAGGTCGAGGATGCGCTTCTGGATCGTCACGTCGAGGGCGCTCGTCGGCTCGTCCGCCACGACGAGGTCCGGTTCGGGCAGGACGGTCAACCCGATGAGCACGCGCTGGAGCATGCCGCCGGACAGCTCGTGCGGGTACGACCGCCACACCCGCTCGGGATCGGTGAGCCCGACGCGTTCGAAGACGGCGAGCACCGCGGCCCGTCGTGCCTCGACGGTGGGGGCGTCGGTGAGCGCGGCCGCTTCGAGCGCCTGCGAGCCGATCGTCCGGACCGGGTTGAGTGCCGTCGCCGGGTCCTGCGGGATGAACCCGATCCGGCGTCCGCGCAGTGCCCGGAAGCGCTGGTCGGGCAGCGTGACGAGGTCGTCGCCGGCGAAGTCGACCGATCCGCTGACCGTCGACCCCGCGGGGAGCAGGCCGAGTACCGCCTTCGCGATCGTCGACTTGCCCGAACCGGACTCGCCGATGACGGCCACGGTGCGCCCGCGGCCGACGGTGAAGTCGACGCCGTGCACGACCCGTGTCCCGCCGTACGCGACCGTCAACCCGCTCACCGTGAGCAGCGTGTCCGTGGTGATCCGTTCCTCCAGGACCGTCATGACCGACCCGCCTTCCGCAGCCAACGGCTGATCCGGTTCACCGAGAGCACGGTGAGGACGATGACGACGGCCGGGGCGTACACGAGCCACGGTGCCGTCGGGTACGTCTTGCCGGAGGCCACCAGGAGCCCCCAGTCCGACGCGGGTGGGGCATCTCCGTACCCGAGGAAGGCGAGCGACGCGATCACGAGGATCGACGTGCCGAGGTTGAGCACGGCCAGCGCGAGCACCGACCGGTACGCGTTCGGCAGCACGTGCCGGAAGAGGGCGTGCGCACCGGAGCCGCCGACCAGGGTCGAGGCCTCGACGAACGTCGATCCCCGCGCCTTGAGCGTCTCCGCACGGGCGAGCCGGGCGAAGGCGGCGACGGCCGAGATGCCCGTGGCGATCGCGGCGTTGATCGTGTGGAAGCCGAGCGAGCTGACGATGACCACGGCCAGCAGGAACCCCGGGATCGCGAGCAGGACGTCGACGACGCGGCCGAGGAGGAGGTCCACCCAGCCTCGCAGGAACCCACTGGCGAGGCCGATCAGGCCGCCGACGACCAGGCCGATGGCCACCGCGACGAGCGCGCTGGTCACCGAGGACGCGGTGCCGTGGACCACCCGGGCGTAGAGGTCGCGGCCGAGGTAGTCGGTGCCGAACCAGTGCGCGGCCGACGGCGCCTGGAGCTTGGCCGCGGTGTCCCCCGTGACGGCGCTCTGCCCCGTGAACAACCCGGGAGCGAGTGACCACAGCAGCACGACCACGAGCACGGCGAACGAGAGCAGCACGGTCGGCGGCACCACGGTGCCGCGGCGCTTCGGTCGGGTCGCGGACGACGCC
Source organism: Curtobacterium sp. A7_M15 (assembly GCF_030705415.1). Classification (GTDB taxonomy): domain Bacteria; phylum Actinomycetota; class Actinomycetes; order Actinomycetales; family Microbacteriaceae; genus Curtobacterium. Next base: position 9,116 of record NZ_JAUZED010000019.1, on the reverse strand, counting down.
GTCGTGGACACCCGGACGGTGGTGAGGTCCGCGCTCATGCCGACACCCGCGCCTTCGGGGCCGCCGTCGCTGCTGGGGCCCCCAGCGCCTTCGTCGACGCCGCCCGCAGCGAGACGCGGGGGTCGAGCAGCGGCGACACGAGGTCGGCGAGCAGGTTCACGACCACGAAGACCACCGCGGCGAGGGACACGACGGCCTGCAGCACCGGGACGTCCTGCGTGGTGACCGCCTTCTGCACGACCACGCCGATGCCGTCGCGGCCGAAGATGGTCTCGGTGATCACGGACCCGCCGAGCAGTTCTCCGACGACGAGCGCGACCATCGTCACCGCGGGCAGGAGCGACGGCTTCACCAGGTGTCGTGCGAACAGGCCCGTCCGCGAGAGCCCGCGGGACCGGGCGACGATCGCGTACTCCTGCCGGGACTCGTGGTCGAGGTTCGCGATCAGGACCTCGGCCAGCGGCGCGGACACCGGGATCGCCAGCGTGACGGCCGCGAAGAACGTCGCGACGGGGCTGTCCGGCTCGATCACGGCGAAGGTGTGCAGTCGGAACGCGAACCACGAGATGAGCACCAGGCCGATCACGAAGTTCGGCACGGAGAGGAAGAACGACGGCACCGATCGCAGCGCGTTCCGGAGCCAGGCGCCCGGAGCGTACTGCGAGCCGTACGCGATGCCGACCGCGAAGACGATCGACACGAGCAGGGCCGTGCCGGCGAGGACGAGGGTCGACGGCAGCGAGCCGGCGATGACCTGCGACACGGGCAGGTTCGACTGCAGCGAGAACCCGAGCTGCCCGACCGCGAAGCGGGACAGCGACAGCCAGAGCTGCAGCAGCACGGGCTGGTCGAGGCCGTAGTAGGACACGATCTTCGCGATGTCCTGTCCACTGAGTCCGCTCTGGGGGTCGCGCAGCGCGTTCGTCACGGCGTCGCCGGGCAGCACGCTGATCACCAGGAAGGTGAGCACGTACGCCAGCAGGACCACGACGAGGGCCTGCGCGACCCGCAGCAGCGCGTACCGGAGGTACGACACGACTACCGCTCGATCCAGGCGGTCGCGAAGTTCGCGTAGGCGAGGCCGTTGTACTTCGTCCCGTGCACCTTCGGCGAGATGAGGTACAGGCGCTGCACGAGCTGCACGGTCGGTACGTAGTAGCCCTGCTCGAGCACGTACTGCTGCAGTCGGGCGGCGACCTGCTTCCGCTCGGTCTCGTCGGACGCAGTGGCCACCGCGGTGGACAGCTCGTTGAGCTTCGCGTCGCTCGTGCCGAGGCCGAACCAGTCCTCGCCGCCGTTCTGGCTGGTCAGCACCCCGGCGACCGTCCCGACGTCGACGAAGCTGCGGGAGGTCTGGTAGAGCGGCGGGTTCGAAGCCTGCACGGCGGCGTACCCGGCGACGTCGACGACCTTGAGTCGCACATGCACACCGATCTTCGCGAGTTGCTGTGCGATCAGTTCGTCCTCGGCCTGGGTCGACGGGACGTACGGGTTCGGCGAGAGCGTGAACTCGAGGTCCTTGCCGTCCTTCTGTCGCGTGCCGTCCGCGCCCTTCGTCCAGCCGGCGTCGTCGAGCAGCTGCTCCGCCCGGTCCGGGTCGTACGCCAGCAGGTCGGACTCGTCGGCGACCTCCGGGACGTTGCCCTGGACGAACGACGTGGCGGCCTGCCAGTCCGACGTGTAGACGGTCTTCAGGATGGCCTTCCGGTCGATGCCGATCTGGATCGCCTTGCGGACCGCGGCGTCGTTCGTCGGGAACGCGGTGGTGTCGACCTTGAAGCCGTCGGTGAAGCCGAGGTAGCGCGGGGTGTCGACCGTGAAGCCCTGCGACTTCAGCGAGTCGATCTCCTGCGGCTCGACGTTGAACGACACGTCCGCCTGGCCGGCGACGACCGCCTGGGTCCGGACCGACTCGTCCTTGATCACCTTGTAGGTCAGGGTGTCCAGGTACGGCGCACCGGTGTGCCCGAGCGCCGCGGGACCCCAGTCGTAGTCCTTCCGCTTCGCCAGGACGTACTCCTCGCCCTCCTTGTACGACTCGACCGTGAACGGCCCGGATCCGATCTCCTTCGACAGGTCGGCCTGCTGGTCGAGGGGCAACGCGAGGGTCTTCGGCGAGAGCAGGATCGAGCCGTGGTACCCGAGCGTCGGGATGAACCCGAGGGCGGGCGACGAGAAGTCGACCTCGACGGTGTGGTCGTCGGTCGCCGTCGCCCCGACGAAGGTGCTCGACGGGAAGAGCCCGACCTTGCTGATGCCCCGGTCGGCGTCGCCGTGGGCCCAGAGGTCGATGTTGTCGACCACGGCCTGGGCGTCGAGGGCGGTGCCGTCCGAGAACGTCACGCCCTTCCGGAGGTGCAGCGTGAAGTGCTTCGCGTCGTCGGACTGGTCCCAGCTCGTCGCGATCCACGGGCTGGTCTTCCCCTTCGCGTCGACGTACACGAGCTTGTCGGTGATCTCTCCCCAGAGGTTTCCCTCGTAGCTCGAGATCGCGCTCTTGCTCGACACGAAGCCGTTGTCGTAGCCCTGGATGAGGAAGGTGAGGTTGCCGCCCTCGACGGGCTTGCCGGACGCCGTCGACGACGCCTGCGAGCCGGAGGAGCACGCGGTGAGGACGAGGGCCGCGGCGGCGGCGATCGCGAGACCGGCGAGGGGCCGGCGCCAGCGGGGTGAGTCGGTCATGGGGTTCCTGTCGGATCGGGTGGGGCAGGGGTGGGGTCGGGGTGGTCGGAGGAGCGGGTCAGATGGCCTTGCCGGGGTTGAGCAGACCGGCCGGGTCGAGGGCGTCCTTGAGTGCCCGCTGTGCGGCGAGGTGCCGCGGCGACAGCTCGAGCGCCGCCCACTCCCGCTTCACGGTGCCGATGCCGTGCTCGCCGGTGACGGTGCCGCCGGCGGCGAGGGCGATGCGGACGAGTTCGGTCGCGGCCTCGTCGAGCGCGACCGGGCGGTCGGCGGGGTCGGCGTCGCCGATGGCCCGCGTGATCGCGGGGTGGAGGTTGCCGTCACCGGCGTGCGACACCGCCGAGACCCGCACGTCGAAGCGCTCCTCGAGCTCGGCGAAGCGGGAGTAGACGTCCCGGAGCCGCGACTTCGGCACGGCGATGTCCTCGCCCACGAACCACTGCGGCTCGGTGTGCCCGCGGCCGTGGCGGCGCAGCTCCCACAGTGCGTGCCCGTCCTCGTCGGTCTCGGCGGTGACCACGGCGCCGGCCCCGCTGAGTGCAATGGTGAGGTCGGCGGTCTGCTCGTCGATGCCGTAGCCGTCGAGCTCGACGAGCACGAGCGACGCGCCACGGTCCCGCAGCGCCGTCCCGCTGAAGGCGTCGATGGCTGTGAGACTCGGTTCGTCGAAGAACTCCACGACGGTGGGGCGGACCGGCGAGCGCGTGATCGCGTCGAGCCCGTCGAGCCCGGCGGACGTGCTCGGGAAGAAGGCGGAGACGGTCCGGCGGGCGACCGGGATCGGCCGGAGCCGGACGATCGCGCGGACGACGATGCCGAGCACCCCCTCGGAGCCCACGAACAACGAGGTCAGGTCGAGACCGTTCACGCCCTTCACCGAGCGGTGGCCGACGGAGACCAGGCTGCCGTCCGCGAGCACGACGTCGAGGCCGAGCACCGACTCCCGCGTCACCCCGTACCCCGCGCAGCGCAGGCCGCCGGCGTTCGTCGCGATGTTGCCGCCGATCGTCGAGATCTCGAAGCTGGCCGGGTCGGGTGCGTAGAACAGCCCGTACGGCTCGAGGTGGGCGTTGAGCGCCGCGTTCACGACGCCGGGTTCGACGACGGCGACCTCGTCCAACGGTGCGACCTCGACGATGCGGTCGAGGCGTTCGGTGGAGACCACGAGTTGGTCCCGGGTGGCGGTGGCGCCGCCGGAGAGCCCGGAGCCGGCACCGCGCGGCACGATCGAGACGCCGTGTTCGCCAGCGAGCCGGACGACCGCCTGGACCGCGGCGGCGTCGGTCGGGAACGCGACCGCAGGTCCGTCGCCCTCGGCGGACGCGCCGTTGCGGGGCGCGGTGCCGGCGTCGTACCGGTAGGCGCCCGTCGCACGGCCGGCGGGGCGCACCTCGATGTCGGGGTGCAGGCGTCCGAGCGCGTCGACCAGGTCCGCTGCGCGGTCGGCGCGGGCTGGTGCGGTGGTGGTGGTCATGGGACCCGATGATCGGGTCGCCGGTGCGGCCTCCGCACCCTCGGTGACGGGTCGTGTCCCCGGGTTTCGTCGCGTTGCGTCGTGGACTGCGGATCCGGCCCGGAGGCGCGTCACACTTCGTCGCGCGGCGGCCTGTCCGGCACCGGGTTACGTCCGGCGTCGCCGCCCGCGCGGGGACCGGCGGTACGGTCGAGGGCATGACGACGACTCCGGACGACCTCGCCGAGGAACTCCGCGAGTCGATCGGGCGGATCGTGCGGGCCACCCGGGCACTCACCGACGAGCTGCCGCAGGCGCAGAGCGCGAGCCTGGGACTGCTCGACCGGCAGGGGCCGCAGACCATCGCCGAGCTCGCCCGCGCCCGTGGGGTGAAGCACCAGGGGCAGTCGCGGACGGTGGCGGAGCTCGAGGAGCGCGGCTTCGTGGAGCGGGGTGTCTCGGACGGCGACCGGCGCGTCTCGGTCATCCGGTTGACGGAGACCGGCCGCACGGTCATGCTCCGGGAGCGGAGCGCGAGGGCCGGGGCCTTCGCGTCCGTCATCGCTTCCGAGTTCTCCGAGACGGAGCGGCGGGCGCTCGCCCGCGTGCCGGAACTGTTCGACCGCATCGCGGCGCGACTCGAACGGTGAACGCCCTCTCATCCGGCTCGACCCCGCAGATGTACAACACTGTTGTAGACTCGTCGGCATGGAGCTGACGAAGTACAACCACGCCACCGTCGTCCTCGAGCAGGACGGCGTCACCCTCGTCATCGACCCGGGCTCGTTCACGCCGGAGTCCGCCGACCTCGCGACGGCCGCCGTCGCCGTCCTCGTGACCCACGAGCACTTCGACCACATCGACGTGGACGCGGTCCGTGCCGCCCTCGACTCGAGCGACTCCCTCGTGGTGCGCGGTCCGGCCGCGATCGTCGAGCAGCTCGGCGCGCACGACGGCCGCGTCGCCGCCGTCTCGGCCGGTGACGCGTTCGAGGTCGGCCCGTTCTCGGTGCAGGTCTTCGGCGAGGAGCACGCGACCATCCACCGCGACATCCCGACCGTCGCGAACGTCGGCTACCTGGTGAACGGCACCGTCTTCCACCCCGGCGACGCGTACCTCGTGCCGGGCGTCCCGGTCCCGACGCTGCTGCTGCCGACCAGCGGTCCCTGGACGAGCACCGCCGAGGCCGTCGACTACGTCCGCGCGGTCGCACCCGAGCGTGCCGTGCAGATCCACGAGGCGATGTTGAGCGACCTCGGTCAGCAGTCCGCGGCGCGGTTCCTCGGGTCGGACGGTCTCGGGCCGGTGCCGGTGCAGATCCTGCCCGCCAGCGAGTCGATCACCGTCTGACGGTCGCGACGCCGCCCCTGTGAGGCGAGCCGCACCTCCAGGGCATGGTGGAGGGATGTCCGACGCACCCTCCACCACCGCCGTCCTCTTCGACATCGACGGGACCCTCGTCGACTCGAACTACGCACACATCGACGCCTGGTGGCGGGCGTGCACCGCGGCCGGCGAGTCCGTCGACGCCTGGCGCATCCACCGCGCGATCGGCATGGACTCCTCGAAGCTGCTCGAGGAGTTGCTGCCGGACGCCACGGGTGACCAGCGCGACACCGTCGAGCAGTTCCACACCGCGTACTACGCCGAACAGATGCCGCGCCTGCGGCTCCTCCCGGGTGCGCGCGAGCTGCTGCGGTCCGTCGCCGAGGCTGGGCACGCCGTCGTGCTCGCGACGAGTGCGCCCGAGACCGAACTCGTGCGGCTCCGCGAACTGCTCGACGCCGAGGCCTGGATCACCGCCGTCACGAGTTCGGAGGACGTCGAGCAGGCCAAGCCGGACCCGGGGATCATCGAGGTCGCACTCCGCAAGGTCGGGGTGTCCGCCGACGCCGCCGTGATGGTCGGCGACGCGATGTGGGACGTCGAGTCCGCCGGCCGGGTCGGCGTCCCCTGCGTCGCCGTGATGACCGGTGGGATCGGCGGGGACGAACTGCGCCGCGCCGGTGCGGCGGCGGTGTACGACGACGCGGCCGGGGTCCTCGACGACCTGCGGGCCGGCCGGGGCCCCGTCGCGGACCTGGCGGCCCGCGACTGACCGAGCCCGGCCGAACGCAGGGACGCGTCGCGCCGACCCGGGCATCCGTGACAGGATCGTCGGTCGTGATCACGATCGAACGCGTTCGGTGGGACGACCCCCGAGGTGTGGCGCTCCGCGCCCGCATGGACGAGGAGATGCACGAGCGCTACGGGGCCGCGAACGCCGACGAGGACCCGGCGGTGACGGCCGAGCGTGGTCGCGCGCTCGCCGTGGACCCGGCCACGGTCATCACCTCGATCCTCGCGATCGACGAGGACGGCGAGGCCCTCGGACACATCGCCGTCCGGCGTCTCGGCGACGAGGTCGAGCTGAAGCGTCTCATCGTCCTCGAGGCTGCCCGGGGCAAGGGCGCGGCCACCGCGCTCCTCGCCGAGTGCGAGCGCGTCGGGCGCGAGGACGGGGCAGCGCGGCTCATCCTGCAGACCGGCGACAAGCAGCCCGAGGCCGTCGCACTCTACGAGAAGACCGGCTGGACCCCCATCCCGGTGTACGAGCCCTACGCCGCGACGATGCCGTGGTCGTTCTGCTTCGAGAAGGTGCTGTCGCCGATCGTTTAGTTGCACTTCTGACGCGATAGTGCAATTCTGGTTCGGTGAGCACCACCGAACGCACCCGCGCGCTGCGCCGACGCATGATCGTCGAGGCACGCCGGGCGACCATCGAGCACGGGCTGCACGGGTTCACGATCGAGCAGCTCTGCGAGACGGTCGGGGTGTCCCGGCGGACGTTCTTCAACCACTTCGCCTCGAAGGACGACGCCGTGCTCGGCATCGAGATCAACGCGGACGTCGAAGCCATCGACGCCTACGCCGCCGGCGGTGTCGTCGCGGCCGACCTCGCGCCGTTGGACTCCGTCGTCGCGCTCGCGATCGACCAGTTCCACCGGGTCGGCATCGACCGCGCGGACGAGGTCCTCGTCCGCGGGGTCTTCGAACGGGAACCGGCGCTCGTCGCCCGGTTCCTCTCGGCGACCGACGTGCAACTCGGTCGGATCGCCGACGCCGTCCGAGCGCGGTTCGGCTGGGACGACCCCGTCGACCGCCGGGCGCGGCTCGTCACCGAGGCCGCCGCAGGGCTGCTGAAGGTGACGGCGGAGACCTACTTCGACGACGCGTTCGACGAAGCCACCGGCCCCGCGTTCGACGAGCTGCTCACCCAGAACCTCCGCCTGATGCGGGCGGCCATCACGACCGGACAGGACACCACCGAATGAGCGCGACCGCGCCGGGCACGACCAAGCGTGCCCGCCCAGGCTCCGACGGACCGCTGCTCCTCACGCAGCGCCGGATCTGGATCATCTTCTCCGCGCTCATCGCGGGGATGCTGCTCTCCAGCCTCGACCAGACCATCGTCTCGACGGCGATGCCGACCATCGTCGGCGAGCTCGGCGGCGTCGCGCACCAGGCCTGGCTGACGACCGGGTACCTGCTCGCCTCGACCATCGTGATGCCCGTGTACGGCAAGTTCGGTGACGTCCTCGGTCGCCGCAACCTCTTCCTCGTCGCCATCGCGCTGTTCACCATCGCGTCGGCGGGCTGTGCCTTCGCCGGCGACTTCACGCAGCTCGTGGTCTTCCGCGCCGTGCAGGGCCTCGGCGGCGGAGGCCTGATGATCCTGTCGCAGGCGATCATCGCGGACATCGTGCCGGCGTCCCAGCGCGGCAAGTACCTCGGCCCGCTCGGTGCGATCTTCGGCCTCTCGGCGATCGGCGGCCCGCTGCTCGGTGGCTTCTTCGTCGACCACCTCACCTGGAACTGGGCCTTCTACATCAACATCCCCGTCGGCATCGCGGCGTTCTTCGTGGCCTGGTTCGCGCTGACCCTGCCGAGCAAGAAGGCGACGAAGCGCATCGACGTCCTCGGCGTGCTCCTCATGTCCGCCGCGACGACGTGCCTGGTCTTCTTCTCCGAGTTCGGCGGCAGCAGGGACCACGGGTGGGACGCCCCCGAGACGTGGGCCTGGTTCGCCGGTCTCGTCGTCGCTGCCGCGCTCCTCGTGCTCGTCGAGTCGCGGGCGCAGGACCCGGTCCTCCCGCTGTCGTTCTTCCGGAACCGCACCTTCCTGCTCGCGACCGGAATCGGCCTCGTGCTCGGAATCGGCATGTTCGCGGCCATCGGCTTCGTCCCGACGTTCCTGCAGATGGCGTCGGGCACCTCGGCGGCGGTCTCCGGTCTCCTGATGCTGCCGATGATGGCGGGCCTGATCGGCACCTCGATCGCGTCCGGCAACCTGATCACCAGGACCGGTCGCTACCGGGTGTTCCCGATCGTCGGGACGGTCCTGGTCGCCCTCGCGATGCTCGCCATGACACAGCTCGCGGCGGACACCCCGATCTGGCTCATCTGCGCCTACCTGTTCGTCTTCGGTGCGGGGCTCGGGCTCATCATGCAGGTGGTCGTCCTCGTGGCGCAGAACGCCGTGCCCGCTTCACAGGTCGGGACCGCCACGTCGACGAACAACTACTTCCGCGAGGTCGGCGCCTCCCTCGGGACCGCGGTGTTCGGTGCGCTCTTCACGGCGCGGCTCACGACGTCGCTCACCGACGTGTTCCGCGGCGCCGGCGGCTCGGCGAGCGACGCGGCCTCGTCGGCGGGCAGCATCGACCCGGCGACCGTGGCGAAGCTGCCGGAGGCGGTGCAGGACGGCATCGTGAACGCGTACGCCGACTCCCTGGCGCCCGTGTTCTGGTACCTGCTGCCGTTCATCGCGGTGGCGTTCCTGCTCGCGCTGTTCCTCCCGCAGATCACCCTGTCCGACACGGCCGGCATGGTCGCCCGTGGCGAGGCGGTCGGCGGAGCCGAGGCCGACGAGCTCGAGCGCGCGCAGCGCGCGGGCCGCGCGGCCGGTGCGGCGCAGCCGCAGTCGGCGGATGCGGGGTCG
>NZ_JAUZED010000189.1 GCF_030705415.1 Curtobacterium sp. A7_M15 | reverse complement strand
GTACATTTCAGTCTCTCTCGTGGTGGTGTGTCATCAGCAGCTGGTGCTGTTGACACCCTTCGTGTCGCTCGCGAAGAAGTTCTTGGTGGTCGAGCTCGTGCCCTGGATGCAGAAGCCGCTGGTGCCGACGAGTGACCACTGCAGGCGGGTCGTGTTCGCACCGAAGGTGGCACCGGCGTCCGACCAGGTCGAGGCGCTGGAGCCGGCCGGAACGGTGGGCGTCGGGAACGTCGAGGTGGTGATGTTGAAGACCGAGGGCATGGTCCCGTTGGCGGCCGTCTGCAGCGACACGATGGCCGTCTTCAGGTTCGTCACGTCGTTCTGCACGGACGAGTCCTTCGCGTTGTTCTGCACGTTGAGGTACACCGGGATCGCGATCGCGGCGAGGATGCCGATGATGATCACGACCACCAGGAGCTCGATCAGGGTGAAGCCCTTCTCGTTCTCCTCGAGCAGGTTCTGGCGGCGAGCGTTCAGCTTGCCCATGAGGCGGAAGTACATAGGGGTTTCCGATCCGTGCGAAAAGGTCTGGTGGATTTGTCCGGCGTTTGCTCGCCGCCGGGCATCAGCGTATTCGCGCAACTTTCCCGCCAGAATCCCGAAAACGGGGGGTCTTCGGGCAGTGAAATGCCCCCAGAAGCGGGGGCATCGCACGGATGGTGCACCCCGTTCTGGGGCTGACGGTCAATGCACCAGGTTCGTGATCTGGAAGATCGGAAGGTACAGCGCGACGATCATCCCGCCGACGACGACGCCCAGGAAGGCGATGAGCAGCGGTTCGATGAGCGAGGTCAGTGCCTCGGTCGTCGACTCGACCTCGTTGTCGTAGAACTCCGCGATCTTCTCGAGCATCAATTCCATCGAGCCCGCATCTTCACCGACGGCGACCATTTGCGAGACCATCTGCGGGAATACCGTTTCATTTCCGAGCGGTTCCGCGATCGACGTGCCTTTTCGCACAGATTCCCGAACGCGTTCGAGTGCTTTCTGCACAACGAAGTTGTTCGACACTTCACCGACGATCTGCAATGCCTGGAGGATAGGAACTCCAGCGCCGATCATGTCCGAGAAGTTCCGCGCGAAACGGGCGATGACGATCTTCTTGTTCAGCGAGCCGAAGATCGGGAGTCGCATGCGCAACGGGTCCAGGAAGCCACGGACACGGTCGGTGTTCTTGTTCGCCCGGTACCAAAGCCAGCCGAGGATGCCGGCGACGGCGAGGATCGGTCCCACCCACACCAGCGCGTGCGACGCGTAGACCAGCATCATCGTCGGCAGTGGCAGCTGTCCACCCAGGCCGGCGAACATCTTCTGGAAGATGGGGACGATGAACACGAGCATGACCACGACGGCGACGAGCGACATCACGAGGACGACCGTCGGGTAGGTCATCGCCGACCGGATGGTGGTCCGGAGCTTGTGCTCCTTCTCGAAGTTCGTGGCGATGGAGTCCATCGCCCTGTCGAGGAAGCCGCCGGTCTCCCCCGCCCGGATCATGTTGATCATGATCGGGGGGAAGTCGGACGGGAACTTGGCGACGGCTTCGGAGAACGAGACACCGCGCTCGACGTCGTCTCGGATCTTCCCGAGGAGCTCGGCGAGGTGCTTGGAGTCGGTCTGGTCGGCGAGGATCGACAGGGCGCGCAACAACGAGAGCCCCGACGCGAGCATGGTCGATGCCTGACGCGACATGATCGCCAGGTCCTTGAGCCCGACGTGCTTCTCGAACCCCGGGATCTTGATCTCGGTCTGCAACCCCGTGCCGGGCTTCGCCTCGGTGATCGCGATCGGCGAGACCCCCATGCCCCGCAGGCGCTGGACGACCGCACCCTCCGACGCGGCGTCGAGCCGACCCTTCACCAGCTTCCCGGCGCCGTCGCGCCCCCGGTAGTCGTAGGCGAGCGACATCAGTGGCCTCCTGAGTACTTGTCGCCGAAGTCGATCTCGGACGCGGCGATCGCGGCGGCCGAGGAGTCGGACGGGGACTCGACGCGCTGCACGAGCCGGTCGAAGCCCTCGAGGTCGTGCACCTTCTCCATCGCGGCAGCCCGCGTCACGGTGCCGACGTTCACGAGCTCGGCGAGGTCCTGGTCCATCGTGTGCATGCCCATGTCACGCCCGGCCTGCATGGCGGAGGTGATCTGGTAGGTCTTGCCCTCGCGCACGAGGTTCCCGATGGCCGGGGTGGTCTTCATGATCTCGGTGGCGACGACCCGACCAGCGCCGTTGGCCTTCGGGACGAGCGTCTGGCAGACGACCCCCTCGAGCGTCGAGGCGAGCTGCGTCCGGATCTGCCCCTGCTGGTGCGGCGGGAAGACGTCGATGACGCGGTCGATCGTGCCGGGGGCACTCTGCGTGTGCAGGGTGGCGAACACGAGGTGCCCGGTCTCGGCTGCGGTGAGCGCGACGGAGATCGTCTCGAGGTCGCGGAGCTCGCCGATGAGGATGACGTCCGGGTCCTGACGGAGCACGTGCTTCAGCGCGGCGGCGAACGAGTGCGTGTCCGCCCCGACCTCGCGCTGGTTGATGATCGCCTTCTTGTGGTCGTGCATGAACTCGATCGGGTCCTCGACCGTGACGATGTGGTCCGCCCGGGTCTCGTTGACGAGGTCGATGAGGGCGGCGAGCGTGGTCGACTTGCCGGAGCCGGTCGGCCCGGTCACGAGCACGAGGCCTCGTGGCAACTTGGCGAACTCCCCCACGTGCTGCGGGATGCCGAGTTCCTTGAGGGTCTTGATCTTCGTGGGGATGATGCGGAAGGCAGCGCCCCAGTTCCCACGCTGCTGGTAGTAGTTCACGCGGAACCGGTACTCGGGCGACAGCGAGTACGCGAAGTCGAGTTCCTGCTCGTGGTCGAACTGCCCGGCCTGCTCGACGGAGAGGAGCGTCTTGAGGGCGGCGATCACCTTGTTCCGTGCCCACGGACCGCCCGGCACCGCCGGTCGCAGGGACCCGTCGACGCGGACGGTCGGGGCTGCGTCGGCGGTGAGGTGCAGGTCGGACGCGCCCTGGTAGACCACCTGCGCGAGCGCGGTGATGAGGTCGGGGTCGGCGACCTCGCGCGCGTGGCGGGTGAAGTTGATCTCGTCGTGGCCGGCCGGCGCTGGCACGCGGGTGGTCGCGGCAGGGGCGACCGTCGGGAGGATCGTGGTCGATTCCGCAGGCACGACCGGCAGGCGCTGGGTCACGGCGTCGGCGTACCCGTAGGACGCGGTCGACGCCGGAACGGCTGCGGACGGCGTCGCGGGACGGGCCTGCGGCTGCGCGACCGGCACGGCGACGGGATCGCCGGACGGCGCTGGCCAGGACCCGGTCGCGGCGGACCCGGACGGCGCGGCGCCACCGGTGACGGTCGCAGCCGGAGCCGGCCACGCGGTGTCACCGGACAGGTCGTAGACCG
>NZ_JAUZED010000188.1 GCF_030705415.1 Curtobacterium sp. A7_M15 | reverse complement strand
GGGCAGCGCTCGCCCTGGCGGCCGCCGGGGTCCTGCTCGCCGGGGTCGCGACCGCCCCCAGCACCGCGCGGGCCGTCGTCCAGGCGCGCTACGACCCGGCCGCGTGCCTCGACCGCTGGGCCGACGGGAGGGACGTCGTCGGCGTCGGGCAGTTCTGGACCGTCCGCCCGCTCGCCACCTACGCGTCGACGAACGTGCGGCTGCTGCAGGTGCGCGACACGTTCCAGACCTACCCGTGGCTCGTCGACCTGGGTGCCTACCGCGACGCCGAGCCGACGTTCGTGGTGATCGGGTCCGGCGACGTGTGGACGACGGCCGTCGAGGACTCGCTCGGCGCGCCCGCGACCATCACACACTGCACCGGGTTCGACGTGTACGACTACGCCGGGACGTCCGGCGCCGCCGTGCTGCGGCAGGACGTCGTCGACAGCGCGGACGTGATCCGGCGCCAACGCGGCTTCTGAACGCGCGCCCTGCGAAGTTGTCCACAGCCGCGCGGCGACGGCCGATCGTGCCTGAACGGATGTATAGGCTCGTGGCCGTGACTCGTCCCACCAGCCACTCCCGTCCCCGTGCCGCCGTCCGCCTCCGACTCGCCGCCACCGGTCTCGCGCTCGCGGGCCTCGTCGGCACGGTCGTGCTCGACGCACCGGTGGCGAGCGCGGCGACCTACCCCTCGTGGGACGAGGTCATGGCAGCGCGCGGGCAGGAGTCCGCCAAGCAGGACCAGATCACCGAGATCCGCGGCATCATCTCCGGGCTGTCGAGCAAGGTGAAGGCTGCCGAGGCCGAGGCACAACGGCTCGGTTCCGAGTTCTACGAGGCGCAGAGCGAGGCGCAGAAGGCTGCGGAGAAGGAACAGCGGCTCCGCGCCGACGCCGACGACCACTCCGAGATCGCCGAGCAGAGCGCCGCCCAGGCGGGACAGTTCGCCGCTCAGATGGCGCGGTCCGGCGGCGCCGACGTCACCGCGTCGGTGATCTCCGGCGGTCAGGACGCCAGCGACCTCCTCTACAACCTGGGTGCGCTGAGCAAGCTCTCCGAACAGGCCGAGCGGGTCGAGGCCGCCGCCACAGCCGATGCCGCCGTCGCCCGGTCCCTCACCGCGCAGGCCGACCGTGCGTCCGAGGCGCTCGACGACCTCGCGGCCGAGGCCGAGCGCCGCATGCAGGCCTCCCAGGCCGCAGCCGACAAGGTGCAGGCCGCCTACGACGAACAGCAGTCCAACAAGGCGCGCCTCGACGCGCAGCTCGCGACGCTGACCTCCGGCCGTGTCCGGACCGAGGCCGAGTTCGCCAAGGGCGAGGCGGTGCGCAAGGCGGCAGAGGAGAAGGCCGCGCGCGAGGCGTACCTCCGCGCGATCGCGGCCCAGAACGCCGCGAACGCCGCCGCCGGAAGTGGCGGCGGGGGCGGTGGCACGGGCAGCAGCGGCTCGGGCTCCAGCGGATCGCCGGGCTCCGGTTCCGGGACGGGGTGGGTCCGTCCGGCCAGCGGGTACGTGATCAGTCCGTACGGGTACCGCGTGCACCCGATCTACGGCACGGTGATCAAGCACGACGGCGCGGACCTGGCGAGCGGCTGCTCCACCCCGATCGTGGCGGCGGCTGCGGGCACGGTCGACTACGCCGGTTGGTACGGCGGGTACGGCAACTACGTCCGGATCAGCCACGGCGGCGGGGTCCAGACGGCGTACGGGCACATCGTGAACGGCGGGTTCCGCGTCAGCCCCGGCCAGCAGGTCTCCGCCGGTCAGCTGATCGCGCTCGTGGGGTCGACCGGCAACTCGACCGGCTGCCACACGCACTTCGAGGTCCACGTCAACGGCGCCACCGTCGACCCGGTGCCGTTCATGCAGGCGCGGGGCGTGGCCTTCTAGTCGTCCCGGCGGGCGTCCGGTCCGGGCCTCGTCCCGGCGGCGGTCTCGGTGCCGGACGCGGTCTCGGTGCCGGACGCGGTCTCGATGCCGGACGCGGTCTCGATGCCGTCGTCGTCCAGGTTCCACAGCGCCCGGTACCAGGCCGTCCGCTCCTCGTCGACGGGCAGCCCGTAGGCCTCGTGGAAGAGCCCTTCCCACCCCGGGCCGTAGTTCCACCCGAGCGCCATCGTCGCGACGCCGATGTCCGCCCACCGGTCGGCGATGCCGAGGGCGTCGAGGTCCACGTGCCCGGCGAACCGGCCGTCCGCGCCGATCAGGGTGTTCGGCGTGCACGGGTCCCCGTGGCACACCACCACGCGGTCCGCGGGCGGTTCCGGACCGAGGGCGTCGGGGTCGGCGCCGGCGGCTCGTGCGCGCCCGGCCCGCTGCACCGTCGACCACTCGAACGGGCAGTCGAGCACCGGCAGGGTGTCGTGCAGCGCCCGGAGCCCCTCGCCGGCCGCGATCACCGCAGTGCGGGGTTCGTCGTGCCACCTCGGGTCCACCGCGCTCCACCCCGGCAGCGCCCGCGTGCGGAGCCAGGCACCGTCGTCGTCGACCCCGTGGTCGATGAGCTCCGGGACCCTGGCGTACCGTGAGGCCCAGGTCAGACGTGCGGCCTCGCCGACGATCCACGGCGCGTACGCGTGCGGGAGCACCTTGACGTACTCCTCGGCCCGGCCGTCCTCGCCGAGGCGGAACGTCCGACCACCGATCTCGTTGACCCACACCGCCTGCACCGGGCGTCCCCGCGCGGCGTCCCGGACGACCGCGGGCACCGCGACGTCGCCCCGCGCACGGGCCAGGCCGTCGATCGAGCGGGGCACGTCGACCTCAGTGCACCCGGTCCGTGCGACCGGAGCCCTGGCCCCCGCGGGCGATCTCGAGCAGGACCGGCAGGCGGTCGCCGAGCAGGGCGTCCAGGTCGGCGACGATCTCCTCGACGCCCGTCGTGATGTCCCGCGGCGACGCCCCGCGGCGGGGTCGGACGCGGATCCGGATCGCCCGGCCACCCCGGACCCGGAACACGTCGACGGCGAGCGACCCCACCTGCGGCAGGGCGCCGATCGCCGACGACAGCGCGTGCTGCACCGCGGCGGCGTCGATCCGGACCGAGCCGGCCACGCCACCGGCCGAACCGTCGTCGTCGACCACGGTCCCGACCCGGCCGCCGCCGAGCGTCGAGAGCACCACGATCGCCAGGATCCCGAGCACCACGGCCCCGCCGAGGACCCAGGTCCACGCCGTCACCGAGGTCTCGCGCGGGGCATCCGTACCGAGGGCGTCGAGCACTCCGGCACGCTCGTGCCACGCCGTCGCCGCCCACGGCAGCGTCTGGACGAGGACCGTCCCGACACCGAGCACGAGCAGCGCGAGTCCGACCAGGACGAGCGCCGTCCGGCCGACGACCCGGTTCGTCGCGTTCATCCGTCCACCCGCCCGGTCGGCTGCACGCGGACGCGCGCGGCGACGGTGGGCTGCGCGTCGA
>NZ_JAUZED010000187.1 GCF_030705415.1 Curtobacterium sp. A7_M15 | reverse complement strand
GCGCCCGCGTCCGCCGCCCCCGCCCGCGCCCGCCGGCCCGCGCCCGCCGTCGCCCGTCAGGAGCGACTGCGCGACGCCTGCGCCGAGTCCATCGCGAGTTCCTCGGCGTCGAGGGTCACGAGCACGCGGCGCATGACCTCCTCGTCGAGGTTCCCCTTCTCGCGTTCCTCGAGCACGATCTCGCGTCGGCGGTCGAGCAGCTCTCGCCGGATGTCCTGGATCTGCGCACCGCGCAGGCGGACCGGGGCGTTGCGCTCCTCGTCCTCCTCTTCCTCGGCGTCGCGGCGGAACGTCTCCGCCTGACGCTCGAGCCGCGCCTTCAGCCGGTTCACGACGGTACCGACCGCCTCGTCGCCGTACTGCTTCGCCCAGTCGGGGCGTCGCTTCTCGAGCAGCTCGATCGCGGCTTCGGTCGTGCGCTGGTTCAGGCGCATCTCACTGCGGACGTCCTCGTCGTCCTCGCTGGGGTCCTGCACCTTGAGCGCACGGATGACGAAGGGCAGCGTGAGGCCCTGGAGCAGGAGGGTCCCCACCGTCACGATGAACGCGATGATGAAGATCGTGTCCTGCGCCTTGATGTCGACGGGGTTCGCCACGACCGACACCGCGGCGGCGAGCGTCACCACGCCGCGCATGCCGGTCCACGAGATGACGGTCAGCTCACGCCAGTTGAGCTTCGGTTCCGCCGAGCCGCGCATCCACCGCAGGGAGGGGTGGCCGCGGGACAGTCGGATCCGCAGCGGTCGGAGCCACCTCCCGTTGAAGCGGTTGCGCACGTACGACTCGAACACGAAGAGCGGCCGCACGAGGATCACCACGACGAGCACCACGGCCGCGGCGGTCAGGGTCTGCCCGAGGCTGCGCTCGCTCTTGACCAGGTCCTGCACCACCGTGTTGAGCTGGAGCCCGATGAGGGCGAAGACGAACCCCTCGAGGATCACGTCGATGCTCGTCCAGAGCGGACGCTCCTGCAGGCGAGTCGCGTAGCCCTCCTTCGGCGAGTTGTAGCCGATGTAGAGGCCGGCGGTCACGACCGCGATCACCCCGGAGCCGGAGAGGTCCTCGGCGAGGATGTACGCGACGAACGGGAGCAGGATGCTCATGATCGTCTCGACCACGGGGTCGTTGATGCGCATCCGGATCCAGTGCACGAGGACGCCGAGCACGATGCCGACCGCCAGTCCGACGCCGATGGCGAGCCCGAAGATCCCGAGGTCCTGCCAGATCGTCAGGGAGGTCCCGGCCGCGATCAGGGTGAACACCCGCACCAGCGTCAGGGATGCCGCGTCGTTGATGAGGCTCTCGCCGGACAGCACCGTCATCACGCGACGGGGGAGTCCGAGCTTGCGGCCGATCGCCGCCGCGGACACCGCGTCCGGCGGTGCGACGATCGCGCCGAGCAGGATCGCCGCGGGCCAGTCCATGTCCGGGATGATGATGTACGCCGCGAGCCCGACCGCCAGCGCCGTGATGATCACGAGGAAGATGCCGAGGCGCCGGATCTGCTTGATCGACTGGCGGAAGCTCTGCCACGAGACGTCGAGCGCTGCCGAGTAGAGCAGCGGCGGCAGGATGAGCGTCAGGATGACCTCGGAGTCGATCTCGATCGGCGGCAGCCCGGGCAGGAACGATGCGGCCAGGGCGACGGCCGTCACGAGCAGGGGAGCCGGCAGTCCCTTCGCGCGGGCGAACCCGGTCACCGCGAGCGATCCGATCAGCAGGATGAGGAGCTCGACGGTGTCCATGCCGTCCATTCTCCCATCGGAATGGTTCCGATCCTGAACGAGTCCGAAGGCGACATGAACGGCAGGTGTCCAGCAGGGTTTGCCAGGTGGCGTCCCGCCTGGGACACTTGCCCGCGGTGGACATCACACTCATAGTCGTCCTGGTCATCGCGTTGGCCCTCTTCTTCGACTTCACAAACGGTTTTCACGACACCGCCAACGCGATGGCGACACCGATCGCCACCGGCGCGATGAAGCCCAAGGTGGCCGTCACGGTCGCCGCGGTGCTCAACCTCGTCGGTGCGTTCCTCAGCACCGCGGTGGCGACGTCGATCTCGCACGGCCTCATCAACGAAGGTCCCGGGGGCGTGGCGATCACGCCGGAGATGATCTTCGCCGGGCTCATCGGCGCGGTGGTCTGGAACATGATCACGTGGCTGCGCGGTCTGCCGTCGTCGTCCTCGCACGCGCTGTTCGGCGGCCTGATCGGTGCCGCGATCGTCGGCGCCGGGTTCGACGCCGTCAACTACGCGGCCCTGCTGACGGTCGTGATCATCCCCGCGTTCCTCTCGCCGGTGATCGCGGCGCTGGTGTCGTTCCTCTCCACCCGGATCGCCTACCGGATCACCCGTCGTCCGGTCTTCCCGAACGAGCGTGGCGGCTTCCGCATCGGCCAGGTCTTCACGAGCTCGATGGTGTCGCTCGCGCACGGGACGAACGACGCGCAGAAGACGATGGGCGTCATCACGCTGACGCTCATCGCCTCGGGGGCGCAGTCGTCCGAGCAGGGCGTGCAGTTCTGGGTCGTCATCGCCTGCGCCCTCGCGATCGCCCTCGGCACGTACACCGGCGGGTGGCGCATCATCCGCACGCTCGGCTCGGGCATCACCGAGATCCGAGCGACCCAGGGCTTCGCCGCCGAGGCATCGACCGCGGCCACGATCCTCGCCTCGAGCCACCTCGGGTTCGCGCTGTCCACCACGCAGGTGTCCTCCGGCTCGATCATCGGTGCCGGTCTCGGTCGCCGCGGGTCGAAGATCCAGTGGTCGACGGCGGGCAAGATCGTGATCGCCTGGTTCATCACCCTCCCGGCCGCCGCTGCCGTCGGTGCGGTGGCGTCCGGCATCGCCCGCCTCGGCGTCACGGGGCTCGTCATCGACGCGGTCGTCGGTGCCGCGGTGATCCTCGGCCTGTACCTGTGGTCGCTCCGCAAGCCGCACGAGCAGGCCGCGGCGATCGAGGTGGACGTCGCCGCCAACGCGGTGTTCACCCGCAAGGAGCTGCGTGACATGCAGCGCAAGAAGCGCGCCGAGACCGTCGCCGCGCGTCGAGCCGAGCTGAGCCGCGAGCGCACGCTGCGCCGCATGGCCGGTCGCAAGGGAGGACGACGCTGATGGGGATCGACTGGGCCGCCTTCCTGACGGTGGCGATCGTGTCGCTCGTCGGCGCGTGCTTCGTGGTCACCGTCTACTCGATCGGCCTGCGCTTCTGGAGCGCCGCCGACACCCGCGCCGGCAAGTTCACCGTGAAGGACGACGGCACGATCGGTCCGGCGACGGTCGGGTTCCCGCACCCCTCGAACGTCACGACCGCCGTGCGCTGGTACCGGTCGCTGTCCATCGCGTGCTTCGTCGTCTCCGGCGCCGCCGTCCTCTACGGCATCTACCTGATCGTCCCGCAGTTCCACTGACGGCGCGCCCTGGGCGCGACCGTCTGACGGCCTGGAGGCGCGGTGCCGGCCCGCACCG
>NZ_JAUZED010000186.1 GCF_030705415.1 Curtobacterium sp. A7_M15 | reverse complement strand
GGTCACCCTGGCGGGTGACCGCCTCGTCGCGTCGGTAGGCTGTTGCGGCCCGCCCCCGTGGCCCAATCGGTAGAGGCATGCGACTTAAAATCGCCGAGTTGTGGGTTCGAGTCCCACCGGGGGTACCGGCGGTGCGCCCGAGACTCGGGCCAGCGCGACCACGAACCCGCCCCCACTACGATGCTCGGGTGGTCGGATTCGGAAGCGCGCTCGCCAACCTGCGGAACGCCCTCGGCCGGCCCGAGGCCCACGTCGAGGTCGTGGACGGCGAGACCGTCCCCACCGGCATGCTGCTCGGCACGCTCGGGGCCCTGCTCCTCGACGCCGGCAGCTCGGTGACGGACGTCCGGTCCGCGCTCGAGAAGGCTCGGGACGCCGCCGGGGTCGGGCCGACGCTGGCCGTCGGGGTGCTCCCCGCCCTCGTCATGGTGAGCGAGGTCGCCACCGGTGCCGCCACCATCGTCAACGCCGAGGGCGTCGAACTCTCGAGCCGCCAGGCCGCACGGGCGAACCGGCTCGTGCTCCGCCTCGAGAGCGGCTCGATCGCCCTCGCCGAGATCCCCGCGCGGGTCCGGGCGATCCGCGCCGGGACCGTCCCTCCGCCCGCGCTGCCGTGGATCCTCGGGAACGCCCTGACCTCGGCCGGGCTCGCCGTGGTGTTCCGTTGCCCGTGGTGGGCGATCCTCGTGGCGCTGGCGGTCGGAGCCCTGGTGGGCGTGATCGGCCTGCTGCTACGGCGCTTCCGCGAGGCCGTGGCGATCATCCCCTTCCTCGCGGCCTTCGTGTCGACGACCATCGTCGGGCTCGTCGCCGCCGGCACCGGGTTCGACCACGTCCCGCTCTTCGCCGTCTGCGCCCCCGTGGCCGTGTTCGTGCCGGGAGCCCTCATCACCAACGCCCTGCTCGAGCTCACCGCGGCGGACATCGTGACCGGGTCCTCGCGGCTCGTGCAGGGACTCATCATGCTCGGTTTCATGGCCGCGGGCATCGCGTCCGGCAGCGCGCTGACGGGGTTGCACGTCGACCCGTCCTCGGCGGCACTCGTCGGCGAGGTCGCCGGCGTGGGCACGGACCGCGGCGGGTGGGAGGCCGTGCCGTCCTACTGGGTGTCGTGGGTCGCCGTGGTCGGACTGGCCGTCGGTCTCGGCCTGGTCTTCCGGTCGGGATGGCGGCTGACGCTCGTGTCCGTCGCGGTGATGGTCACGGCCTACGCGCTCGTGAGCGGGACGACGCCGCTGTGGGGCAGCGTCGTCGCGACCGGGGCGACCGCCGCCCTGCTGTTCGTCGCGACGCGGTTGCTCGAGCGGCTCGTACCGGCGATCCCGGCGACGGTCTCGTTCTTCCCCGCGTTCCTGCTGCTCGTGCCGGGGACGGTCGGGCTCGTCGCGGTCGCGACGTTCGACCCGGAGGCGCTGGCGACCCCGCTCGCGACGTTCGTCAGTCTCTGCATCGGCACGAAGCTCGGTGGGCTGCTGCCGGGGCTGTTCGCGCGGAACGCGCCGCACCGCGGGGTGGACGCGACCCAGTAGGGCAGGCGCGGCAGGCGCGGTGGACGCGACCCGCTGACGGCCTGGAGGCGCGGTGCCGGCCCGCACCGCGCCTCCTGTCCGTCACGGCGCGAGCAGGCGCCCCGCGGCCTGGTCCTCCACGGCGGTCGCCTTCGCGAGGTAGTGCACCTTCTTGCCCGTCGCGTTGTAGGGCAGCTCGGTGACGAACCGGTAGAGCCGCGGCCGCTTGTAGCGGGCGAGGCCGGGGTGCGAGCCGGTCCACTCCTCGAGGACGGCGGCTGCTTCGACGTCGTCCTCGGGCAGCCGCCCCGGTGCGCGGACGACGAAGGCCGTCACGACCTCGCCCCAGCGCTCGTCCGGGACACCGACCACGATCGAGTCGGCGACGCCCGGGTGCTCCTGCAGCGCGGCCTCGACCTGGACGGGGTGCACGTTCTCGCCACCGGAGATGATCATGTCGTCCTTGCGCCCGACGATCGTCACCCGCTCGTGCTCGTCCCACGTGGCGAGGTCGCCCGGGTAGAACCAGCCGTTCGCGAACTTCTCGGCCTCGAGACCGGGGTTGCGGTAGGAGTACCCGGACTTCACGGTGCGGACCGCGAACTCGCCGATCTCCGAGCCGTCCTTCGCCACGGTGTCGGTCGGGTCGGCCAGACGGTCCTCGTAGACCCGGACCACGGCGACGTCGTCGTCGGTGGAGGCGCGTCCGGTCGACCCGGCACCGTCGGGGAAGTCCTCGGGGCGGAGGAAGGTGTTCCAGAACGTCTCGGTCGTGCCGTACCCGTTGAAGATGCGGGGCGACAGGAGCTCCTGGTACCGGAGCGCGGCGGCCCGGTCCAGTGGTGCGCCCATCGTCACGATGCCGTTCAGGGAGGACAGGTCGCGGGGCCGCTGCTCCTGGGCGTTCGCGAGCTGCACGAGGTTCGGCGGAGCGCCGATGAGGAAGGTCAGCTGTTCGGACTCGACCAGGTCGAGCACCCGGTCGGCGTCGAAGTGCCGGAGCGTGGTGAGTTCGGCGCCGACGTAGAACACCGGGTTCGGGCCGCCGGAGTACAGGCCACCGCGGTGGAAGAGCGGCGACATGTTGAGGGTCTTGTCGAACGGGCTCAGCGGGAAGTGCATGATCACGTCGTGGGCGCTGAGCACTTCGACGAGGCTCGGCAGCGGGACCGGCTTCGGCCGCCCGGTCGTCCCGCTCGTGTACAGGCGCGTGGTCTCGTCGTAGGTGCTGCGGGGCTGGGTCGCGGCGAGTTCGTCGGCGGTGAGGGGGTGGCCGGCGAGGAGCGTCGCGAAGTCGTCGTGCTCGTCGCCGAGGGTCACGACGTGGTCCGGGCGGTGCGACGAGGTCTCGAGTGCTTGGACGATCTCGGCGTTCCGCGACGCATCGTGCACGAGGACGACGGGGGCGGAGTCCTCGATGATGAAGGCGACCTCGTCCGGTGCGAGCCGGAAGTTGGTCGGGGAGAACACCGCGCCGATGCGGTGCGCCGCCAGGTACAGGATCGCGAACTCGGGGGAGTTGAACAGCTCGACCATCACCACCGAGCCACGGCCGACCCCGTGCCGCACGAGCCACCCGGCGACGCGGTCGACGTCCGCGCCGAGCTCGGCGTACGTCCACGAGCGGTCGGTGTCCGGGTCGCGGAGCGCCGGCCGACCGGCGAAGCGGTGGGTGTTCCGGGCGAAGCCGTTGGCGTACGTGTAGCTGTGCTCGAAGACGTCGCGGAAGCGGGTCGGGTCGTAGTCGGATCGGGTCTCGGTCATCGTCGCTCCCAGCAGCGGTCGTGGTGCTGCACGCACCGTCCTCGGTGCTGCGCGCGCCGTTCGTGGTCTCGCACGCACCGTTCGTCAGCGTATCCGTGCAGCGGCCCCGGGCGGCAGCCCGATCCGGGCACTGACGGTGCCACGCTCAGGCGCGCTGGTCGAGCCGGGCTGCCCGCTGCTCGGTGCCTGCCCGCTGCGCGCTGCTTGCCCGCTGGTCGTTGCCCGCGGTGCGCGGCGCGTTGCCCGCGGTGCGCGGCGCGTTGCCC
>NZ_JAUZED010000185.1 GCF_030705415.1 Curtobacterium sp. A7_M15 | reverse complement strand
CGGTGCCAGCTGGCACCGCGCCTCCCGTCCCGTCCTGGTCGGGTCTAGACCAGGCCCAGCTTCTTCCGCAGGCTCGCCACGTGTCCCGTCGCCTTGACGTTGTACAGGGGGAGCTGCACGGTGCCGTCCTCGTCGACGACGATCGTCGACCGGATCGTGCCGGTGACGATCTTCCCGTAGTTGTTCTTCTCGCCCCACGCGCCGTACGCCTTGTGCACGGCGAGGTCGGGGTCGCTCAGCAGGGGGAAGGTCAGCGCCTGTTCGTGCTGGAACCTCTGCAGTGCCGGCAGGTCGTCCTTCGAGACCCCGAGCACCTCGTAGCCGGCGGCCTGGAGCGACGACATGTTGTCGCGGAAGTCGCACGCCTCGGTGGTGCACCCCGGCGTCGACGCCGCCGGGTAGAAGTACACGATGACCTTCCGGCCACGCAGGGCCGAGAGCGAGTGCTCGGTGCCGTCCTGGTCCGGCAGGGTGAAGTCGGGGGCGGTGTCGCCGGCGGCGAGACGGTCGGTCATGGGGCTCCTGTTCGTGGTCCGTGCCCCGAGTGGTCAAGAGCACGCGAAACCCATGCTATTGTTGTTTCCCGTTGCAGCAGCGAAGCGCAACATGCACCTCTAGCTCAATTGGCAGAGCAACTGACTCTTAATCAGTGGGTTCTCGGTTCAAGTCCGAGGGGGTGCACCAGCAAGGCCCCGGCTCATCGAGTCGGGGCCTTCGTCGTTCCCGGCCTGTGGTGCGGCGGCAGGGGACACGCCCGGAGTGCGATCCGGCGTGGAATCGCGTGCGGATCAGTCGATGGGGACGTCGACCACGCGCTCCTCACCGGCCACGGGGTCGAGGGCCCCCGCCGAGGCCGCGGCGAGGTCGGCTCGCAGCGGTTCGACGCCGTCGCCCGGCACCCAGAGCTCGAAGGTCGCGGCCGCGCCGTACGCGGGGTCGCCGAGCACGGCACCGTGGTGTCCCACCCAGTCGCGCAGCACGTTGTCGATCCGGCCGGCGTCGGCGTGCGGGACGTCGACGGTCACCCGGGTCAGCGCGCGTCGGCGGACGAGCGTCGCCCGGTCGAGCGCCTCGGAGACCGAGGTCGAGTAGGCGCGGACGAGACCGCCGGCGCCGAGCTTCACGCCCCCGAAGTACCGCGTGACGATCGCGACGACGTCGGTCAGCTCGCGGCGTCGGAGCACCTCGAGCATCGGGACACCGGCGGTCCCGGAGGGTTCACCGTCGTCGTTCGACCGAGCCTGGTCACCGAGCACCCCGGTCACCATGGCGGTGCAGTTGTGCCGGGCGTCCCAACGGCGGCGGCGGACCTCGGCGATCACCCGGTCGGCATCGGCGACCCCGGACACCGGTGCCACGGTCGTGATGAAGCGCGACTTGGTGATCACGATCTCTTGCTCGACCCCCGCGGCGATCGTGGACGGGTACGCGGTGCTCACACCACCGAGGCTAGCGAGGTCCTCGTCGGTGGCTCGCGCTAGCATGTCCTGCACGACGTGCGGCTGGGGAGGAGTCCGATCGACATGGCGACAGCAGATCCGAGGGGTGGCGTGCTCGACGCCGCGGAACTCGCGCGCCGGCTGAACCTCCTCCTCGACTTCGAGGAAGCGCAGCGCGGTGCCCCCGTCCCGTTCGCCGCGATCGAGGAGTACGTGGCGGCCCAGGGCGGCTCGCTGTCCCGCGCGAAGTGGACGTACATGCTCTCCGGCGACGGGCGTCGCAACCGTGACAC
Source organism: Curtobacterium sp. A7_M15 (assembly GCF_030705415.1). Lineage (GTDB taxonomy): Bacteria > Actinomycetota > Actinomycetes > Actinomycetales > Microbacteriaceae > Curtobacterium. Next base: position 1,827 of record NZ_JAUZED010000185.1, on the reverse strand, counting down.
CGGTCTGCTCCGGCTGCTCGCGGGCTTCTTCGAGGTCGACGAGCGCTTCCTGCTCGAGGACAGCGACGTCCCCGAGCGCATCGGCGCCCAGCTCGCACTCGTCCGTTCCCTCCGATCGGCGCGTGTCAGCGGGTTCGCCGCCCGGACCTTCCCCGGTGAGCTCTCGCCCGAGGCGCTCCGTCGCATCGCCGAGGTGCTCGAGGAGGAATCGGCACGGGGGAGCGTCGCATGAGCGCGCCGACGGACCTCGTCGAGGCGTTCTGGGCTCGCGGCGCGGCAGAGGGGTGGTCCGACGTCGACCAGGCCGTGTCCGCCGCGGCCGAGGTGGTCGGCAAGCCCATCGTCGTCCGTGAAGAAGCCTTCCTCGCCGCCGAGCCCGTGTGCGGCTTCGTGGCGACGCTCGAACGGCAGCACCTGGTGATGATCTCGCCGACGGCCTCGCAGACGTTCCGGTCGTTCGTCATCGGCCACGAACTCGGACACATCCTGCACCGCCACCAGGACCACGCACCGCAGGCGGCGTACATCCGCGACGTCATCCCGGACCTGCCGGAGTACAAGGTCGAGCGGGCGCTCGCCCGCGGGCTGTTCTCGAACGAGTACGAGCACGAGGCCGAGGTCTTCGCCGACCGGCTCGCCGGGCTCATCCGCGGACACCGCGATCGTCCGAGTGCGTTCCGCGGGGTGTTCGGGTGATCGTCTCCCTCGTCCAGGCGCTGCTCCTGATCGCGGGCACGATCACGCTGTTCGTCCTCCAGCGCGGGCAGGACCGCACGCTCGCGGTCACGTTCCTGTTGTTCGCCGCGACGATCGTCACCAACGTCGACCCGCTGTACCTGTGGCTCGACCCGCTGTTCGGCGGGTTCAACGTCGTCACCGTGATCAGCGACTGCCTGATGGTCGCGGGCACGAGCACCCTGCTCTGGGGCGTGGCGAAGGCCGTCGGTGCCGCACGACCGTGGCTCCGGAACGCGATCGTCGCGACGTGCGCGGTCGTGGTCATAGTGGTGATCGTGGCGTTCACCGTGCTCGACAAGCCGGCCACGACGACGACCTTCATGCTCGCCGCCGGGTCGCACCCCGCGGCGACGGTCTACTCGATCGCGCAGACCGTCTACCTGGGGGTGGCCCTCGGCGCCACCGGCCTCATCTGCGTGCTGCGCCTGCGTGAGGCGCGCACCACCACCGACCTCGTCGGGCTGTGGGTCCTGGTGCTCGGCGGGCTCCTCGGTGTCGTGCGGATGGTCGTCGTCGTGGTGATGGACCTCGCGCACGTCCTGGGTGACCTCGCCCTGACCCGCGCACTCGCGCTGCCCTACGACGTCACGACGCCGGGTGCGGTGATCTGCGTGTCCTCGGGCATGCTCCTGCTCGTCATCGGCCACCAGGTCTGGCGTTGCCGGCGTACCCGCCGGGTGGAGACCGCGCTGCGAGCGCTGGCGCCGTTGCACGCCCGCATCGGCACCGACAACGCCTACCCCGACTCCGGCGACCCGGCCACGCGGCTCAGTCGGCTCATCGTCGAGATCAACGACGGTGCGCGACGAGATCGGCAGTCGCTCAGCGAGTCGGAGCGGCGGGCGCTGGCCGACGCCGAGGCAGCGCTCGACGCCGCCTGATCGCCGGTCGTTACCAGAACGGGACATCGATCCCACTGGATGGGTCGACGTCGTCCGGGGTCCCGTGTAGGGTTTGTAGCAGTTGCTACACATGCTGTGGCATCCCGGGGTGGGACTCGGCCGCGTTGGGGGCGGCCGAGCACCACCGCCTCCGGCGCCTCCTGTTCCGCAGCGGCCGGCCCGCGCCCCGCGGCCCGCGGGGCGCCCC
>NZ_JAUZED010000184.1 GCF_030705415.1 Curtobacterium sp. A7_M15 | reverse complement strand
CGCCGAGCGCCTCAGCCGAGCAGGTGGGCCGCGCTGCGGACCGCGTCGAGCGCCGCGCGGACGCTCGGCACCCGGTCGGCGCCCCGCGCCACGACCACCTCGACGCGCCGCGCGAGCTCGTCGCTGGCGGGCGTGACCGAGACGCCGGACGGCACCACGGTGGTGGTGAGCGCCAGTCGGGGGAGCAGTGCCACGCCGAGGCCCGCCGCGACCAACCCGACGACCGCCGCGGCGTTGTCCGTCTCGAGGACGATGTCCGGAGTGAACCCGGACGCGGCGCACGACGCGAGCAGATGCCCCCGGCACCGCGGGCACCCGCCGATCCAGCGTGCCTCGCGGTGGGCTGCGAGGTCCGCGACCGGGTCCGCACGGTGCGACGGAGCCTCGACCGCCGGGGACGGCGTCACGAGGGCGAGCGGGTCGCGCCCGAGCACCCGGGTCGTGAGCGTCGGATCGGCGCCGATGTCCTCCCCCTGCAAGACGTGCGAGAACGTCAGCGCCACGTCCACCTCGCCGCGGCGGAGGAGTTCGACCGCCTCGGGTGGCTCGGCCTCGACGTACGAGGTCACGACACCGGGACTGGTGGCCGCCATCGCGGCGAGCACGGGTGGCACGAGGGTCGACGACGCGCTCGGGAACCCGGCGATCCGCACCCGTCCGCGGGCGAGGCCGCCGACGGCGTCGAGGTCCTCCCGTGCCGCCGCCAGGGCTGCCTGCACGGCGAGTGCATGGTCGGCGAGGACGCGTCCCGACTCGGTCAGCGTGACGCCGCGTGCCCCGCGGAGGACCAGCTCGTGGCCGGTCCGGCGTTCGGCGCGGGCGAGCAGCTGACTCACCGCGGGTTGGCTGTACCCGAGGACTGCTGCAGCTCGGCTGATCGAGCCGGCGTCGCGGACGGCCCGCAGCACGCGGAGGAGTTGAGGGTCGAGGTCGTCCACAACACGATGTTATGGGGGATCGAAGAAAGCTGCCCTGGTGTGATGATCGGCGCCACGCCACCGTGGGACCCATGGACTCCTTCGTCGACGGCTCCGGCTACCTCGCGGCATGCACCGCCGGCCTCCCCACGCACGGCACCCTCGCGGCGATGCGCGCCGACCTCGACGAGTGGGCGCGGGCTTCGTCCTCGCCGGTCGCCTACGGGGCGCGCGTCGAGGAGGGCCGCTCGCTCTTCGCGCGCATCGTCGGCGTCGACCGGGCACGGGTCGCGACGGGGTCGCAGACGTCCGCCATGGTCGCGGTCGTCGCCGCTTCGCTGCCGGACGGCGCCGAGGTCGTGGTCCCCGAGGGCGACTTCAGCTCGCTCGTGTTCCCGTTCCTCGCCGAGGCGCACCGCGGGGTCCGGGTGCGGAGCGTCCCGCTCGCCTCGCTCGCCGACGCGGTCCGGCCCGGGACGTCCCTCGTCGCGTGGTCGGCAGTGCAGTCCTCGAGCGGAGCCGTCACCGACGCCGCTTCCGTGGTCGACGCAGCCCGGACCTCGGGAGCGCTGACACTGTGCGACCTCACGCAGGCCGCGGGCGTGCTCCCGGTGGACGCCGCCCCGTTCGACGTCACCGTCACCCACGCGTACAAGTGGCTGTGCGCGCCGCGCGGCGTCGCGTTCTCGACGTTCTCGGACGTGGCGCTCGAGCGACTCCGCCCCGTGCAGGCCGGCTGGTACGCGGGGGCCGACGTGTGGGCGTCCTGCTACGGCCCCGCGATGCGGCTGGCCGACGACGCACGTCGGTTCGACGTCTCGCCGGCGTGGCCGGCATGGCCGGGGGCGGTGGCCGCGCTCCGGCACGTCGCCGCACTCGATCCGGTGTCGTCCTGGAGGCACGCCACGCGTCTCACGGACCGGCTCGCCGACACGCTGGGGTCGCCTCGGAGCGGCCAGGCCATCACGACGTTCGCGGACGCCGACGGAGCGGCACTCCGTGCACTCGAGGCTGCGGGGATCACTGCGAGCGGACGGGCCGGGCGGCTCCGGTTGGCGTTCCACCTCTGGAACGACGAGGAGGACGTGACGCGCGTGGCGGAGGTGCTGCGGGCGGTGGACGGCTTCAGACCGGTGGGGTGAGGTGGGTTCTCCACAGGCGCCGCGCCTCCCGTCCGTCGAGGCCCGTGGGGCCGGTACGCTTGCCCGGTACGTTTCCGCACCGGGCACCCAGCTCGGCGACCTCTGGAGCATCCCGTGGCACAGTCCTCCCGTCTCGACAGCGTCATCGCCCTGGCCAAGGGCCGTGGCTTCGTCTTCCAGTCGGGGGAGATCTACGGCGGATCGCGCTCCGCGTGGGACTACGGGCCCCTCGGCGTCGAGCTGAAGGAGAACATCAAGCGGCAGTGGTGGCAGCGGTTCGTCCGCGGCCGTGGCGACATGGTGGGCCTCGACTCGGCCGTGATCCTGCCGCGCAAGGTGTGGGAGGCCTCCGGCCACGTCGCGACGTTCACCGACCCGCTCGTCGAGTGCCTGCACTGCCACCACCGCTTCCGCGAGGACCACCTCATCGAGGCGTTCGTGGCGAAGAAGGACCGGCAGCCCGAGGGCGGCATGGCCGAGATCGCTTGCCCGAACTGCGGCACCCGCGGGCAGTGGACGGAGCCGCGCGAGTTCTCCGGCATGCTCAAGACCTACCTCGGCCCGGTCGAGTCGGAAGAGGGGCTGAACTTCCTCCGCCCCGAGACCGCGCAGGGCATCTTCGTGGACTTCGCGCAGGTCGTCACGACCAGCCGCATGAAGCCCCCGTTCGGCATCGGCCAGGTCGGCAAGGCCTTCCGCAACGAGATCACGCCGGGCAACTTCATCTTCCGCACCCGCGAGTTCGAGCAGATGGAGATCGAGTACTTCGTGCCGCCGGCCTCGGCGCAGGAGCACTACGAGCGGTGGATCGCCGACTCGGTCGCGTTCTTCACCGACCTCGGCATCGACCCCGAGAACCTCCGTCGCTTCGACGTGCCGGACGGCGAGCGGGCGCACTACTCCGACGCCACCGCCGACATCGAGTACCGCTTCGGGTTCGCCGGCACGGAGTGGGGCGAGCTCATGGGCGTCGCGAACCGCACGGACTTCGACCTCACCAACCACATCGAGGCCTCCGGCAAGGACCTGCGCTACTTCGACCAGGCCGCGAACGAGAAGTACGTGCCGTACGTCATCGAGCCCTCGTTCGGTCTGACCCGCGCACTCATGGCGTTCCTGCTCGACGCCTACCACGAGGACGAAGCACCGAACGCGAAGGGCGGCGTCGACAAGCGCACGGTCCTGCGGCTCGACCCGCGCCTCGCCCCGGTGAAGGCCGCCGTGCTGCCGCTGTCCCGCAACGAGCAGCTGTCGCCGGTGGCGCGGGGCCTCGCGGACGACCTGCGCAAGTACTGGAACGTGGACTTCGACGACGCGGGGGCGATCGGCCGCCGCTACCGCCGGCACGACGAGATCGGCACGCCGTTCTGCATCACGGTGGACTTCGACACGCTCGAGGACAAGGCCGTGACGGTGCGTGAGCGCGACACGATGTCGCAGGAGCGGGTGGCGCTCGACCAGCTGCAGGGGTACCTCGCGGCGCGGTTGCTCGGCGCGTAGGCGCGGGCGCGCCCGCGCCGGCCCCGCGCCCTC
>NZ_JAUZED010000183.1 GCF_030705415.1 Curtobacterium sp. A7_M15 | reverse complement strand
GCCAGCTGGCACCGCGCCTCCCGTCCGCCGCTCTGTTCTGAGAGAAACCCCAGATCAGACCCTGAACGGATCGGAAGCGTCCCGTGATGGAACCGGAACCTCGACGCCACCCGGGAGCCGCCGTCGAGCCGTACGGTCGAGCGTGACAGGAGCGGATCGCCGCCCTGCACCAGAACGACCAGGGGAACCATGAACACCATCACTTCGTCGCGCCGTCGCGCGGCGTTCGTCACCGCTGCCGCAACCGTCGCCGTCGTCACCGCAGGCTGCGGCGCCGTCCTCGGCGTGAGCGCCGCGACCGCATCGACGCCGGCGTCGACGCAGCACGCCGTCGCGGCCACGCCTGCTCCGCTCGCCTTCACGCAGAGCTCCTCCGCCGCCCGCCCGATCGCTCTGACCGCGACCGCGGGGAAGGCGTTCTCGCACACGTTCACCACCAACGCGAAGGCGGGGACGGTCGCCTTCGCGATGGACGAACCGGCCGGGCCGACTGCAGACTCGCCGCGCGCGTCGGACCACTTCTCGGTGAACACGAACACGGGGGTCCTGTCCGGCACGGGGGTCGAGAGCGGCATCTGGGACTTCCAGGTCGTCGCCCTCCGCGACGGCGTCGAGGCCCACGCGTACGTGCAGCTCACCGTGGTCCCCGGGGCAGCGGTCGGAGTACGGACGTACGTCTCGCAGCCGAACACGACCGCGCCGATCTGGTACATCGCGCCGAACGGGGTCGTCCGTCAGCGGCTGACCCCCACGAGCAAGGCGACGGTCGTCAAGACGGTCCCCGCGGTCCGTCTCGAGCAGTTCGTCGTCTCCGGGGTCGCGGTCGACGCCGAGGGCAACGTCATCAAGGCTCCCGACGAGGGCGGCGACGTGTCCACGGTGACGAGCAACGTCACGTCGGACCACGTCACCCGGACCGGCGCTGAGGACACGATCACGATCAGCGGGGCGTGGTCGCACCGCCTCACCGTGACCCAGGAGCACGCACACACGTCGTTCACGGTCTCGGTGGCGCACGGCGCGCACTGAGTCGACCGACGGGGAGCCGCGGGTGCGGTGCCGGACGGCACGTCACCCGCGGTTTCCCGCACGCACCCCCAACCCAGGTCACATTTCGTGCTCGGTGCTCCCGGTCGCGCGCGAGTACCCCTACGATCCGAGCAGGCCGAGTATTCTCGGCAGATTCTTACGATCCGGCACCCGACCGGACCTGAACACCTGGGGGAACACGTGCGCCGCAGCACTTCCACCGTCCGACGCGCCTGCGCGCTCGGGACCACCGCCGCGCTCATCGCGCTGACGACCGGTCTCGGCATCGCAACCGCCACCGCAGCACACGCCGAGGGCGCCGAGACGCCGGCCCCGACGCAGAGCGCGTCGGCCGACCCGTCGCAGACCACGGCACCGACCGACCCGGCGCCGACCGACGAGCAGGCCGACCCGGCGCCGGACGGCACCGAGCCCGCCGACACGACGACGCCGCCCACCGACGACGAGTCGCCGTCCACCGACGACACGGCACCCGCCGGGTCGACCGCCCCGACCACGACGACGCCGACCACTGCGAAGCCGTCGGCCACGTCGACCGACGCTCCGGTCACCCCGCTGGCCGCGGACCCGACGGTCACGGTCTCCGGCGACACCAAGGTCGGCTCGCAGCTCACGGCGGACACGACCGGGTTCGACGAGGACGGCTCGTTCAGGTACGTCTGGACGGAGTACGACGCCGGCCCGACCCCGACGACGATCGCCAAGACCAAGACCTTCACGGTCGACCAGGCCGAGGCGGGCAAGCAGCTCGTCGTGACCGTGACCGGCGACCTGCCGGGCGGCGGCACCGAGACGGTGACCTCCGACCCGTCGGCCGTCATCACGCAGGACCCGGTGTTCATCGGCGCCGACGGCAAGCCCGTCGCCGAGGGCACCGACATCGACGACCCGCTGTACCTCGACACCACCGCCGGTGACGCGTTCTCGTACACGTTCCGCGCGCAGGGCTCGCCCGCGCCGACGTACGAGCTCGACTGGTTCTACGGCGACGAGGAGGACTCCGCCGACTCGATCGTCGAGTCGAAGTCGCAGGCCGACTCCATCGCGGTCGGCTCCGAGTTCGAGGAGGACGACGACTACACCGTCGAGGACCAGCTCCCCGAGGGCATCACCTTCGACCCGACCACGGGCGAGCTGAGCGGCACCGCCACCCTCGCGTCGTGGTACGACTTCGCCGTCACGGCCACGAGCGGCAACGTCTCGACGACCCAGTACGTCGAGCTGACCGTCGACCACGCTGCCGCGTTCGGCATCACCGCGTTCACGATCGACGAGAAGTCGATCACCGCGCGGGACAAGCGCATCTGGCTCATCCAGCCGGACGGCTCGATCTACACCGTGGACCTGTCGACCGACGAGGACGGCTTCCCCGAGGAGCTCACCCTCACGCCGACCGGCCGCCCCACGGTGGCGCAGGGCGGCACGCTCGTCGTGTCCGGTTCGCCGGTCGACCGCTTCGGCAACGACGCGACGGACTTCGACGACGAGGGCAACCCCACGTTCGTCCCGACCGTGACGTCGGACGTCGCCACCGACGTCGTCGCCCCGTACGAGGAGAACGGCGCCGAGGGGCAGGGCGTCTTCGGCGTCACGTTCCCGCACGCGTCGATCCACACCCTCACGGTCGCGAGCGGTGCGCTGCAGCCGCTCTCGTTCGCGGTCGACGTCCGTCCGACCACCCCGACGGTGGCGGTCGTCACGCCCACCACCGCGAAGGGCCAGCTCGCCTACACCGGTTCCGACGCGACCGGTGCCCTCCCCTGGGCCCTCGCGCTCGTCCTCGCCGGCGCCGGTCTGATCGGTGTGCGCACGCTGCGCCGCCGTCACGCCCAGCGCTGACGCCCCGACGTCTCCCGCCGGTCGCGTGCCCGCGTGACCGACGGGAGGCCCACCTCGGCCCCGCCTCGCCCCTCACCGGCGCGGCGGGGCCGTTCCCGTCATCGGGCGTCCGTCGATCGGTACCGTGGGGAGCATGCCCACCCTCCTGCACATCGACTCCTCGGCCGACCTCGCGCACTCCCGCTCCCGTGCCCTCACCGCGGCCTTCGCGGACGCCTGGCGCGCACGCGGCCCGGAGTACGCCGTCGTCCGCCGTGACCTGCACGTCGACCAGCTCCCCCACCTCGAGACCTCGGCGCTGCACTGGGCCGCCACCGACCGCACGGACGACGAGGTCGTCGACCCCGCGGCCGACGCGCTCCGTCAGGAGGTCATCGACGAACTCCTCGGAGCGGACGTCGTCGTGGTCGGAGCGCCGCTGTACAACTACACGGTGCCGTCGACCCTCAAGGCCTGGATCGACCGCATCCACATCCCCGGAGTGCTCGCCGGCGACGTGCAGCCCCTCGCCGGGCGTCCGGTCGTCACCGTCGTCAGCCGCGGTGCCACGTACGACGCCGGCACCCCGACCGAGGGCTGGGACCACGGCTCCCCCGTCCTGCAGCTCATCCTCGGGACGGCGCTCGGCATGAAGCCGTACCCGATCACCGTGAGCGCGACCCTGGCGGACCGGCTGTCCGACCTCGCGCCGCTCGCCGACCACGCCGCCGCGGAGTTCGCGGACGCGAAGACCACGCTGGAGCGCCTCGCTGCGACGCTCGGCTGACCCCGGCGACGGGCCGCCGGCGCGGCGGGCCGCCTGCGGCCCC
>NZ_JAUZED010000182.1 GCF_030705415.1 Curtobacterium sp. A7_M15 | reverse complement strand
GGACCCGGACGGCGCGGCGCCACCGGTGACGGTCGCAGCCGGAGCCGGCCACGCGGTGTCACCGGACAGGTCGTAGACCGGCGCTGTCGAGGCGGGGGTGATCCGCGCCTCCACGGCCGGCGACGTCGGCTGCTGCGCCGCTGCGGCCGCGAGCCGGGCAGCTCGGCGCCCGCCGACCTCGTTGCCGGGACGCCCCGGGTGCCACCCCGCGACCGGCTCGTCGCCGGGCACGGAGATGTCGTAGACGGAATCGGTCATCGTTCCACTCCCACGCCTACGCGACCACGCGCAGGATCTCGTCGATGCTCGTCATGCCGAGCTTGACCTTCTCCCACCCGTCCTGCCGGAGGGTGAGCATGCCCTGCTGCTGCGCGACGCGGCCGATCTCGGCGCTCGAGGCGCGTGAGACGGCGAGGCGTTCGATCTCCTCGGTCACCGTCATGACCTCGTGCAGGGCGATGCGGCCGCGGTACCCGGTGTTCGAGCACACGGCGCAGCCGACCGGGCCGAAGAACTCCGGGACGGCGGTGTCCTCGGTCGCCACGAAGCCGAGCGCCACGAGCTGCGCGGGCGTGTACTGCGCCGGCGCCTTGCACCGGTCGCAGAGTCGGCGCGCCAGACGCTGGGCAACCACCGAGTCGAGTGCGGACCCGACGAGGAACGGCTCGATGTCCATCTCGGTCAGTCGCGTCACGGCGGACGGGGCGTCGTTCGTGTGCAGCGTGGAGAGGACGAGGTGACCGGTGAGGGAGGCCTCGATCGCGATCTGTGCGGTCTCGTGGTCGCGGATCTCGCCGAGGAGCACGACGTCGGGGTCGGACCGGAGGATGGACCGGAGTGCCGACGCGAACGTGAGTCCGGCCTTCGGGTTGACCTGCACCTGGTTGATCCCGGCCATCCGGTACTCGACCGGGTCCTCGACGGTGATGACGTTGATCTCGGGACGGGCGACCGCGTTGAGGGTCGTGTAGAGCGTCGTCGACTTCCCGGACCCGGTGGGACCGGTGACGAGGATCATGCCGTACGGCTTCGAGTAGGAGCGCTGGTACGCCTGGAAGTTCTGCTCGAGCAGGTTGAGGTCCTTGAGGGACATCGACGTGTTCGTGTTGTCGAGGATCCGCATGACGACCTTCTCACCCCACACGGTGGGGAGCGTCGCGACGCGGAGGTCGATCTGCCGACCGCCGTGGCGCACCGACATGCGGCCGTCCTGCGGCTTCCGACGCTCGGCGATGTCGATGTCGCTCATGATCTTGAGCCGGCTGATGACGCCGTTCTGGATGTTCTTCGGCGCCGGGGCCATCTCGTGCAGCACGCCGTCGATGCGGTAGCGCACCCGGACCTCGTGCTCGCCGGGCTCGATGTGGATGTCGGACGCGTGGTCCTGGATGGCCTGGGACACGAGCAGGTTGACGAAGCGGACGATCGGTACGTCGTCGAGCGCGCCGTCGGTGAGGTCGACCTGCTGCTGCGTCTGCGTCGACGCCTCTTCCTCGAGCGAGGAGGTCAGGTCGTTCAGCTCGTCGTCGGCACGCAGGTACCGGTCGAGCGCTGCGGCGAGGTCACGCTCCTCGACCTGGAGCGGCTTCACCGGGCGGCCGGAGGCGGTCCGTGCGTCGTCGATCGCCAGCACGTTCGTCGGGTTCACCATCGCCAGGACGAGGACGTCGCCCTCGAACCCGACGCCGAGCACGCCGTGCCGCCGGCAGAGCGCCGCGGGGAGCATCGACACCGCGGTGCCGTCGACCGGGTAGTCGGTCAGCGGCACGGTCTTGGAGTTGTTCGACGCGGCGCGAGCGGTGATGTACTGCGCCTCGCTGACGAGGCCCTGGTCGACGAGCGAACGGATCGAACGGTCGTCGATCTCCTCGTCGCCGGTCATCGAGTCGAGGTGCTCGATCGGCAGGGCTCCGTTGAGGATGAGGATCTCGGACAGCGTGGCCATGAGCTGCGGAGCCTCCTTCGGGTCGCGCGCGGTTCGTGGGGACGAGCGCCGCAGGGGTTCGACGCCCGACCACGCTACGTCCGCACGGAACGGCCACCGCAGTCCCACAACGAGGGGGCGAGGGGGTGTCCGGTGACCCCAGTGCAGGGGTACCCGCGGGTATCGACACGGCCGACGAAGGGCGCCCCGACGGGTGTGGCGGCCCCCGTCAGAGGGTCGTCGACGCCGTGACGTGCACCGCACCCCGGACGAACCCGAGCCGTTCGTAGATGCGTCCGGCGCCGGTCGGGTTCTCGGCGTCGACGTGCAGGACCGCCGCGGCGAGCCCGTCGGCACCCATCGCCCGCAGCGCGGCGTCCAGGACGATCGGTGCGAGCTGCTTCCCACGGGCCGCCCGCACGACGCCGACCCAGTGCACGTAGCCGAACGACCGGCCGCGGGCGGCGAAGCCGTCCGGGTCCACCTCGACGAGCGCGAACGCCACGATCCGGCCCGAGGGATCGACGACGACGCGACCCAGGTCGAGCCTGGCCGTCGCCGCGGTGAGGAACCCGCGCCAGTCCGACTCGACCATCGGCTGCGATCGCCAGTGGTCGCGGAAGGCGTCGTTCTTGGCCGCACGGAGCGGCTCGACGTCGTCGGGGGTCGCTGCACGCACGACGTACCCGTCCGGCACCGCGGGGACCGCGACACCGGCGCGTTCGTCGAACACGACCTGCTCGTCGATCCAGTGCCGGACCGGCACGAGCCCGGAGCGGGCCGCGAGCCGGAGGGCGCCGGACCCGTCCGGCGCCCCGAGCGAGATCGTCGCCGGCAGGTCGAGGTCGAGCTCGACGAGTCGCTGCCGCGAGCGTCCGAGCGACCAGGCGAGCACTCGTCGGCCGATGCCCCGACCCCGCAGCTCGGGGTGGACCGCGCCCTCGAGCACCACTCGGGCAGCGGTGACCCTGGACGGGACGTCGATGACGATGCCGTACGCCTGCACATGCCCATCAGCATCGACGCCGACGATGGTGTCCCGTGCGAGGTCCAGCCCTTCTGTGGAGAACGTCCGCTCCAGGCTCGCTGTGGAGGGACGAGCATGCGGATCGTCGACCGCTGCGGCCGCGACGGCGAGGGCGTGCACGGCGTCCAGGTCCGAGCGCGTCGCCGCACGGAAGGTCAGCCCGGCGACCGGGACCGGGAGCTCGAGGTGGGCCGGGGCGGTGATCCGTTCGCGCAGCGTTGCCATCCGTCCAGCCTGCCAGCGGTCACGCGTGTGATGGCGGAAAGTGCTCGACGTGCAGGCCCGGTCCGGGACATGATGAGTCATGGACATCACGAGCGTGACCGTGGGACTGCCCGTCACCGACATCGAAGCGTCCTGCCTCTGGTACGGCGCGGTCTTCGAGCGCACCGAGCCGGACCTCGAGCCCGACGAGGGCATCGCCGAGTACGAGGTCGGCGGCATCTGGATCCAGCTCTACGAGGACGAGGACGCCGAGGAGAACCCCGTGAGCGTCCGGTTCGGCGTGGACGACGTCGCCGCACAGCACGCCCGCATCGGCGCCCTGGGCATCGACATCGGCCCGGTCGAGTGCGTCGACGGAGCCGTCGACTGGTTCGACGTCCGCGACCCCGACGGCAACGTGCTCAGCCTGTTCTCCCTCGTCGACGAGACCGGTCGCGGCTCCGGACGCGACAACGGGGCGGACCGCGCGGTCTGACGCCCCGACGCTGCTCCTGAGGGACGGGAGGCGCGGTGCGGGCCCGC
>NZ_JAUZED010000181.1 GCF_030705415.1 Curtobacterium sp. A7_M15 | reverse complement strand
GCGCGGCCGTCCTCACACACGGACACCACGCGGACGCCCGTCGGGCGTCCGGTCGACCGCGCCCTCGTGCGGTCCTCGCGCGCGACCCGCGCGTCTCCGGCGAGTTCCTGGGTGCCGCGGTCGCGGCCGGGCTCGCCTCCGCCGGCGTCGACGTGCTCGACGCCGGGGTCATCCCCACCCCCGCTGCGGCGTTCCTCGTCGCGGACGTCGACGCCGACTTCGGCGTGATGATCTCCGCCTCGCACAACCCAGCGCCCGACAACGGGATCAAGTTCTTCGCCACGGGCGGCCGGAAGCTCCCGGACGAGGTCGAGGACCGCATCGAAGCGGCCATGCACGACCACTCCGCACCCACCCCGACCGGTGGCGACGTGGGCCGGATCACCCGGTTCGCCGACGCCGAGGACCGCTACGTCGTCCACCTGCTCGGCACGCTGCCGCACCGGCTCGACGGCATCCACGTCGTGCTCGACTGCGCGAACGGCGCTGCCGCGGGTGTCTCCCCCGAGGTGTTCGTCAACGCCGGGGCCCGCGTGACGCTGATCGGTGCCGACCCGGACGGCATGAACATCAACGACGGTGTGGGGTCCACCCACATCGACAACCTCGCCCGTGCGGTCCTCGAGCACGGCGCGGACGTGGGCATCGCCCACGACGGTGACGCGGACCGCTGCCTCGCGGTCGACGCCGCGGGCAACGCGATCGACGGCGACCAGATCATGGCGATCCTCGCGCTGTCGTTGCAGGAGCGCGGGCGCCTGGCGTCCGACACCCTCGTCGCGACCGTGATGTCGAACCTCGGGCTGAAGCGGGCGATGGCGGACGCGGGCATCACGATGCTCGAGACCGGCGTGGGCGATCGCTACGTCCTCGAGAAGATGACCGAGGGCGGGTACTCGCTCGGCGGCGAGCAGTCCGGCCACATCATCTTCAACGAGTTCGCGACCACCGGCGACGGCATCCTCACGGGGTTGCACCTCGTCGCCGAGATGGCGCGCACGGGCAAGACGCTCGAGCAGCTGGCGTCGTGCATGACGGTGTTCCCGCAGGTGCTCGTCAACGTGCGCGGGGTGGACCGGCACGGACTGGCCGACCAGGGCGTGCAGGACGCCGTCGCCGCCGCGACCGCCGAACTCGGCGACGCGGGGCGCGTGCTGCTCCGGCCGTCGGGCACCGAGCCCGTCGTGCGGGTCATGGTCGAGGCCGCGTCGCAGGCCGAGGCCGAGCGCATCGCCGAGGAGCTCGCCGCCGTGGTGCGCGAGCGCCTGGCGCTCGACGCGGCGTAGGCGCTCGACGCGGCGTAGGCGCTCGACGCGGCGTAGGTGCGCGTGGCCGGGCGCCCGGCGCTGCCCGGTGCTTCTGCGGTCTGCGCCCCCCGGTGGCCGGTGGGCCCCCCGCAGGCGCGGGGGGGGGGGCACCACCGGGGCTGGGGCGGGAGGGCGGTGCTTCTGCGGTCTGCGCCCCGCTGGGGCCGTTGCGCCCCGACTCTTCGGGGCGCGTTGACCACAGCGGGGCGCGGACGTGCAGGCCTCCCGTTGTTCGTCGGGTCGGGTCAGCGAGCGATGAGGGTGAAGGTGGTGTCGTCGGTGCCGGCGCTCGTGAGGGTGCGGGTGAAGGTGCTGCCGGTGATGGCGGCGCCGGTGGTGTAGCGCCAGTCGCCGGTTGCGTCGGCGGTGACGTTCATGAGGTACATCGACCCGGCGTAGACGTCGACGCGTGCACCGGGTTGAGCGGTGCCTTCGATCTTCTGCTTCTGTCCCTTGATGAAGGTCGTCGTGGTGACGGTGATCGGAGCGGTCTCGTTCTTCTCAGCAGTCAGGGTGAAGGTGACGTCGTCGGTGCCCCGGGTCTTGAGGATGCGGGTGAAGGTGTCGGTGGTGATCGGTGCGCCGGTGGTGTAGTTCCACGTGCCGTCGTTGTCGGCGGTGACGTTCATGAGGTACTTCGACCCGGAGTAGACGTCGACACGTGCGCCGGGTTGGGCGGTGCCTTCGATCTTCTGCCTCTGCCCTTGCACGAAGGTTCCCGTCGAGACGGTGATCGGTGCGAGGGACTGCTCCTCGGCGGTGAAGGTGACGGTGACGGGTTCGCGCTTGGGGGCGGTGATGGTGAGGGTGAACTGGTCGGTGTCGGTGGCGTACTCGTTGAGGTCGATCTGCCAGTGTCCGTCGGCGTCCGCGGTGACGGGGTTGACGAACTCGATGTCGTCGAGCTGGTACCGGATGGTGGTGTTCGCGGGTCCGGTGCCGTGGACGGTCGTGCCTTCGCCGCGGGTGTAGGTCGTCTCGGAGGTGACGGTCACCGGGGTGGGTGCGGCGTCCGGGGCGGCGGTGAAGGTGACGGTGACGGGTTCGCGCTTGGGGGCGGTGAGGGTGAGGGTGAACTGGTCGGTGTCGGTGGCGTACTCGTTGAGGTCGATCTGCCAGTGTCCGTCGGCGTCCGCGGTGACGGGGTCGACGAACTCGATGTCGTCGAGCTCGTACCGGATGGTGGTGTTCGCGGGTCCGGTGCCCTTGACGGTCAGGGCGTCGCCGCGCACGTACGTGGTGTCGGAGGTGATCTGGACCGTCGGTGTCGCTCTGACCGCGGAGGGGTTGCTCGAGACGGCACCAGCGGGACTCGCGTCCACCCCGAGCAGTGGCCCGGCGAGGAGTGCGGCGCCGGCGATGCCCGCTCCGATGCGACAGATGATGGGGGTGGCGAACATGGACATCCTCTCGTTGAGAATGTCAAATGTAGTATATCTTTACTGAGCGCTGGCCTCACTCAGATCTTGCGGAGCAGCACCGAGTTGACCGTGTGGTTCGCGCCCTTCTTGAGCACGAGCGTCGCCCGGGAACGCGTGGGCAGCACGTTCTCGATGAGGTTCGGCTCGTTGATCGCCCGCCACACCTCGGTCGCCGTGCGCACCGCGTCCTCGCGGGAGAGCGAGGCGAAGCGGTGGAAGAACGAGTCCGGGCTCGAGAACGCCTCTTCCTGCAGGGCGAGGAACCGGTCGACGTACCAGGACTCGATGTCCTTGGTCTTCGCGTCGACGTAGATCGTGAAGTCGAACAGGTCGGACAGCGCGAGCCGCCCGTGCACCGGCGGCGCGAGCACGTTCAGGCCCTCGACGATGAGGATGTCCGGCTGTCGCACCACGATCTCGGCATCCGGCACGATGTCGTACACGAGGTGCGAGTAGTACGGCGCACGGACCTCGGTCGCGCCGCTCTTCACCTGGCTCACGAAGCGCAGCAGGGCCCGGCGGTCGTAGGACTCCGGGAAGCCCTTGCGGTCCATGATCCCGCGGCGCTCGAGCTCGGCGTTGGAGTACAGGAAGCCGTCGGTGGTCACGAGCTCCACGCGCGGGGTGTCCGGCCAGCGCTTCGTCAGCTCGCGCAGCAGTCGCGCGACGGTCGACTTGCCGACGGCGACGGACCCGGCGACACCGATCACGAACGGTGTCCTGCTGGCGCGTTCCCCGAGGAAGCTCGACGTCGACGCGTGCAGGTTCCGCGCACCCGCCGCGTAGAGCGTCAGCAGGCGGGACAGCGGCAGGTAGACCTCCTGCACCTCCTGCATGTCGAGGCGGTCACCGAGGCCGCGCAGCTGCACGATCTCGGTCTCGGTGAGGGACAGGTGCTCCTTCGGAGCGAGCTGCGACCACTCGCCACGCGGGATCTCCACGAAGGGGGTCGGGTGCGCGACGGCGGTCTCCGGGATCGGCATGGGAACGAGCGTACAGACGGG
>NZ_JAUZED010000180.1 GCF_030705415.1 Curtobacterium sp. A7_M15 | reverse complement strand
GCACCTCGACGTGCCCACCCGGGCGGACGCGGCGGCCATCACCGAGGCCTGCCAGGACCCGGACGTCGTGCGCTGGACGACGATCCCGACGCCGTACACCGCTCGGGACGCCACCACCTTCGTCGACGCCCTCGTCGGTCCGGGGTGGGCCTCGGACCGCGAGTACACGTGGGCGATCCGCCGTCCGGGGTCCACCTGGCTCGAGGGGATCATCGGCTACCGCACCGCACGGCGCGACCTCGGCTTCTGGCTCGCGCCCTCCGCCCGCGGTGCCGGCCTCATGCACGACGCCGTCGGCCTCGTGGTCGACTGGGCCTTCGCGCAGGGCGCGCCGGACGTCTACTGGGAGTGCTACGTGGGCAACACCGCCTCGGCCGCGGTCGCCCGTGCCGCGGGGTTCTCCTACACGGGCACCGGCGACGCGATCATCCCCGGACGGGACGGCGGTCCGACGGCTGCGTGGAAGGGACTCCGCCGGGCCGACGGCACTCCCGCGTCCGACCTCCCCTGGCCGCCCGAGACGACAGCGCGCCACGGTGACGCGTCACCCACCGTTCGCGGATAGTCTCGGACCGTGACCGTCACCCCTCCGCCGTCCGACCGGACGGCCTCCCCGACAGCGCACGCCTCGGTCTCGCCGGCCGAGCTCCGCGCGATGCGGCGCGGCCTCGAGCTCGCGGCGCTCGGGCCCGCCGTCGGTGACCACGTCCGCGTCGGCGCCGTCATCCTCTCGCCCGACGGGACGGTCCTCGGCGAGGGCTGGCACCGGGGCGCCGGGACCGCCCACGCAGAGGTCGACGCGATGTCGAAGGTCGACCCCGCACACCTGGTCGGCGCGACCGCCGTCGTCACACTCGAACCCTGCAACCACACCGGGCGCACCGGCCCGTGCGCCGTCGCGCTGCTCGAAGCGGGCATCGGCCGGGTCGTGTACGGCGTCGACGACCCGGGCCCGGCCGCTCGCGGCGGCGCCGAGCGACTGCGGTCGGGCGGTGTCGACGTCGTCTCGGGCGTCCTCGCCGACGAGGTCGAGGAGTTCCTCGAGCGCTGGCTCCTGTCGGTGCGCCTCGGACGCCCGTGGGTCACGGTGAAGTGGGCGTCGAGCCTCGACGGTCGGGCTGCGGCCGCGGACGGCACGAGCCAGTGGATCACCGGCGCAGCCGCCCGTCAGCACGTCCACGAGCAGCGGGCCGCGCACGACGCGATCCTCGTCGGGACCGGCACCGTCCTCGCCGACGACCCGAGCCTCACCGCCCGGGGCGATGCCGGCGAGCTGCTCGCCGACCAACCGATCCCCGTGGTGTTCGGCGACCGCGCGGTCCCGGACGACGCGGCGGTCCGCAGGCACCCCCGCTCCCTCATCACCCTGCCCGGACACGACCTCGCCGCCTCGCTCGGCGCTCTCCGCGACCACGGCGTGCACTCCGTCTTCGTCGAGGGAGGGCCCACCGTCGCATCCGCGCTCATCGCGGCCGGCCTGGTGGACGAGTACCTCGTGTACCTCGCCCCCGTCCTCCTCGGCGGCCCCCGTGTTGCCCTCGGTGACGTCGGCGTGGGAAGCATCGGCGAGCGTCGCCGGTTGGACGTACTATCGACCACCAGCCTCGGCCCCGACCTGCTGGTCCGAGCACGACCCCACCGCCCCTCCCAGCCGGCGGCCGAGCCCGGGATCGCGGGGTCCCAGAACGACCGGAGCACCACATGACCGATGCACTCACCTCCCCCACCCCCGGGAGCCCGGTCCAGTTCGAGGTGTCGACCAACGTCCCGACCACCCACGGCACGTTCGAGATGCGTGCGTACCGCGACCTCGTGACGAGCGCCGAGCACGTCGCGATCATCGCCACCGGCCCGGACGGCGCGGCGCCGCGCGACGGCGCCCTCGTCCGGGTGCACTCGGAGTGCCTGACGGGCGAGGCGTTCGGCTCCCTCAAGTGCGAGTGCGGGCCGCAGCTCGACGCCGCGCTCGACACGATCGCGGCCGAGGGCGGCGTCGTCGTGTACCTGCGCGGGCAGGAGGGTCGCGGCATCGGCCTCATCAACAAGCTGAAGGCGTACCGCCTGCAGGAAGACGGCCTCGACACGCTCGACGCGAACCTCGCCCTCGGGCTGCCGGCCGACTCCCGCGAGTACGGGGGCGCCGCGGGCATCCTCGCCGACCTCGGCATCACCACCGTCCGGCTCCTGTCGAACAACCCCGAGAAGCGTCGCCAGCTCGAGGAGCACGGCATCACCGTCGACGGCCTCGTGCCGCTCGTCGTCGGCGTCTCCGCACAGAACGCGGGGTACCTCGACACCAAGCGCGACCGGATGGGCCACCAGCTGCCCGCGCACCTCGAGGCGAACGCGACCAACTGAGGGCGGGAGGCGCGGGACGGACCGGCACCGCGCCTCCAGTCAGCGGATTCGCAGGTTCACGACATCTGTCGTATGCTGTGGGCTTCCGTCACAAGCGGTCCCACCACCAACCGAACGCACCCGATCGGTGTCCGCGCCACCCTGCGCGAACCGACCGGTGTCCGCCGTCCGGAACACCGCAGCGCTCCCCGCGAGCGCCACCCACGGAGTCTCCTCACCCCATGTCCGCCGCACCGGCACCCGCATCCCCGAAGACCGCAGGCAATCCGCGCTCCCGCGTCGTGATCGCCAGCCTCGTCGGCACCTCCATCGAGTTCTACGACTTCTACGTCTACGCGACCGCCGCGGTCCTCGTCTTCCCGACGCTCTTCTTCCCGAACGAGGACCCGACGGCATCGCAGCTGTCCTCGTTCGTCACCTTCGCCCTCGCGTTCTTCGCCCGCCCGGTCGGCTCGATCATCTTCGGCCACTTCGGTGACCGGGTCGGCCGCAAGGCGACCCTGGTGGCATCGCTGCTGGTGATGGGCACCGCGACGTTCCTCATCGGCTGCCTGCCGACGTTCGACTCGATCGGCATCTGGGCGCCGGTGCTCCTCGCCGTGATGCGCTTCGCCCAGGGCGTCGGGCTCGGCGGCGAGTGGTCGGGCGCGGCGCTGCTCGCGACCGAGAACGCCCCGAAGGGCAAGCGCGGCGTGTTCGGTTCGATGCCGCAGCTCGGCGCGCCGATCGGCTTCCTGCTCGCCAACGGGCTGTTCATCGCGATCAACGCGGCGATGCCCGCCGGCGCGGACGGCACCCCGAACCCGGACTTCCAGGCGTGGGGCTGGCGCATCCCGTTCCTGCTCTCGGCCGTCCTGGTGATCGTGGGCCTCTACGTCCGGTTCAAGCTCGTCGAGTCGACCGTCTTCCGAGGCGTCCAGGAGTCCGGTTCCGTCGCCAAGGTCCCGCTCGGCCGGGTGTTCCGCACCTCGTGGCGCGCCGTGATCGTGGGCACCTTCGGCATGGTCGCGACCTACGTCCTCTTCTACTTCATGACGACGTTCACCCTGTCGTACGGCACCACGGGCGCCGAGGCCGGGCCCCTCGTCCCGAAGATCGGCCTCGGCTACACCCGCGGCGAGTTCCTCACGCTGCTCATGATCGGCGTCGTGTTCTTCGGCATCTTCACGCCGATCGCAGGCTTCCTGGCCGACAAGTTCGGCCGCCGCCGCACCCTCATCCCGACGACCATCGGCATCGCGCTGTTCGGCCTGACGTTCCAGTTCTGGTTCGCCGCGTCGACCGGTCCGATCACGGTCGTGACGTTCCTCATCGTGGGGCTGTCCCTGATGGGCCTGACGGTCGGTCCGATGGGCGCCCTGCTGCCGGAGCTGTTCCCGACGAACGTCCGCTACACGGGCTCGGCGATCGCGTACAACGTCGCGTCGATCCTCGGCGCCTCGCTCGCCCCGACCATCGCGCTCGCGCTGTGGAAGCCGGACGGCAACATCTTCCTCGTGGGCCTGTACCTCACGATCGCCGCGGTGGTGACGCTCGTCGCCCTGCTGTTCGTCCGCGAGACGAAGAGCGCGGCGCTGGACGCGGCGGACGCCGCGGGTGCGCCGGACGCGGCGCCGGTGAACGCGCGCGCCTGACGCGACCACTGCTGCGGACGGGAGGCGCGGTGCCAGCTGGCACCG
>NZ_JAUZED010000018.1 GCF_030705415.1 Curtobacterium sp. A7_M15 | reverse complement strand
GGTGCGGGTCGGACCCGCACCGCGCCTCCCGTCTGGTGAGGCCGGGGCTTACGCCTCGACCGCGACCTTCTCCGGGTCCTCGTTCGACCCGGGCGCGCTCGGCGCGACCGCCGCGCGCACGCGCGCGCCGAGGTCGGCGTCGACGTTCGTCCAGTAGGCGAACATCCGCTCGCGCAGGTCGTCGCGCGTCACCTTCGAGACGTGCCCGGCGATGTTGCCGACCAGGCGCTCACGGGCGGCGTCGTCGAGGACCTCGCGGTAGAGCGTGCCCGCCTGACCGAAGTCGTCGTCCTCGGGGTGGAGCGTCGCGGCCGCGCGCTGCAGCGCGCCGTCCGACTCCCAGCCCGGGGTCTCGTCGGTCGCGGCCGGGTCGGCGTGCGCACCGCCGAGCGAGTTCGGGGCGTACACCGGCACCTCGGACTTCTGGAAGTCGAAGCGCATGGCGCCGTCCTTCGAGTACGAGTGGACCTCGTTCTTCGGGGCGTTCACCGGCAGCTGCGCGTGGTTCGTGCCGACGCGGTAGCGGTGCGCGTCCGCGTAGCTGAAGATGCGCGCGAGGAGCATCTTGTCGGGGCTCGCCGCGATGCCGGGCACGAAGTTCGAGGGGGCGAAGGTCGCCTGCTCGATCTGCGCGAAGTAGTTCTCCGGGTTGCGGTTGAGCTCCATCGTGCCGACCTCGATGAGCGGGTAGTCCGCGTGCGGCCACACCTTCGTCAGGTCGAACGGGTTGAAGCGGTAGCTCGCGGCGTCCTCGTAGGGCATGACCTGCACCTTGAGGGTCCAGCGCGGGTTGTCGCCCCGCTCGATGGCCGCGTGCAGGTCACGGATGTGGAAGTCCGCGTCCTCGCCGGCGATGCGGTCGGCGTCCTCCTGCGTCAGGGTCTTGTGGCCCTGCTGCGTGATGAAGTGGTACTTGACCCAGAAGCGCTCGCCCTCGGCGTTGATCCACTGGTAGGTGTGCGAGCCGAAGCCGTCCATCTCGCGCCACGACGCCGGCAGGCCGCGGTCGCCCATGAGCCACGTGACCTGGTGCGCGGACTCGGGCGAGAGCGTCCAGAAGTCCCACTGCATGTCGTGGTCGCGCAGGTGCGAACCCGGCAGGCGCTTCTGCGAACGGATGAAGTCCGGGAACTTGATGCCGTCGCGGATGAAGAAGACGGGGGTGTTGTTGCCGACGAGGTCGTAGTTGCCCTCTTCGGTGTAGAACTTCAGCGCGAAGCCACGCGGGTCGCGCCACGTGTCCGGGGAGCCCTGCTCGCCGGCGACCGACGAGAAGCGCGCGAGCATCTCGGTCTGCTTGCCCGGCTGCAGGAAGGCGGCACGAGTGTACTTGCTGATGTCCTGCGTGACGGTGAAGGTACCGAAGGCGCCGCCGCCCTTGGCGTGGACGACCCGCTCCGGCACACGCTCGCGGTTGAACTGCGCGAGCTTCTCGACCAGGTAGTGGTCGTGCAGTGCGAGGGGCCCGTCGGCGCCGACACCCATGGAGTGCTGGTCGCTGGAGACGGGCGCCCCGGAGTTGGTCGTGGTGTTGGGGGTGCCGGCCGGCTGGCCGGTCGTCGTGTTCTGGTCGGACACGGTTCCTCCTCAGGTGGAACGGTTGGTTCGGTCAGGGGTGCTCGGGTTGCTCGTGGTCCCGGTTCGTGGCCGGGAACGGGAACGACTGCGGTCGTCCCGGGGTCGGGGTGTCGACGGTCAGGCCGGGACGGCCACCGTGTCGTCGCGTTCGGCGGCGGCGCACTGCTCGCAGATGCCCCAGTAGGTGACCTCGGCCGTGGTGACGGCGAAGCCGTGCGTCTCGGACGGGGTGAGGCAGGGTGCGTGACCCACGGCGCAGTCGACGTCCTCGATCGCGCCGCACATCGTGCAGACGATGTGGTGGTGGTTGTCCCCCGTGCGCCGTTCGTAGCGGGCGGGGCTGCCGGCGGGCTCGATGCGCCGCACCAGGCCGACGCCGGTGAGTGCCGCGAGGACGCCGTACACGGCCTGGTGGCTCGTGGTCGGGAGTTCCG
This sequence comes from Curtobacterium sp. A7_M15, assembly GCF_030705415.1. GTDB lineage: Bacteria > Actinomycetota > Actinomycetes > Actinomycetales > Microbacteriaceae > Curtobacterium. The sequence continues at coordinate 40,371 of NZ_JAUZED010000018.1, read as the reverse complement.
CGGCGAGGGCGGTGACGATGTCGTCGGCGGTCGCGTGCGGCATGGTCTCCGTCGCGCGGAGGACCGCCAGGCGCGGTGTCGTGACCCGGAGACCGGAGGCGCGGAGCAGGTCGGCGTCGACGTCCATGCTGAGCCTTTCTTTTGCAGAGATCAAGACAACACCGCCACTGTACACCAGGCGATCCGGTGGTCGAGCGCGAACGGTCGGTCATGATCGACGCACCGCCTCTCGCTCCCGTGCCACCCACGCTCCCCGCCCGCCTCGTCGCCGAGGCCGCGGGGACCTTCCTGCTCGTGTTCGCCCTCGTCGGCGCCGCGACCTCCACTGCCGTGTTCCCGGACGAGCGCAACACGCTCGGGATCGGGCTGCTCGGGGTCGCGCTCACCCTCGGGCTGGTGGTGATGATCGGCGCGAGCGCGTTCGGACCCGTGAGCGGCGGCCACTTCAACCCGGCGGTGACGATCGGCCTCGCGGTCGCCGGTCGGCTCCGGTGGTCGGACGTCGTCCCGTACGTCGTCGCCCAGATGACAGGCGGGACGGCCGGCGCCGCCGTCCTCGTCCTGATCGCAGGGGTGGGCCCCGCGAACGCCATGCGGCGCACGCTCGGCGGCGGCTTCGCGTCCAACGGCTTCGACGAGCAGAGCCCCGGCGGATCCACCCTGCTCGCCGTCGCCCTCGCCGAGACGATCGCGACGGCCGTGTTCGTGACGGTGATCCTGCGCGTGACCGGCCCCCGCGGGAGCGCGGTCCCGGCCCCCGTGGTCATCGGGTCGACCCTCACGATCCTGCTGCTGACGCTCATCCCGATCTCGAACGCGTCGCTGAACCCGGCGCGGTCGTTCGCCACCGCGGTGTTCGCGGGACCGGACTGGCTCGCGCAGTGGTGGGCGTTCCTCGTCTTCCCCGTGCTCGGCGGCGCCGTCGCAGGAGCCGCCGGTCGGATCGGTCGGAGGTCGCGCGCGGGCGACGCCACGACGGCGCTCGACGCACCACCGGCCTGAGCCGGCCCGAGGCGCGGGCGGGTCGCGCGACCGGCCCGACCCGCGCCTCCTGGCTCGCACCCGCATCGCCGCCACCGGCTGAACGCATGCCCCTGGCGGAATACGATGTGTCACGATCCCGTCGCGATCGGCTGGAACGACGCTGGGAGGGCCGGAACCCGCGCTACCGTCCCGACATGTCCACGCAGCAGGGCCTGCCGCAGCAGGCACACAGCGCTCAGGACGTCCGGGGGATCATCGCGCAGCGGGACCTGGTCGTCGACCTCATCCGAACGGCCTGCGTCGTCCTCGTCGTGTTCGTGCACGTCACGATGGTCGGCGTCGCCGTCGGGACGGACGGCATCGCGGTGACCAGCCCGCTCCAGGAACTCCCCTGGTACGTCGCCGCGACCTGGATCGGCCAGGTGATGCCGCTCTTCTTCGTGGTCGGCGGCTTCGCGAGCGCCGTGGGGTGGCGCTCCACGCTCGCGCGGGGCGGCGGCGCGCGGGACTTCGTGGCGACCCGGCTCGTGCGGCTCTTCCGGCCGGCGATCCCGCTCTTCGCCGTGCTCGCGCTCGGCCTCGGCGTCGCCAGGCTGCTCGGCACGCCACCGGCGCTCCTCGCCGAGGTCGCGTTCGGCATCGGCTCCCCGCTCTGGTTCCTCGCCGCCTACGGGATCACCCAGTGCTGCGTGCCGTTCATGATGCGACTCCACGAACGCGCTCCGTGGAGCACGCTCGGGGCACTGCTCGTGCTCGCCGCCGCCGTCGACGGCGTACGGTTCGCCACCGGCACGGCCGAGGTCGGTCTCCTCAACCTCGGCCCGGTGTGGCTCTTCGCGCAGCAGCTCGGCTTCCTCTGGGCCGACGGCTGGTTCGCCCGACGATCGCGCGTGCTGCTCGTCGCCGTCGCGGCGGCCGGGTTCGGCGTGCTCGTGCCCCTGACGTCGATCGGACTCTGGGCACCGGACATGCTGCAGGACCTCAACCCGCCGATGCTCCCGCTCGCCGTACTGGCGATCGCGCAGGCGTGCGTCGTGCAGCTCGTGCACGCCCCGCTCACCCGGCTGATGCGTACCCGAGCGGCCCAGGGCGCCGTCTTCCTGCTCGGCCGCGACGGGATGACGATCTACCTCTGGCACCTGCCGCTGTTCATCGCACTGAACGGGGTCGCCCTGTTCCTCGGCGTGCCGTTCCCGGCGCCGGGCTCCCCGACGTGGTGGGCGACCCGTGGCGTGGCCCTCGTCGTCCTCCTCGCCGTCGCCCTCGGGACCGCCCGGGCGCTTCGTCGCTTCGATCGGCCGCTCCCCCGGCTCGTCCCCGGCACCGAGCGTCCCGGATGGCCGCTGCTCGCCGTCGCGGCGCTCTGCACGATCGGCCCGGCCTTCGCGGTGATGCAGCTGCACCTGTCGTTCGGGATCGCCCTGCTCGGCGCGGTGGCCGTACCGGTGGGGGTCCGGCTCCTGACGAGGACCGTGCCCGCCAGGAGCGCCGTGCGGATCTGAACCGGTTCTCACCGGCCGGACGTGCCCCGGGGCACGCGGCGGGCGGAGGATTGTCCTCGGCCGCACGAACCTCGAGGAGGCACCCCACGCCGTCGACACCCGAGTTCTGGAGCACGTGGCACCTCGACCCGCTCGCCGCCGTCCTCATCGCGGTCGCCGCGGTCATTTACGGCTCGTGGGTGGTCGGTGCCGCCCGTCGGGGCACCCGGTGGCCGTGGTGGCGGACACTCGCCTTCGTGGGAGCGCTCGTCCTGTTCGGGATCCTCCAGTTCGGGATCGTCGGCATCCACGACCAGGACCTCCGGTGGGCGTTCGTGCTGCGGTTGGCCCTGCTCTTCTTCGCAGTCCCCACCTTCGCCGCGTTCGCTGCGCCCGTCTCGTTGCTCCGTTCAGGAGGCCCGGCTCGCCTCGCGCACGCAGCCTCCCGAGCGCTCGCATCGCGTCCGGCACGGGTCCTCGGCAACGCGGTCGTGTCCCCGTTGATCGCCCTCGCGCTGTTCTGCGTGCTCCTCACCCCGTTCTCGGCGACGATCCGTGAGTCCCCGGTCTGGGCGACGGCGATCACGGTCCTCGTGCCGGTGCTCGGGTTCGCCCTGCTGACCCCGCTGTCCGAGCCGGGGATCCTCCGCTCGTCGACGTTCGTCACGGTGGAGTTCCTGCTCGCGTTCGTCGAGCTCATGGCGGACGCGATCCCGGGCATCGTGCTGCGGATCACGAACCACGTGCTCGACGGCTCGGTCACGGCGGCGGTCGGGCAGCCGTGGTTCCCGTCGCCCCTGCGCGACCAACACCTCGCGGGGGACCTGCTGTGGTTCATCGCCGAGGTCGCGGACGTCCCCGTGCTCATCTCGCTGTTCATCCGGTGGCAGCGGACCGACCGTCGCGAGGCCCGCACCGTCGACGCCCTCACCGATGAGGAGATGGCGGAACTCACCCGGGCGCACCTGCAGCGCCGGGGGTGACCGGGCGCGCAGGCGGAGGCGGTGGGGCGCGTTGCCGACTCGGAACGACATGACCGACGTCGTACGACATCGACAACGTCGCTGCCCCGCGCCCGCAACCGTTGCACACGCGCAGCAACGACACCGCCGACGTCGTACGACATCGACGACGTCGCTCCCCCGCGCCCGCAACCGTTGCACACGCGCAGCAACGACACCGCCGCCGGGCCGCCCACACGCCCACCGCCCGCTGCCCACCGCCCACACGCCCGGACACGACAGAGCCCCGCGCCGCACAGTGCGACACGGGGCTCCCGACCGGATCGGTACCGACTAGGCGTCCGCGTGCCGCCCGTGGTGGTCGGTCGCGGCGAGCTCGGCCTCGGCGGTCTCCGGCGCGGGCGCCGCAGCGTGGACTCCGTGCCGCTGCTCGGTCCCCGTAGCACTGTCGGCGGACGAGGAGGCAGCGGCAGAGGACCGCGATCCGTCGGACGCGCCACCGGTCTGCTGCCACGCCACGGTCTGCTTCGGCTTCGCCAGGAACAGCGCGGCGACGATCGCGACGACGAGCACCACGGCCGGCAGCACGAGCGACTGCCCCATGGCGGTCGCGAACGGCTGCTGCAGGAAGCCCGGGAGCGTCCCGACCTGCTGCTCGGCGCCGCCGGACGACCCACCCGAACCGGACGGGAAGTTGGCGGTGATCCGCGCCTCGATCAGCGCGGCGATGCCGGCCGACCCGAGGACCGCACCGATCTGCCGCGTGGTGTTGTACACACCCGAACCGGCGCCGGCGAGCTTCGGCGGCAGGTTGCGCGTCGCGGAGACCGAGAGCGGTCCCCACATGCAGGCGTTCGCGAGGCCGAGGAGCGTCGACGGCAGGAGCACCCAGCCCCAGTCCGCGCCCGAGGCCAGGAGCGACCCGAACCAGAACAGCGCGCCGGAGAAGCAGGCGAGACCGAACGCGGCGACCCAGCGGAGGCTCCACCGGTTGAGGTTCTTGCCGACGAACGGCGCGAGCCCGGCGGACAGCACGGCCTGCGGGACGAGCAGCAGCGCCGCCTGGGTCGGGCTGAACGTCAGCACGTCCTGCGCCCAGAGCATGATCGGCAGGGCGAACGACGAGATGGCGACGCCGACCGCGGTGATGGCGATGTTCGCGAGCGTGAAGTTGCGGTCCTTGAAGAGGCCGAGCGGCAGGAGCGGCTCGCCCTTCTGCACGCCCTGCCACACCACGAAGGCGGCGAGCACGACGACACCGGCGACGATGAGCGACCACACCGAGATCGGTCCGGTGATGGTGCCCCAGTCGTAGGTCTCGCCCTCTTGGATGCCGAAGACGAGCAGGAACATGCCGACCGCGCTGAGGACGATGCCGAGGTAGTCGAACCGGTGCCCGTGACGGTCGAAGGACGGGACGAAGCGCTGCGCGAGCACGAACGCGACGACGCCCACCGGGACGTTGACGAAGAAGATCCACTCCCAGCCGAAGCCGTCGACGAGCAGGCCGCCCACGATCGGCCCGACGAGCGACGCGACACCGGCGACGGCACCCCACAGCCCCATGGCCGCACCGCGGTTCTGCGGCGGGAAGATGCGCGTGATCACGGCCATCGTCTGCGGCGTCATCATCGCGGCGCCGAGTCCCTGGACGACGCGCGCCACGATGAGCACCTCGATCGAGCCGGCGAGCCCGCACCAGAGGCTCGAGAGCGTGAACACCACGAGCCCGGTCTGGTACAGGACCTTCGGGCCGAAGCGGTCACCGAGCCGGCCCGTGATGAGCAGCGGTACGGCGTAGGCGAGCAGGTACGCGCTCGTCACCCAGATGACGGAGTTGATGTCGGCGTGGAGCTTCGCCGCGATGGTCGGCGTCGCGACGGACACGATCGTCGAGTCGACGAGGATCATGAAGAAGCCGACGACGAGGGCCCAGAGGGCCGGCCACGGCTTCTTCTCGGTGGTGGTCGAGACGGAGGTCATCGAGTGGGTTCCTTGCTGTTCGTGGTGGGGCCTGTGTCGGTGGGGACGGCCGGGCCGTCCCAGGGGATGTCGCCGCTCGCGATCCGGTCGGCAGCGGCGTCGAGCCACTCGATCTGCGCGGAGAGCATGGCACGGACGTACGACACGTCCAGCCAGAAGCGGTCTGCGAGACGCTTGACCTGGAGGCCCGTGGCGGCTTCGTCGTACTGCTCGCGTTCCGAGCGGAGTGCGCGGGCGCGGGTGCGCAGCGCGGTCGCCGCGTCCTCGGCGCTCAGGTTGTCGACGTGCGAGACCGCGAGGTGGAACTCGGGGTACTCGTCGGCGGGCTCGGCGATCATCCGGCGGAGGCCGTCCTCGAGCGCTGCGCGCCCGTGGTCGGTGATCGCGTAGGTGGTGCGTTCCGGCCGGTTGCCCTCGCGCGCGGTGCCGAGCGCCTCGGCGTAGCCGAGGTCCACCAGGCGGCCGATCTGGTGGTAGAGCGTGCCCGGTCGGACCTTGACGTTCTGGTCCTCGCGACGCTGCAGCATCGTCTGGAACATCTCGTAGGGGTGCATGGGTGCCTCGGCGAGGAGCCCGAGCGCGGCGAACGCGAGGGGCGTGAGCGACGTCATCCGTGCCTCCTGGACTGATCCGAACCGACTATTCCAAATGGAATGTACGCCTTCGAACACTTTTCCACAAGCGCGTCCGACGCGCCGTGCGCCCCGTAGACTGTTCGCGTCCCACCCATCCCCGAAGTGCTGGAGTGAACACGTGCCAACGATCGTCGTCGAGGTCATGCCGAAGGCCGAGATCCTCGACCCCCAGGGCAAGGCGGTGGGCAACGCTCTCGCCCGTCTCGGCAAGGCCGACCTGACCAACGTCCGCATCGGCAAGCGCTTCGAGGTGGCCGTCGACGGTCCGGTCGACGACGCCAAGCTGGCCGAGGTCCGCGAGATCGCAGCCGACGTCTTCTCCAACGCCGTCATCGAGGACGTCGTGTCCGTGACGGTCGAGGGCGCGTGACCTCGATGCGGATCGGCGTCATCACGTTCCCGGGCTCGCTCGACGACCGCGACGCCCAGCGCGCCGTCCGTCTCGCGGGCGCGGACCCCGTCGCCCTCTGGCACGGCGACCACGACCTGCAGGGTGTCGACGCGATCGTCCTCCCCGGCGGGTTCTCCTACGGCGACTACCTGCGCGCCGGCGCGATCGCGGCGAAGGCCCCGATCATGGCCGAGGTCATCGACGCCGCCGGCAAGGGGATGCCGGTCCTCGGCATCTGCAACGGCTTCCAGATGCTGGCGGAAGCCCGACTGGTCCCCGGAGCACACACCCGCAACGCGCACCAGCAGTTCATCCGGCGCGACCAGAAGCTCCGCGTCGAGACGACCTCGACGGCGTGGACGTCCGGCTTCACGGCCCAGCAGGAGATCACCATCCCGCTGAAGAACGCCGACGGCCGTTTCGTCGCGGACGCCGATGAGATCAAGCGCATCGAGGACAACGGCCAGGTCGTGTTCCGCTACCTCGGCGTGAACCCGAACGGATCGATCGACGACATCGCGGGCGTCTCCAACGAGCGCGGCAACGTCGTCGGCCTGATGCCACACCCCGAGCACGCGACGGAGCCCGGGTTCGGCCCGGACACCCCCGCGGCGATGGCCTCCGGTACGGACGGCCTCACCTTCTTCACCTCCGTGATCGAGTCGACGCTCGTCAAGTGACGACCACGCCGACGAACACGACCTCAGTGACAGGGAACGACACCACCGTGACGACACACGTCCGCCCGAAGCCCGACACCGTCCAGGACGCCGCAGCCACGCCCGACAAGGAGCAGCCGTACGAGGCGCTCGGGCTGAAGGCCGACGAGTACGCGAAGATCCGCGAGATCCTCGGTCGCCGCCCCACCTCGGGTGAACTGGCGATGTACTCGGTGATGTGGTCCGAGCACTGCTCGTACAAGTCGAGCAAGAACTACCTGCGGCAGTTCGGCAAGAAGGTCACGCCGGAGATGACGAAGAACCTCATGGTCGGCATGGGCGAGAACGCCGGTGTCATCGACGTCGGCAACGGCTGGGCGGTCACCTTCAAGGTCGAGTCGCACAACCACCCCTCCTACGTCGAGCCGTACCAGGGCGCCGCGACCGGTGTCGGCGGCATCGTCCGCGACATCATCTCGATGGGCGCTCGTCCGGTCGCCGTGATGGACCAGCTCCGCTTCGGCGCCATCGAGCACGAGGACACCCAGCGCGTCGTCCACGGCGTCGTCGGCGGCATCTCGTTCTACGGGAACTGCCTCGGCCTGCCGAACATCGGCGGCGAGACCTACTTCGACCCGGTGTACCAGGGCAACCCGCTGGTGAACGCCCTCGCGGTCGGTGTCCTCCGGCACGAGGACCTGCACCTCGCGAACGCCTCGGGCGCCGGCAATAAGGTCGTGCTCTTCGGTGCCCGCACCGGTGGCGACGGCATCGGTGGTGCCTCGATCCTCGCGTCCGACACCTTCACCGAGGGCGGCCCGACGAAGCGCCCGGCCGTCCAGGTCGGTGACCCCTTCGCCGAGAAGGTCCTCATCGAGTGCTGCCTCGAGCTCTTCCAGAAGGAGCTCGTCGAGGGCATACAGGACCTCGGCGCCGCGGGCATCTCCTGCGCGACGAGCGAGCTCGCGAGCAACGGCGACGGCGGCATGCACATCTCGCTCGACGACGTCCTGCTGCGCGACCCCACGCTCACGGCAGAGGAGATCCTCATGTCGGAGAGCCAGGAGCGCATGATGGCGGTCGTCCGCCCCGAGAAGCTCGATGAGTTCCTGAGCGTCGTCGGCAAGTGGGAGGTCGAGACCAGCGTCCTCGGCGAGGTCACCGGCACCGGCCGCCTCGTCATCGACTGGCAGGGCCAGGAGATCGTGAACGTCGACCCGCGCACGGTCGCGGTCGACGGCCCCGTCTACGACCGCCCGGTCGCCTACCCGACCTGGATCGACGCGCTGCAGGCCGACTCGGCCGCGTCGCTCGACCGTCCGGCGGACGGACCCGCACTCAAGGCGCAGTTCCTGCAGCTGCTGGGCTCTCCGAACCTGGCGTCGAAGAACTGGGTGACGAACCAGTACGACACCTACGTGCTCGGCAACACGGCGCTGTCCTTCCCCGACGACGGCGGCATGATCCGCGTCGACGAGGAGACCGGCCTCGGCGTCACGATCGCCACCGACGCCAACGGCCGGTACTGCCAGCTCGACCCGAAGCAGGGCGCTCGACTGGCCCTCGCCGAGGCGTACCGGAACGTCGCCGTCACCGGAGCCGTCCCGGCCGCCGTGACCGACTGCCTGAACTTCGGCTCCCCGGAGAACCCCGAGGTCATGTGGCAGTTCTCCGAGGCGGTCGAAGGTCTCGCCGACGGCTGCATGGAGCTGGGCATCCCGGTCACGGGCGGCAACGTGTCGTTCTACAACCAGACCGGCACCACCCCGATCCACCCAACCCCCGTCGTCGGTGTCCTCGGTGTGATCGACGACGTCGCCCTGCGCGTCCCGTCCGGCTGGCAGGACGACGGCCACAACATCTACCTGCTCGGCACCACCTCGCTCGAGCTCGACGGGTCGGCGTGGGCCGGCACCGTGCACGGACACCTCGGCGGGCGTCCGCCGGCGGTCGACCTCGCGCAGGAGAAGGCGCTGGCCGACCTCCTGCACGCCGCTGCGAACGAGCAGCTGCTCACGAGCGCCCACGACCTGGCGGACGGCGGCCTCGGCCAGTCCCTCGCCGAGTCGGTGCTCCGGTTCGGGCTCGGCGCCCGCGTCGTGCTCGACGAGCTCGAGGCCCGCGACGGTGTCGACACCGCCACCGCGCTGTTCTCCGAGTCCACCGGTCGCGTCATCGTGACCGTCCGCCGCGAGGACGACGTCCGCTTCCAGGGCCTCTGCGACGGCCGCGGCTTCCCGGTGCTCCGTATCGGCGTCACGGACGCGACGAGCGGCTCGCTCGAGGTGCAGGGTGCGTTCGAGGCCACGATCGACGAGCTGCGTGGCACGCACGCCGCCACGCTCCCGGCGCGCTTCGGTGACGTCATCACCGAGGACGTCACCGAGGGCTACGTCGGCCGAGGCCCGCTCGACGATCACGGCTCGTTCTCGCCGCGGGCCGACTCCTGAACGGGTCGGACCAGAGCGTCGTGACGACGGGCACCGCCTGATGCCCGTCGTCACCCTGCCCTTCCAGGAGCTCGTCGATCGCTTCGGTCCCGTGCCGGAGGGCATCGAGCTCGCCGTGTGGGACGTCGAGCAGCCGTTCGAACGGCCGGACGACGTCGCCATCGCGTTCCTGCCGTTCTACTTCGGCGGACGGCACCGGTGGCAGTTCGTGCACGACCTGCCGAACCTCGAGCTGCTGCAGCTGCCGAGTGCCGGCTACGAGCACGCCCTCCCGCACGTCCCCGGGCACGCACTGCTCGCGAACGGCCGTGGCATCCACGACGACGAGACCGCCGAACTCGCGGTCGGTCTCGCCCTGACGAGCCTGCGCGAGCTCGGCGCGTTCCAGGCCGACCGTGCGCGGGGTGTCTGGGACGCTCGGACGACGCGGTCCCTCGCGGACCGGCGGGTCACGGTGGTCGGCTACGGCGCGATCGGGTCCGCCATCGCGTCGCGCTTCGAGGCGTTCCGCACCCAGGTCGCCGTGGTGGCGCGGACCGCGCGCGAGCAGGACGGTCGGCAGGTCCACGGGTTCGACGAACTGCCGGACCTGGCCGCGACGACCGACGTGCTCGTCCTGATCACGCCGCTGACCGACGAGACCGAGGGGTTGGTGGACGCGGACCTGCTGGCGACGCTGCCCGACGGTGCGCTCGTGGTGAACGTCGCCCGTGGCAAGGTCGTCGACACCGACGCCCTCGTGGCCGAGCTGCAGTCCGGCCGGCTGTCGGCGGCGCTCGACGTCACCGACCCCGAACCCCTGACCGACGGGCACCCGCTCTGGACGACACCGAACACGGTGCTCACGCCGCACGTCGGCGGGAACACGGACCTCAGCGTGCCGCGGTCGATCGAGCTGATGCGGCGTCAGGTCACCGCGCTGGCCGAGGGCCGACCGTTCGACAACGTCATCGAGCCCTGACCGACCCGACCCGAAGGAGCAGGTCGGGCGCCGGCCCGGACCCGGCCGATCAGGACGTCAGCAACGCCATCCCGAGGCTCGGTGCGACGTCGTCGAAGCCGAGCGACCGGTAGAGCCGCTGTCCGGGCGGGTCGCCGACGAGGGTGACGTACGCGCCCCGGGGCGCCCGGGAGCGGATGTCCGCGACGAGCCAGGCGACCACCGCACGTCCGATGCCTCGGCGCTGGTGCGCCGGGTCGGTCGCGATGTCGGCGATGTGGAAGTACCACCCGCCGTCGCCGATCGTCCGCCCCATCGCGACGGGACGCCCGTCGGGGCCCAGGACGTGACAAGCGGACCAGCTGCCGGCGATCGCTCCTGCTCCCTGCTCGGCGTTCTTCGGCGTCAGGCCGGAGTCCCGGCGCAGCCGGAGGTAGTCGTCGAGGGGAGGCGGGCCGGAGACGAGGGTGTAGGACGCGTCCATCTGCTCAGTCTGGCCGGTGGCGGTGACACGCACCGCGCCTCCCGCACCAGCCGGATGTGCCGCAACGCACGGAGCCGGGGCGACCCGTGCTCAGACCGGGACGACGCAGGCCGGCGTACCGACCGTGATCTGCGCGACGGCCTCGCCCGGGACGCCGTCCTCGCCGATCGGCAGGACCGCGACCGCGTCGGACATCTGGTTCGCCACGAGCAGGTACCCCGGCACCCGGGCGAAGTGTCGAGGCCACACGCCGCCCGACGACGCCGACCCGACCAGCGACAGCCCGCCGTCCGATGCGTCGAGCACCACCACGAGGTCGCGCCCACGCACCGCGACGTACACGCGGCCGGTGTCGTCGACCTCGATGTGGCTCAGGAGCGACTCGCCGACCTCGCCCGTGAAGGTCGCGGCCGAGGCCACCGGGACGAACGACCCCGACTCGTCGCGGCGGAGGCGGTGGACCTGGCCGTCGAGCTCGCCCGCGACGAAGAGGTCGCCGTCGTACCACGCGAGGTGCCGCGGCCCGACGCCGGGGGCGATGTGGTGCACGCGGAGCTCCTCGATGCTCGGCGAAGCGGTGACCCGGAACTCGTGCAGGGCGTCACCGCCGAGGTCCGCCACCAGCACGGTGCCCTCCGGCGTCGCGATCGACTGGTGGGCGTGCGGGCCCTCCTGCCGGTCCTCGACCGGGCCGGTGACGTCGGGCAGGACCTCCGTGACGAGCGCCGACGCGGGCACCGTCACGCGGTCGTCGCTGCCGTGCGCACCGACGAGCCCGTCGCTGCCGAGCACCGACGCGGCATGCGACTCCGCCGCGGCGAGCGAGACCGCGGTGACGGTCCCGGAGACGTAGTTCGTGACGACGAGCGCACCGGACGGGTCGACCCGCACGTGGCACGGGGCGTCGCCACCGGCCGGGGCGTCCCAGAGGTGCTCGAGCGAGGAGCCGTCGAGACGGAAGGCGGAGACACCACCGTCGGCCGTCTCGGACACCGCGTAGACCCGGTCACCGGAGACGGCGAGGAAGGACGGGTCGTCGATGACGGCGATGGTGCGAGCGGTCGTCGTGCTGCCACCCGCACCTGCGACCGGTCCGCCGGGCACGATCGAGATGCCCGTCGCGTTCCCGCCGCCGGTGGCCGTGTACGAGCCGACGAGCAGTGTGGGGAGCGCGTCGTTCACTCGTCGCCGCCGGCGATCTGCTCGTGGTGGTGGATGACCTCGGCCACGATGAAGTTCAGGAACTTCTCCGCGAAGGCGGGGTCGAGGTGCGACTCGGCGGCGAGGGAGCGGAGTCGTGCGACCTGGATCTGCTCACGCCCCGGGTCAGCGGCCGGCATCCCCGCCGCAGCCTTGAGGTAACCGACCCGCTGGGTGTACTTGAAGCGCTCGGCGAGCATGTGGATGACCGCCGCGTCGATGTTGTCGATGCTCTGGCGGATGCTGGCCAGCTCGGCGACGGCCGCCGGGTCGTACTCGGGCGTGGTGTCGTCGTCGCTCATGCCCCGAGCCTAACGGCCGCGACCGGGCGGCAACTGTCGGTTACGTCCCGTCCGGGCGGCCGGAACCTGGGCGGGACCTGAGCACGCCTTCGGAACTGCGAGAATGGAGACCATGTCGGTCCTGCTCGTGATCTCGTGCGTGTTCGCGGTCCTCGCGGGCCTCGTGCACGTGTACATCTTCTTCCTCGAGTCGATCGCGTGGACGAGTCCTCGCGTGCGGAAGATCTTCGGCCTGTCGTCCGAGACCGAGGTCCAGGCGACCCGCTCGATGGCGTTCAACCAGGGCTTCTACAACCTGTTCCTCGCGATCGGGGCGATCCTCGGCGTGGTGCTCGTCGTGACGGGCAACGCGACCACCGGCTGGACGCTGGTGGTGTTCTCGACGGCGTCGATGCTCGGTGCCGCGGTGGTCCTGCTCGGGACGGGTCGTCGCTACCTGAACTCCGCGTTCGTGCAGGGGTCGTTCCCGCTGATCGCCCTGCTCTTCGCGTTCCTCGGTTCGACGTTCGACGCCTGACCGCAGCGTCGCGACGGGCCGGACGCCGGCCTGCGACGCCACCACACGGACGACGGGAGGGACGGTGCCAGCTGGCACCGTCCCTCCCGTCACGGCCGTCGTGCCGCTGGCGCGTCACGCCGGTACCGGCGGGTGGGGCCCACCTCCCGTCACGGCCGTCGTGCCGCTGGCGCGTCACGCCGGTACCGGCGGGTGGGGCCTACCTCCCGTCACGGCCGTCGTGCCCGGCGTCAGCCGAGCTTCGCCTGGAACTCGTCCGGCAACTTCTGCAGCGCCCACTCGATCGCTGCGGTCGTGCCCATCGAGAACGCCGACGACACGTCCGGGTCGTCGAACACGATGGCGTGCCCGGCCTCGACCGACGGCACCTTCTGGAAGAGCGGGTCGGACTCGGCCTTGGACGCGTCGACGTAGATCGGCAGGATCAGCGTGAGGTCGGCGTCCAGCAGGTCGAGGTTCTCGTCCGAGAGGTGCACTGAGAACGCCTTGCCGGCCTGCTCGTCGATGGCCTTCGGGATCGTGAAGCCGAGGTTCCGCATGAACGTCGAGCGGCTGTCCGTCGAGGCGTAGGCGCCGAAGCCCTCGGACGTGTACGCACCGACGACCGCCGTCTTGCCCTCGAAGTCCGGGTGCGCCTTGCGTGCGGCGGCGTAGGCGTCGTCGAGACCGGAGAGGAGCTTCTTGCCCTCGGCCTCCTTGCCCAGCGCCTTCGCGATCATCGTGGTCTGCTGCTCGGTCGACGCGAGGTAGTTCTCGCCACCCTTCGGGATCGCCACGGTCGGCGCGATCGCCGAGAGCTTCGCGTAGCGGTCCTTGTCACCCGACGACTTCACGTCGAGGATCACGTCGGGCTTGAGCTTGAGGATGTCCTCGTAGCTCGGCTCGAGCGTCTGGATGATCTTCGGCGACTTCGTGTACGCACCCTTGAGCCACGGCCCGACGCCGTCGCCGCCGAACGCGAGCCAGTCGCTCGCGCCGACGGGCTGGACACCGAGCTCGAGCGCGGTCTCGGCGTCGCCCCACCCGAGGGCGACGACGCGCTTCGGCTGCGAGTCGATCTTCGTGGTGCCGAGGGCGGTGGTGATGGACACCGGGAACTGGCCGTCCGAGGACGAGGTCGACGCGTCGTCGGACGACGACCCGGAGCCGGAGGCGCACCCGGCGAGGACGAGGGACGCTGCGACGACGGCGCCGGCAGCGGCGAGCGCCCGGCGGAAGCGGGAGGGAGTTCGAATCACGAAGGTAAGCCTAACCTAAGCGCTTCCCGGAGGACACGCCTGGATAGGCTGACGGCACCATGTACTCGGACCCCACCCGGACCCGCCTCGCGGTGCTCGGCTCGCCCATCGCCCACTCCCTCTCCCCCACGCTGCACGCAGCGGCCTACGACGTGCTCGGGGTGCCGTTCACGTACGGGAGGCACGAGGTGGCGTCCGGCGGACTGGACGCGTTCGTCGCGGGGCTGGGTCCGGACTGGCGCGGCCTGAGCCTCACGATGCCGCTCAAGCGCGAGGTGCTGCCGATGCTCGACCGGACGACACCGCTCGTCGACGAGCTCGGGGTCGCCAACACCGTCGCTTTCCGGACGGACGGCGACACCGTCCTCCGGTTCGGCGCGAACACGGACGTCGAGGGGATCGTGCGCCCGGTCGAGGCGCTCGGACACCTGCCCGGAGAGGCCACCGTCCTCGGCGGCGGCGCGACCGCGGCGAGCGCCCTCACCGCGGCCGTCCGGCTCGGGGCGTCGCTCGTGCGGGTGTTCCTCCGCGACACCTCGAAGGCCGGACACCTCGTCGAACTGGCCGTCCGGCTCGGGGTCTCGCTCGAGGTGCTCCCCCTGACCGAGCTGCCGGGGACGCACCACGGGTTCGTCGTCTCGACGCTGCCCGGTGGTGCGGCGGACGGGCTCGACCTCGTGCCGTCGGGGCCGGACGCCGTCCTCTTCGACGTGGCGTACGAACCGTGGCCGACCGCCGTCGCCACGCGGTGGGAGCAGGCCGGCGGGCGCGTGCTGAACGGGCTGGACATGCTCGCCGAGCAGGCGCTCGGGCAGATCCGCTTCTTCCTGAGCGGCGACCAGGACGAGCTCCTGCCGGACGAGGCCGACGTGCGGAGGGCGATGCGCGCCTCCGTGGGCCTGCCGGCCGTCATCGCGGCGTGACGCGCACTGGTCAGGCGACCACGCCGTCCACGTAGTACCACCGGCCGCGCTCGCGGACGAACTCGCTCGTCTCCTCGAGCGTGCCCCGCTCGTCGTCCGTGCGCCACCACGCGCGGAAGGCGACGGTGCCGCGGGTGTCGAACGGGCCGCCGGACGCCGTCGACAGGACGTCCAACCGCGTCCAACGCTGCGCCGGGTCGAGCTCGAGCGTCGCTGGACGCGTGCGCGGGTGCCACGTCAGCAGCAGGTACTCGGGCAGGCCGAGCGCGAAGGCGCTGAACCGCGACCGCATGAGTCGCTCGGCGGTCGGGGCCGCAGCCCCCGCGTGGAGCGGCCCGCAGCACTCGCCGTAGGGGTTGCCGCTCAGGCAGGGGCAGCGCGATGCGTCGGTGACCACGGGCGGCACGTTAGTCGACGATCGACAGCGCGACCGTGATGTTGCCGCGGGTGGCGTTCGAGTAGGGGCAGATCTCGTGGGCTCGTTCGGCGAGACGCCGGCGCTGCTCGGGCCGGGCGGCCGGTGCGTACACGTCGAGCTCGACCGCGAGGCCGAAGCCCCCGTTGCCGGTGCCGCCGATGCCGACCTCGGCCGAGACCTCGGCGCCGGTGGTGTCGACGTCGAGCTCCCTGCCGGCGGCGTGCAGCGCACCGAGGAAGCACGCGGCGTACCCGGCGGCGAAGAGCTGCTCGGGGTTCGTGCCGTCGCCGCTGCCGCCCATCTCCTTCGGGGGACGGGTGTCGAGGTCGAGGCGGTCGTCCTCGCTGCGCACGTGCCCGTCGCGGCCGCCTCCGGTGGCGTGGGCTGCGGCGGTGTAGACGATGTCGAGACTCATGGGATGAGCGCACCGTGCGTTCCTGGGTGACCGCTGGAGCGGCGCGGAACGGCGCGCGGGTCCGCTCCACCGGCGCCCGGGGGTCGGGCGTGTCCTGCGTGCCGGGTTCGGTGAGCAGAAACGGTCGGGTGCCGGAGCAGAACTCGACCATTCCTGCTCACGAAGCGTCGCGATCCCCACCGCGCGGAGCGCCGAGCGCGTAGACATGACATGTGTTCACACTCGGGTGGCGGGTGCTGCTGGCGCGCATCGGTACGGTGGTCGATGCCGCACGTGTCCGTCGCGCCGCATGGATCGCCGTCGCTTGCTCCGTGGTCGTGCTGGTCGGCGCCGTTGCGCTGCAGCTCGCGTTCGGCTGGGCAGGTACGGGGCCGGCCCGACCGATCGTCGTCATCGTGCTCGTGTCCCTCGGGCTCGGGTCGATCGTGTTCTCCTGCGTCCCGACCGACCGCCCGCTCGACCCGGCAGCGACCATCAACGGGCGACAGGTCCGGCCGGACTGGCAGATGAGCGTGCGGTGGTCGGTGCAGCCCTACCTGGGCCGACGGCAGCGGCCGGTGGCACCCGAGGACCGCGAGGCGGTGCTCACCGACGTCCGACTCCTGCAGCGCGGGCTGATCCGGCGGCTGACGCGGCTCACACCGTTCCTCGGCGGGATCGCGCTCCTCGGGGTCGCGGCCTTCGTGGGGAGCGACCTCCGTCCGATCGGGCTGCTGTGGGCGGCACTGTACGTGTGCACGCTGCCCGAACTCGTGGTGCGGCTCGGCCGTTCGGAACGGGCGCGGCTCGCAGCGCTCTCGGCCGACCCACCGGCCGGGGACGCCGACACGGCGAAGCACGGGGTCGACGGCTCCAAGGTTCGGCTCCCCGATGACTGAGTCGCACGACGAGGCTCCCCGGAGCGTGTTCCGCACCGGGTGGCGGGTGTACCGGCGGCGGCTTCCCGAACTCGTCGACCGTCGGCACCACCGCCGGGCCGTCCGCGTCGGGATCGTCGTCGCGGTCATCGCGTTGGTCGGCCTGCTGGCCCTCGGGGCGTTCGTCGAGCGCCTCGACGGAGCCGTCCCGGTCGCTGCCGGAGTCCTCGTGGCGCTCCTGGTCGCCGCGGGCATCGGCTGCGTCGGTGCCGCTCTCACGCCGATCGGCCCCAGAGGATGGTCGCTCCCGCCCATGCCCGGCATCGGGTGGCGCACGCAGGAGGCGATCGCCCGCTACTACCGGCGCAACCCGCCGCCGGTCACGCCGGAGCACCGCGACGCCGTGCTCCAGGGCATGCCAGCGACCCGTGACCTGCTCGTCAGGACGGCCTACCGCTCGCTGTTCCTCATGGGCGGCTGGGCCGGGATCGTCCTCGGGACCCTGGTGTTCGACGTGGCTTCCGCGGTGGGCGGCGACACCGTGATCCTGTTCCCGGGCGTCTGGCTGTTCTCCATCGTCTTCGCGGCCGGTACCGGGGTCATCGGCATCCGGACCCTCGGGCGTCAGGAGCAGCTCCGCATCGAGGCCGAGGCGCTGCCACCGGTCCCGCCCGCACCGCGCCGAGGACGTCCCGACAGCCCGAGGGGCAGCAAGTTGTCGCTCCCCGGCGACTGAGGACGGTCTCGTTCCCCCTGCCCGCCGCGTCGAGTGAGCAGAAGTGGTCGAGTGCGCGGCGCGGACCCGACGATTCCTGCTCACTCAACGGCGGACGCGGCGAGCGCGGGCGGCGCGCCGCACCCGCGCGGGAACCGCCCGCACGCGTGTCGGTGGCACCGGGCACACTGGGCGTATGTGTGGAAGGTTCGTCGTCTCCGACACCACGGCCGATCTGCTGCCGGAACTGATCGGCGAGCTCGCCGACCGGACCGAGCACGTCGACGAGGACACCGGCGTCGTCGGCACCGGCCTCGCCCCGAGCTGGAACGTCGCGCCGACCGACCCGGTCTTCGCGGTCCGGCAGCGGCACGGGCAGCGCGAGCTCCCGCAGATCAGCTGGGGCTTCGTGCCCAGCTGGGCGAAGGACTTCCAGAAGCAGCGCCCGAAGCCGATCAACGCCCGCATCGAGACGGTCGCGACGAGCGGCATGTTCAAGCGGGCCTTCGCGACGAACCGGTGCATCGTCCCCGCGCAGGGTTACTACGAGTGGGTCGTGCGCGAGGACGGCAAGGAACCGCACTTCGTCCACGAACCCGGCGGCGCGCTCGCGATGGCCGGCGTCGTGAGTGCGTGGCCCGACCCCACGAAGCCCGACGGTGACCCGGACAAGTGGCGGCTGTCCCTGGCGATCATCACGCGGGACGCCCACGTGGCCCCGGGCGAGGTGCACGACCGGATGCCGGCGTTCCTCACCCCTGACGGCTACGACGCCTGGTTGGACACCGACCAGGGCGGTCTCGGGCAGGACGACCTGCTGGCACTGCTCGACCACGAGTCCCTCGCGGTCGCCGCAGGCCTCGAGCAGTACGAGGTCTCGCGCGCCGTGAACAGCGTCAAGAACGACGGCCCGCAGCTCATCGAGCGGGTCGCCTAGCCCCGGTCAACAGGCGTCGGACCCCGGCGTGGTCATCCCCACGGTCACGTCCGTCAGGTCCTGGGTACGCAGGGTTCCGAGCGGCCCGGCCGTCGTCACCCGGAGCCCGGTCAGGTGCCCGCCGTGTGCCAGGCTCTTCGCCTGCATCTCGGCCGCGACACGGATGTTCTCGTGGGGCGCGATCACGGTCTCGTGCGCGTCCAGGACGCGGGCTCCGTCGAGCACGAACGGCGTGGTCCCGATGAGCGTGCCGTCCCCCGACCCGCGAACCTGCTCCGCCAGGACGATGTGCACGGACTCGAGACGCTCGTCCCATGTCGCACGGACACCCCGGATCGTCACCGGTCGACCGGTCGGGTTGCGCAGGACGAACCCAGCCGTGATCCGCGTCTCGTCACGACCAGCCAGGTCGTCCGACCATCCGCCGCACGCGCCGTTCGCACCGAGGGCACGGAGCGGCGTCGCGGACACGGTGACGATCGCGAGTCCGGCGAGCATGACGAGCGCCGCGACGATGCACACGGCGAGGACCGCCCGCGCCGGCGAGGCCACCCGCTTCCGCGAAGACGTCTGCTCAGTCGATTCCATGAGTCCCCCGGCCCGGGCCGAGCGTCGACCCACGACGAGAGCATGACAGACAGGAGGCCCGGATCACGTCAACCGGTCGGCTGACGTGGTCCGGGCCTCGAGTCCAGGTCGTCAGGCGTCGTCGCGACGCACGTCCGGCAGGAGCACGTGGAGTCGCTCGGCGAGCCGCAGCTGGGCTTCCTCGAGCGACCGGAAGTCGCCGACGTACTGCCCGAACGTGTCGGAGACGAAGTAGTGCGCGCCCTGACGGTCGACGGTCCCGCCGTAGTAGCCGCCGTAGTTCGCCGCCCAGAGCCCCGTGTCCGGCCGCGACCAGAGGATGCGCGGGTGGGCCGGCTCCTCGACGTCAGCGTCGACGACGAGGTCGACGTGGGTGTCCATGCCGGTGATCGCGACCATGGTGGCGGTGTCGACGGTCACCTCGGTGTCCTGGTGGTGGTCGACGGGCGTGCTCATGGTGGTGCTCCTCTGGTGCGTGGTGCGGGTGACGCGGTGGTGCGGGTGGTACGGGTGACGCGGTGGTGCGTGGTCGGGTTCGGGTCGACGTCCTAGTCGACCGGGCGGATCACGGACGGCAGCATCACGTGCAGCTGGTCCGCGAGCTTCGCCTGTGCCTGCTCGAGCGACGCGAAGTCGCCGACGACGAGTCCGAACGTGTCCGAGGCGACGTAGCGGCCCTCGCGCTTGTCCACCGATCCGCCGAAGTACCCGCCGTAGTTCGCGACCCACTCGCCGTCGTCCTCCTGCGTCCAGGTGAGCTTGGCGCGCGCCGGGCGGGCGTGCGGTTCGGCCTGGGCCTCGAGGATGGCGATCGTGTCGACCGTGTCGGTGTCGAGCGTGACCTCAGCTCGGATGTCGGTGCTGACGGTGGTGCTCATGTCGCTCTCCTTCGCGATCCGGGGTACATCTGCTGACACCAGAACGCTACGAGACCGCGCCCTCCCCACGCCAGCGATGCCCGTCGATTCACGGGTTCCGTCAATGCGTCCCATCGGTGAAGCCCGGGTTTCCGGGGTCGGACGTCGCACTTCCGGGGTACAGGGGACAGATCGGGGTACTCGTTCTCCGGCCATTCCGCCGGAGGACCGTCACGCGCTCGTCCGGCCCGCCGCCCGGCGGTACGTCCCCGGTGTCATCCCGGCCAGCGGCGTGAACTGCTCGATGAACTGGCTCGTCGTCGCCCAACCGCACGCTGCCGCGACGTCGGTGACGCTGCGCCCGCTCGCGAGCAGCACCAGGGCGCGGTGCACCCGGAGCTGGAGCCGCCACTGCCGGTACCCCGTGCCCGTCTCCTGTCGGAACAGCCGGGTCAGGGTCCGTTCCCCGAGCCCGGCCCAGGCCGCGAGTTCGGCGAGCGACAGCGGGGTCGACAGGTCGCGCTCCACGCGGCGCACCACCCGGCGCAGCCGGGGGTCGCGCGGCTCCGGCAGGTGCAGCGGCAGCTCCGGTGCGGACGCGAGCTCGTCGACGACGACCGCACGGAGGTGGGACCTGGCCGTCTCGGAGCGCTGCGCCGGCGCGGTGAGGGCGAGCAGCGCCTCCCGTGCGAGCGGCGAGACGGACAGGACGGCAGGGCCGGACGGGAGGCGCGTGGCGGCTTCTGCGGACAGGTACACGATCCGCATGTCGGTCACCCCGTGGGCCCGGTGCCGGTGCTCGGCACCGGCCGGCACCCACGCGACCCGGTTGGCCGGCGCGATCCAGGCGCCGTCGGCGGTGATGAGCGACAGCACGCCGGTCGCCGCGTGGACGAGGTGACCGCGCGTGTGCACGTGGGGCGGGACCGTCTCGGCGTGCTCGAAGTGGATCGCCGCCTCGGAGCGGTCATCGACGATCATGGCGGGCGTCTGGCTGGAAACCGACATCGATCGGCAGCCTACGTGTTCCGGGCCGGGACATCGGGGTGGTGGGATCGGGACATGACCACTGCTCCCCTCGCCGTGCCCCGCGCGGACCCCCGGCGGCGACTCCTGGCCGCCTGGTACGTCGGCGCCGGACTCATGCTCGTCGCCCTGAACCTGCGGATGGGCGTCGCGTCCGTCGGTCCGGTCCTCGGTGACGTCGAACGATCACTGCACCTCAGCCCGTCGGCGGCGAGTCTCCTCACCACCATCCCCGTCTTCGCGTTCGGGGCGTTCGCGTTCCTGACCCCGGTGCTGACGCGTCGGATCGGGCTGCACCGGCTGCTCGGGCTGACGATGGCCGTGCTCGCGGTGGGCATCGCGCTGCGGATCGAGCCGCACGGCTGGGCGCTGTACGGCGGCACCGTACTGGCCGGCGCCGCGATCGCGGTGGCGAACGTCCTCATGCCCGCTGCGATCAAGAGCGACTTCGCGCACCGGGTCGGGCTCCTGATGGGGCTGTACTCGACGGCGCTGTTCCTCAGTGCTGCGGTCGCCTCGGCGGCCGTGGTCCCGCTCGCGGCGGCCTTCGGGTCGTGGCGACCGGCACTGGCGTTCTGGGCGGTCCCGGCCGTCGTGGCGTTCCTCGTGTGGCTGCCGCGAGCGCTGCGGAACCCGGGGCACGCGGGGCGTTCGAGGACGGTGGACGACGCTCCGGTCGAAGCGCCCGACGAGCCGCGGTTCGCCCGGCTCTTCCGCGACCCGGTGGCGATGGCCGTGACCGGCTTCATGGGGTTGCAGAGCCTGTCGTACTACGCGTTCCTGACCTGGGTCCCGACGGTCCTGCAGGACGCCGGGGTGACCGCCCACGAGGCCGGCCTGATGCTCGCGTACTCGAGCCTGCCCGGGATCGTCACCGGTGTGACCGGCCCGGCGATCGCTCGGCGGGTCCGACCGACGTGGGTGCCGGTCGTCGTCGTGGTGGCGTTCTGCGCGGTCGGGTTCGTCGGGCTGCTCGTGGCGCCGGCCGCCGGGGCCTGGCTCTGGATGACGCTGTTCGGCCTCGGCCAGGGTGGTGCGATCAGCCTCTCGTTGAGCTACATCGTCTGGCGGTCGCCCGATGCCCGGCACACCGCGCACCTCTCGACGATGGCCCAGGGGACGGGGTACCTGCTCGCGGGGCTCGGGCCGCTCGGGATCGGTCTGCTGCACACGGCGACCGGGGGCTGGACGGTGCCGGTCGTGGTCCTGCTGGCGCTGCTGGGGGTGCAACTCGTGGCGGGTGTCGCCGCGAGTCGGGAGCGGCAGGTGCTGGCGCGGCGGTGAGCGGCGAGCGCGCGTCAGTGCACGGCGCGCAGCGCGTCCGCGACCACCACGAGCGCCGCGGCGATCTCGTCCGCCACCCGCGCGTGCGTCGCCGTCGACCGGCGGTACGGGTCATCGACGTCGTCGTCCGCAGGATCGGCCGGCGGCGGCACGCTCCCCCGGAGCCGTGCGACCCGCTCGACGAGCTCGGACGGCGACGTCACACCTGCGAGGTCACCGGGCTCGAGCCCGTCGAGCACCCGCGCGAACTGCTTCAGCGTGAACGCCCGCTTCGCCGTCCGGGGCGCGAGCGAGACCACGGCGGCACGGTGCGATCGCTCGGCGGTGAGCACGAGGTCCGCCGCCCCCGCGATCGCCGCGGTGAGGTACCGCGAACGGTGCCCGTCGGGCGTGCCCCCGAGCCGCACGGACTGTGCAGCCGCGGCGTCGTCCATCGGGACGCCGTCCTGTGCGATGGTGCCGGCGGACTCGACCACGAACGCGGGTGCGTCCGGGCCGAGTCGCGCCGTGAGGACCTGTGCGCCGAGCGGCGAACGGCAGATGTTGCCGCTGCAGACGAACAGGACCCGCATGCTCAGGAAGCGCCGAGCAGGTCGTGCCGCACGACGATCGCGTCACGACCGGGGCCGACACCGATCGCGGAGATCCGGGCGCCGGACATCGCCTCGACCGCGAGCACGTAGTCCTGCGCGTTCTTCGGCAGGTCCTCGAAGGAGCGGGCGCCCGTGATGTCCTCGGTCCAGCCCGGGAACTCCTCGTAGACGGGCTTCGCGTGGTGGAAGTCCGACTGGTTCACGGGGACCTCGTCGACGCGGACGCCGTCGACCTCGTACGCCACGCACACGGGGATCGTCGCCAGGCCCGTGAGGACGTCGAGCTTCGTGAGCACGAAGTCCGTCACGCCGTTGACCCGCGCCGTGTAACGGGCGATCGGGGCGTCGTACCAGCCGCAGCGGCGGGGTCGACCGGTGGTGGTGCCGAACTCGAAGCCGTTCGCGCGCAGGAACTCCCCCGACTCGTCGAACAGCTCGGTCGGGAACGGACCGGCGCCGACGCGGGTCGTGTACGCCTTGACGATGCCGATGATGCGCTCGAGCTTGCCCGGGCCGATGCCCGAACCGGTCGCGGCACCGCCGGCCGTCGCGGACGAGGAGGTCACGAACGGGTAGGTGCCGTGGTCGACGTCGAGCATGGTGGCCTGACCCGCCTCGAACAGGACGGTCTCGCCGCGCTCCAGTGCACGGTGGATCTCGAGGCCGGTGTCGGCGACCATCGGACGCAGGCGGTCCGCGAAGGACAGCAGCGACTCGACGACCTCGTCCGCGTCGATGGCGCGACGGTTGAAGACCTTCACCAGCAGGTGGTTCTTCTGGTCGAGGGCCGCTTCGACCTTCTGCCGCAGGATGTTCTCGTCGAAGATGTCCTGGATGCGGATCCCGACGCGGTTGATCTTGTCGGCGTAGGTGGGGCCGATGCCGCGGCCGGTGGTGCCGATCTGCCGCTTGCCGAGGAACCGCTCGGTCACCTTGTCGATCGTGCGGTGGTAGTGCGTGATGACGTGGGCGTTCGCCGAGACGAGCAGGCGGGACACGTCGACGCCGCGGGCCTTGAGCGCGTCGAGCTCCTGGAAGAGGACCTCGAGGTCGACGACCACCCCGTTGCCGATGATCGGCGTGACGCCGGGCGTGAGGATGCCGGAGGGCAGCAGGTGCAGGGCGTACTTCTCGCCGCCGACGACGACCGTGTGCCCGGCGTTGTTGCCGCCGTTGAACTTGACGACGTAGTCGATGCGGGACCCGAGGAGGTCGGTGGCCTTCCCCTTGCCCTCGTCGCCCCACTGGGCTCCGATGATCACTGCAGCGGGCATCTGGTTCTCCTCACGTTGGCGGAGGACCTCACACGACCAGTCGGGCCGGTGGTCCACCCGAGTCTATCGGACGGTCACCTGCCCGCTACCGTCCGGTCCCCCGCCGGCCGTCCGCGCGCGGGGCGGCGACGAGCGCCGGCCCGAGCGCGAGGACGACGAGCACCAGCAACGCGACGAGGAGCACCCGGGTGTCCGCGGCGAAGCCCGTGGAGAGCAGCGTCCACACCGGCACGACGGCGCTCGCGGCGACGAACAGCGCCGATGCCGAGGTGCGGACGATCCTGGGCGGTCGCAGCGCGACGACGGCGACGACGAGCGCGAAGAGTCCCGAGATCGTCCACGTCCCGACGGCAGCGACAGCGGTCCGCGCGTCGACCGAGCAGGACGCGGGAGCCGGGTACACGGCAGGGCAGGCCGCGACCGCGCCCTCGCTCAGCCAGGTCGCCGCGAGCGCGCTCACGAGGACCACGCTCGCGCGCAGCAGGATCCGAGCCATGCCCGCCATGATGCCGCATGTCACGGCCGTCGGACGGTGCCGGAGGCGGACTGGAGGGGGGGGGGGGGGGGGGGGCCCGCCCCGCCGCCCCCCCGGGCTGGCGGCCCCCCCCCCCCCCGGTGCCGGCTGGCACCGCGCCTCCCGTCCGTCAGGTGATCGCGCCCACCGCGCTCAGCTGCGGAAGAAGTCCTGGTACGACGGGTCGCCCACCGGGGCCGAGTGGCCCGGCTCGGCGAGGCGTTCCTCGATCATCGACTGGATGACGTCCGGCGGGGTGAGCCCACGGCGACGCCACTCCATCGGGTTGGCCCGGAGCTGCTTCAGGGTGGTCTGCGTCTGCATGTCGCAAGCCTCGCACCGCATTACTAGTTTGTCTAACTACATGTCCCGTAGACGCACTGCGGGCCCCGCCGCTGGGACGCGACGGGGCCCGAGTGGCGGTGACCGTTCCTAGCGGCGCGTGACCTTCGCGGTCGACTTCGACGTGGCCGTGCCGTCCTGGTAGCCCTTCGCCTTCGCGACGACCTTCACCGAGAACGTGTGGCCGACGTCGGAGGTCCCGAGCTTGTAGGACGAGCTCGTCGCGTTCTTCACCGCCTTGCCGTCACGGAGCCACTGGTACGAGTACGTCACACCGGTGCCGTTCCACGTGCCGTGGCCGGCCTTGAGCTTCGTCCCGACCGTCGGCTTGCCGGCGATCGACACCCCGCTGCCCTTGGCGAGCGTGAGGGTCGGGGCGACCCAGGTCGCCGCGGCGCTCTGAGCCTGGCTGCCGACCGCGTTGCCGAGGTGCAGCAGCAGGATCCGGGCGCTGGCGACGCCGGCACCGCGGGTGACCTGGAGCGACCCCTTGTCGGCGAACAGCGTGCCGCCCTGGCCACCCTGGGCGAACGTGAGCGTCGGCTTGGCGAGGTTGAACTTCGCCGTCGAGGTCACGTCGACCACCGAGGACCCGCTGGTGGCCGCACCCGGCGCGTACGCCGACTCGGTCTCCACCCGGTACGAGATGGTCTTGCCCGCGGCGCCGATGGCCGAGGCCGTCACCGGCAGGACCTTCACGGCGCTGTCGAACGTGTTGACGTCCTGGCCGGGAGCTCCGCCGTTGAGCGGGAAGGCGTCGACGACCGGGTCGACGTCCGGGTCGTCCGATGCAGCCTTGGCGAGGTCGATCGTCGTGACGAGCGTCGCGTCCACCACCGAGGACTTCGCGTCGTACACGAGGTAGTCGTCCTTGCCGTCGCCGTTCGTGTCGATGAACACCTCGACGTTGGTCACGGCACCGGGGTTGGCGTCGGGACCGGCCGTCTGCACACCGAACGCGAGGGTGTCCGACGCCTTGTCGTAGCTGACACCGTAGGCACGGACGTCAGCGGCCTTGAGCGACTGGGACGCGGAACCGGCCGGGAACGACTCCACGCCGTCCGTCCCGCCGAGCACGAACGGAGCGACCGCGGCGTGGTAGCCCGAGGTCAGCCCGCCCTGGTCGACCGTACGGCCGCTCAGCGCGAGGTTCGCGGTCTTCTGCGACCCGGTGAACGACACACCCGAGCCGCGCACGGCGCTGACCGGCTTCGGCGCGACGTACGTGCCGAGGCGCAGCGGGTCGAGCGTCTTGTCGGTCGGGGTGAAGGTCACGAGACCGGTCGCGGCGGTGACGAACTCCCGCTGGTAGCCCTGCTGCACCGACTCCTGGGTGGGGTCGATGACGCGACGGAGCTTCGTGGGGTCGGCGACCGTGAACGTGAGGTCCACGACGGCGCCGCGGCCGGGTCCGACGGTGACGCGCTTGGTGCTGAGCGAGAACGCGACACCCGGCTGCGACACCTGCGGCTGGTAGGCCACGTCGTAGGTGTGAGCCGTGGAGTCGGTGTTCTCGATGAGGAGCGACCGGGTCTCGCTGGTCTTGCCAGAGACCTCGACGACACCGAACGAGGCGGTCACGAGCTGACCGTTCTCGACGCTCTTCACGGTGGTGTCGGCGGTGACGGCCTGCAGGGCGTCGACGCGGCCGGTGCCCTGGCGCAGCAGGGTCGCCGTGCCGGAGCCGTCCTTCACGTCGTGCGTGGCCGTGTTCATGAGCGCGGCCTTGACGTCCGGGGCCGACCAGGTCGGGTGCGACTCGAACGTCAGCGCGGCGATGCCCGCCACGTCCGGCGTCGCCATCGACGTGCCGCTCATCGACATGCGGTCGTCACCGGTGCCGTTGGCCGCCGAGATCACGTTGACCCCGGGGCCGGCGATGTCCGGCTTGACGATGTCGCCGAACGAACCGTGGACACCGCGGCTGGTGAACGAGGCGAGCGTGTTCACGGCCTCGGGGTCGGTGGCGAGTTCGAAGCCCTTGAGCTCGTCGGCGAACCGCACGTGCAGGGTCCCGGCCTCGGCCGAGGCCAGGAGGCTCGTCACGCTGTCCTTGGTCAGCTCGGCACCCGGGATGGTCGCGTTCCCCGCGATGCCCGAGCTGAACGTGTTGATCGTGCCCGCGAGGAGCACGCCGATGCCGCCAGCGGCCTGGACGTTGTTGAAGCGCGTCCCGGAGCCGCACTCGAGCGCGGCGTCCGTCCACTTCAGCCAGACGACCTTGCCCGCGACGGCCGCGGCGTCCGCACCGGTGAAGGGCGTGCAGCCGTCGACGTTCGTGGTCGGGACGACGACGTCACCCTCGACCGGCAGCGTCCCCTGGAAGTTCTGGGAGTACTGCGAACGGTAGGTCTTCGCCACGGCGGACGGAGCGGTCACCTGGACGCCGTCGTAGAGCGACTGGCCGGTGGCGCTGGCGGCGACGGTGAGGGCGCCCTCGGCGTTGCCCGGCGACCCACCGATGTCGGTGAAGTCGTCGGCGTTGCCCGAGGCGATGACGGGGAGGACACCGCGGGCGGTGAGCGCGTCGATCTTCGCGTTGTCGGGGTCGTCCGGCGCGCCGTAGTCGGAGCCGAGCGACAGGTTGAGGACGTTGATGTCCTTGCCCTCGGTCAGCGCCTGGCCGACCCAGTCGAGCGCGGCACCGGTGAGGTCGGTCGAGCCGCCGTCGTCACCGAACACCTTGAGGGCGTAGAGGCCGGCCTCGGGCGCGGTGCCCGGACCGATCCACATGTCCTGCACCTGCTGCGTGGTGAGCTTGGTGTAGTCGCCGTCGAAGGTCTTCTTGTCGGCGTCGAGGCCGTAGCCGGCGATCGTGCCGGACACGTGCGTGCCGTGGTCGCCGCCCTTGCCGTCGATCGGGTTGTCGTCCGGCGCGGGCACCGGCTGGTAGGTGTCGGGGTCGGTCGGGTCCGCGTTGTAGGTGGGGCCGGCGAAGTCGTAGCCACCGAGGAACTTCTGCGGGTCGTACGAGCCCTGCGCGGGTGCACTCGTCGATGCGAGCGCGGCGTCGTAGGCGGCCGTGGTGCCGGGGCCGCCGAAGTCCGCCTGGGTGTAGTCGAGGCCGGTGTCCAGCACGGCGACGTTGACGCCCTTGCCGGTGTGCCCGGTCTGCTGCCAGGCGTTGAGCGCCCGCGTGTACACGTCGCTCGCCGCGTTCTTCGGGGAGACCCCGTCGGCGCCCGGCTTCGTCAGGCTCGGGTCGACGCCGGACGGAGCCGCCGAGGCGTCAGCGTTGACCGTCGGCTCGACGACCTTCTTCGGCGTGAGCGGGATGATGCTCGCGACGTCGGAACGCGCCGCGACCTTCCGGAGCGCCTCGACGTCGGCGACGACGGCGATGCCCGGGACGGTGTACTCGGTCGAGTAGAGCTCGGTCGCGTCAGCGTCCGACTGCTTGACGGCAGCGCGGACCGCGTCGACGGTCGAACCGATCGCCTTGACGCGCTGCTTCGCCGCCGAGGACTGCGTCTTCGACTTCGTCAGGTCGCCGCCCTTGGCCTTCGCGTCGACCTCGAGGGCGCCCTGGCCGGTCGTGCGCACGAACGCCGCGATGGTCTTCTGGGGCTTCGCGTCACGCAGCGGCTGGGCGATCTTCAGGTCGGCCGCCGAGAGCCGCGACGGAGCGGCGGAGGCTGCGCCGCCGACCGCGAGACCACCGCACGCGAGGGCCGCGGCGGCGATGCCGGCGGTGAGCACACGTGCGATGCGGTGGTGGTTCGGGTTCGGGTTGTCGTTCGGTGTTGCACGGTTCAAAAGGCGCACTCCTGGCTCCGTCCGTGTTCTTCATGGAATTGCTGTGAAGTTATGCGCTTGCTCTCAGGGAGCACAGTCCGCTCTTTGGGGGACCCCCTCGGTCGAGGGTCGTGGAACTGATAACTTGCACACCCGTGTGCACGTTATTACGATGGGTTTCGTGACCACTCCTGACCAGCCCGCACGCGCTCCCCGCCGGGACGCGACGGAGAACCGGGCCGCCCTGATCGAGGCCGCGAAGACCGTGCTGCAGGTCGACCCGGACGCGTCGCTCGAGTCGATCGCGTCCGCCGCCGGGCTCTCGAGGCGTGCGGTCTACGGACACTTCCCCTCCCGCGACGACCTGGTCCGCGAGCTGGTGACGACCGGGGCCGCCCGGATCGCGGCGGCCATGCCGACCACCTCGGACCTCGTCGAACTGCCGCCGGCGGCGCGCATCGCCTCGATCGCCGTGGCGCTCTGGGCCGAGGTCTCCCACGTCAGGTCGATGGCCGCCGTCGCGGTCCGCGAACCGTTCATCGAATCCGTCGCGACCGAGTTCGCGCCCGTCCGCGCCCAGGTGCGGGAAGCGTGCGCACTCGGGATCGCCGACGGCGTGATGCGCGACGACGTCGATCCCGACGCCCTCGGCCGTCTCGTCGAGGACGCCTGCATCGCAGTGCTCGACGAAGCGACCCGTTCGGGCACGTCCGACGCCGCGGGCCGCCGCATGGTCGTCCTGTCGGCCCTCGGCGTCACCGGCATCGACTGGCGCACCGCGATGCTCTCCGAGCCGGTCGCGCCGTCCACCCCCGAGGCCTCCCCCAGTAAGGACCGCGCATGACCCTCGAACTCGACCACGTCGGCATCGGTGACGAGCCCGGTGCCGCGCTGCCCGTCGTCTCCGCCGTCGCAGCACCCGGCCGCCCGGGTGTCGTCGCCGTCGAGACCGAGCAGGCACCCGTGCTCGCATCGCTCGTCGCCGGCGGTCGCATGCGTCCTGAGACCGGCCGGGTGCTCCTCGACGGCCACGACGACGCCGCGGCCGTCCGGCGGACGTTCGCCCTCGTCGACACGCCGGGGGTCGCCGAGCCGTTCCCGGTCATGAGCCTCCGGCGTATCGTCCGCGAGGAGCTCGCGTTCGCCGGGCAGCGGCCGTCCCGCGAGCACGTCGACACCGTGCTCGACGAACTCGGGCTGCGCGACTTCGCCGACACGCACGTGCAGCGGGTCCCGACCGACGTGCGGGTCCGGCTCCTCGTCGAACTCGCCCTGCTGCGGGACGGGGTGACCGGACTCGTCATCACCTCGCCCGAACGGCACGGCGGTTCCGTCGAGGGGTGGTTCGCGGTCGTCCGCGACGTCGCCCGACGCGGTGTGACCGTCGTACTCGTGACCTCCAAGGCCGCAGCCGCGACCGTCGAGGCGCTGCTCGACACGATCGAGCCGCTCGACACCATCCAGACCCAGGACCCCGAGGACGTGGCCCGACCTGACGGAGACGACCCGCGCCTCCCGTCCGACACCGACCACCTGCCCACGGAGGCGACCGCGTGACCACCACCTCGCTCGTCCGCGCCGAACTGGCGCGACTCACCGCGACCCCGCTCGCACGACTCGCGTTCATCGCGCTCATGGTCGTGCCGCTGCTCTACGGCGGCGCCTACCTCTGGGCCAACCGCGACCCGTACGCCAAACTCGACCAGGTCCCCGCCGCCATCGTCGACCAGGACGCCGGCGCCACGCTCGACGGCGACCGCGTCGACTACGGCAAGGACGTCACGAAGGAGGCGATCGACGGCGCCGACTTCAAGTGGACCGAGACGACCGCGGCCGACGCACGCTCCGGCGTCCGCAACGGCACGTACGACTTCGTCGTGACGATCCCGCACGACTTCTCGGAGTCCCTGGTCTCGGCGCAGTCCGACGACCCGAAGCGTGCCGAACTCGTGATGACGACGGCGGACACGAACTCGTACCTCGCCTCGACCATCGCGGAGCAGGCGGGCAAGACCATGCGCACCGCCGTCGCCGAGCGGGTCGGCAAGCAGGCGGCGAAGACCCTGCTCGTCGGGCTCGCCGACGTCCGGGACAGCCTCGGAGACGCCGTCGACGGTGCGGGGCAGCTCGCCTCCGGTGCGAAGTCCGCTGCGTCGGGCGCGGCCACGCTCGCGGACGGCACCGGCAAGCTCGCTTCCGGTGCGGCGACGCTCGCGGACGGCACCGCCGCACTGCCGTCGCAGACCGCTGCGCTCGACCAGGGTGCCCAGCAGGTCGCCTCCGGGGCGGCGACGCTGTCCTCGGGGCTGCAGACCGCGGAGCAGCAGACCGCGTCGCTGCCGGCGCAGACCGCGCAACTGAACGAGGGCGCACAGAAGGTCGCGGCCGGCAACAAGGCCCTGGCCGACCAGACCGATCCGGCGCTCGACGCCCTGGACGGCCTCTCCCCTGACACCGTGACGGCGGCGATCACGAAGGCCGCCGCGGATCGTGGCGTGGAACTGACCCCGGAGGTGCAGGCGGTCATCACCTCCACCGTCGAGGCGCAGCTCGGCGACGACACGACGAAGGCCGACCTCGCGAAGGCCAAGGCCGCGCTCGAGGGCGTCGACCAGCTGCGCGACGGGTCCGCCCAGGTCGCGGCCGGTACCTCCGCCCTGGCGACGGCGGCTCCGACGCTCGCGGACGGGATCTCCTCGGCGGCGGACGGTGCGTCCCAGTTGGCGTCGGGGTCGTCGCAGGTGGCCTCGGGCACCTCGCAGCTCGCCTCGGCAGCGCCCACGCTGTCGTCCGGTGCGGCGTCGCTGGCGTCCGGAGCGGCCTCGGCCGACGACGGTGCGAAGTCGCTGGCGTCCGGGCTCGTGTCACTGCGGGACGGCTCCTTCGAGCTCGCCTCGAAGCTCGACGAGGGCCGCACGAAGATCCCGGCGTCGAACGCCTCGCAGCGTGAGGACCAGGCCTCGGTGATCTCGGACCCGGTCAAGGTCGGGGACGACAACGTCGCGGCGGCGGACAACTACGGGGCGGGTCTCGCGCCGTTCTTCATCTCCCTCGCGGCCTGGATCGGCATGTACGCGCTGTTCCTCATCCTCAAGCCGATCTCGAAACGGGCGATCACCGCGGTGCGGAAGCCCCTCGCGGTGGTGTTCGGGGGGTGGCTGACGCCGGCGTTGCTCGGGCTCGTGCAGATGGTGGCGCTGTTCTTCATCGTCCGGTTCGCGCTCGACCTGAACGTCGTGCACGCCGGGGCGACGATCGGGGTCATGGTGCTGGCCTCGGCGACCTTCGCGGCGATCATCATGGCGCTGAACGTGCTGCTCGGGTCGGTGGGGCAGTTCCTCGGCCTCGTGCTCATGCTCGTGCAGCTCGTGACCGCCGGCGGGACGTTCCCGTGGCAGACGCTGCCGGGGCCGTTGGCGGCGCTGCACTTCGCGTTGCCGATGACGTACTCGGTCGACGCGATCCGGCAGACGATGTACGGCGGGGACCTCGGCGCGGCGTGGTCGGACGCGGGTGTGCTCGCGTGCTGGCTGCTCGGGGCGCTCCTCGTGTCGTTCGTCGTCACGGCGCGGCAGACCCGTTCCCGCACGCTGCGCGACCTGCGCCCGAGCCTGATCGGGTAGCGGGGGCGGGGCGGGGGCCGCCGCCCGGGCGGCCGCCGCCCGGGCGCTCCGTCGAGTGAGCAGGAGTCGTCGGCTCGCCGATCGTCTCTCGACGATTCGTGCTCACTCGACGCGGCCGTCAGCGCTCGCGGCGCCCGAGCGGGACGTCCGCCAACCCACCACCGAGGTACCGCATGTCCTCGGGTTCGAACGCTTCGCGGTCGTCGGGGTCGAGCACGCGGGACGCATCGTCGTGCGGCACGAAGCCGATCGCTGCACCGGCGCGCAGGTCAGCCGGTGACCCGGTGTTCCTCGAGAGCGCCCACACGACGTGGTGACCGGGCTCGGTGAGCTCGGTCGTGGCGATCACCAGGCGTGCGAGGTCGTCGGGCGAGGACCACAGCAGGAGCGCCCGTTGCGAGGACGGCACCTCGCCGAACGCCCCGATCCGTGCCGAGACGATCGACATCCCGTACCGGTCCGCGAACAGGCTGCCCAACAGCTCCATCCCGGCCTTGGTGACGCCGTAGTACGTGTCGGGGCGTGGGAGGCGGTCGCCGGGCACGCTCCCCGGCGCGTCGACGGGCTCAGGGACCCGACCGACCGCGTGCACCGAGCTCGCCTGCACGACCCGCAGCACGCCAAGGGCAGCGGCTCGTTCGAGGACGTTCTTGGTTCCGGTCAGGTTCGCGGCGACGAGCGCGTCCCAGTCGTCCTCGGTCGGAATCCCGGCGAGGTGCACGACCGTGTCGACCCCGACCATCGCGGTGTCGAGGGCATCGGGATCGTTCACCGAACCGATGACGAGCCGCTCGCGGGCGGACACCGCCTCGGCCGGCTCGTGCTCGTCGAGGAGGACCAGGTCGTGGCCGGCGTCGAGGAGTCGGGGTCGGAGCGCAGAGCCGATCCGTCCTGCAGCACCGGTGATGAGGAGCGTCGCCATGCGGCGGACGTTACGCGCGCTCCCGGAGGAGGTCTCGGAGCTGCGCGAGCGTCTCGCCGAGGTGGTCGTCGAGGTCGGACTTCGTCCAGCGCAGGACGACCCACCCGAGGCGGCCGACCTCCCGGTGCCGTCGGACGTCGGTCGCCCACTGGTGCTGGTCCGTTCGGTGGTGGTCGCCCTCGTACTCGACCACGACGCGTTGCCGCGGGAAGGCCATGTCCACCCGAGCGACGAACCGGCCCCGGTCGTCACGGATCTCGACCTGCAGCTCGGGTTCCGGCAGTCCCGCACGGAGGACGGCCAGGCGCGCTCGCGTCTCCTGCGGCGAGGCGGCCCCGCTTCGGACGAGCGCCAACGCGGCACGGAGACGGCGCGCACCGCGACACCGCCCGCGCTGCTCGAGTGCCGCTCGGAGGTCATCGATCGTCGTGCGGCACCGTGCTGCGGTGACGATCGCGTCGCCGAGCACCACCAGGTCGTCGAGGGAGAGCAGCGACCCGCACTCGACCCACGCCGTCGCGAGTGCGCTCGCCGGCAGGCCCCAGCGGTCACGGACGGCGGCCCGGGACGCCTCGACGCGGTGCCCGACCACTCCCGTGCGCCGGGGCTGGGCCGCCGGGAGACGACTCGTGACGTGGACCGGGCCGTCCCGGTGGGCGATCGGCACCGGCAGTTCCCAGAGCACCGCCGCGCTCGTGTGGCTGATGAACTGCCTCGGCAGCAGCACCGGTCGGAACGCACGGATCCGGTCGATGCCGATCGGCGGTCGGGCCCGGTGCCATCGGAGCGAGCGTGTGGGCCGGACGAGGTCTCGTCGGCGGAGCCGCTCGCGCGACACCCCGGCGCGATCGGCTGCCCGGACGTCGAACGCTCGGGCCCGGAGTTCCCGTGGGAGTGGTCTCGGTCGCATCCCCGCAGCCTCCCGGATCGCGACGTCACCCGCTCTCCGACGTACGGATCCGTGGACGACCCACGCCGCGCCTCCCGTGTGGAGGAGGAACTCCCTCGTCCACTGAGCAGCAATCGTCGGGTCAGCGGACCGGACTCGACGATTCCTGCTCACTCGACCGCGCAGCGCGGCGCGCGCGGCCCGGCGACCGCGCAGCGCACCGCACCCCCGCCCCGCTACCATCGACGGGAGAGCCACGGAGGTCGATGCAGATCATGGGAGCCGGCAAACCCGCGACCATCTACGACGTCGCCGCGCGCGCCGGGGTCTCGAAGTCCCTCGTGTCGCTCGTCTTGCAGCGGTCCCCGAAGGTGAGCCAGCAGCGGCGCGACGCCGTGCTGAAGGCGATCCAGGAGCTCGACTACCGCCCCTCGACCGCTGCGGTCTCGCTCGCCGGCACGCGCTCCCGGACGGTCGGCGTCGTGCTCGACGACTTCCGGAACCAGTGGTTCGTAGACCTGCTGACCGGGCTGCGCGAAGCACTGCAGGACCAGGGCCACCGGCTCGTCGTCGCCGATCGGTTCCTCAACACCGGGCTCGACGCGTCGCCGGTCGAGGGCTTCCTGTCCATGCGTGTCGAGGGGCTCGTCATCGCGGGCGAGCCCGACACCGACCTGGCGATCCCCGCCTCGACGCCGCTCGTCATCGCGGGCGGCCGCGTCGCCATCCCCCGCGCCGACACCGTCGCGAACGACGACCGCGCGGGCGGGGCGATGGCCGCCGAGCACCTGCTCGCCCTGGGCCACACGCGCCTCGGGTTCGTCGGCGCCTCGTCGGCCGCGTCCGACGAACGCCGCGCCGGGTTCACCGCCGGTGTCGACGGTCACGCCGCGGTGGCGACGGTCGTGCTCCCGGGCGACCCCACCGAGGAGGCCGGGTCCCGCGCCCTCGCGCAGCTCCTCGACACGCACCCCGACGTGACCGCGGTCTTCGCCGCGAACGACGTGATGGCGCTCGGTGCGCTGTCCGAGCTCGCCGAGCGCGGCCTGCGCGTCCCCGAGGACGTCTCCGTCATGGGCTACGACGACACCCCGCTCGCAGCGACGCGGTACGTGGGGCTGACGAGCATCGACGACCGCAGTGTCGAGATCGGGCGCGGTGCCGGCGAGCGGCTCCTCGCGCGGATCGCGGACCCGACCGCGACGGCGAGCGAGGTGCTCGTCGAGCCCCGGCTGGTCGCGCGGCGCACCACGGCGTCCCGCTGACGCAGCGCACGCGCTGACGGACGGGAGGCGCGGCTCGGCCCCGCCCCGCCGGTCGCGGCGGACGGCTCCCGCGGTTCAGGGCGCGATGCCGTCGGTCCCGCCGCCGCGCTCGGTGGAAGCGTGCTGGAGGACCCAGCTGTGCATGACGATCGCCGCGGCCGCTGAGGCGTTGATGCTCCGCGTCGACCCGAACTGCGTGATCTCGAGGTGTCCGTCCGCGCCGGCGACGGCCTCGTCGGTCAGCCCGGGCCCCTCCTGCCCGAACAGGAACACGCACCGCTCCGGGATCGGCGCCGTCTCGATGCGGGACGCTCCCGGGGTGTTGTCGATCGCGATCACCGGGCGACCCTCGTCGTGCATGGCCTCGAGGAAGGCCGCGACGTCGGGGTGGTACCGGACGTGCTGGTACCGGTCGGTGACCATCGCGCCGCGCTTGTTCCAGCGCCGGCGCCCGACGATGTGCACCGTCCCGGCGAGGAAGGCGTTGGCGCTCCGCACGATCGACCCGATGTTGAGGTCGTGCTGCCAGTTCTCGATCGCGACGTCGAACGCGTGGCGCCGGGTGTCGAGGTCCGCGACGATGGCCTCCATCGACCAGTACCGGTAGCGGTCGACGACGTTGCGGGTGTCCCCGGTGGCCAGGAGCTCCGGGTCGAGCCGCGGGTCGTCCGGCCAGGGCTCGGGGTGCGGCCCGACCCCGTTCGTCGTCCGCTCGTGGGACGGTTCGGGGACAGCGGTCACGCCCCCAGCGTACGGCGGTCGCGCAGGTCAGCGGATCCGGGCCTCGATGCCCGCGATGAGCACGTCGAGCCCGAGGTCGAAGCGTGCGTCGTACGAGTGCGACCCGAGGAGTTCCCCGACCAGCGCGTGTCGCTCCGGGCGCCCGGCCTCCGACGCACCGCGGCCGACCTGCACGCCCGTGTGGCCGACCACGAAGTCGTACACGACGAAGAACGCGTACATCGCCTCGGCGTCGGACAGACCGGCTGCCCGGAGCGCACCGACGACCCTGGCCACCACCGCGTCGGACTCCGTCGAGACCAGGGCGCCGCGGCGACTGTGCGACTCGAGCACGAGCGGGTGGGTCCGCATCAGGTCGCGGAAGGTCGTGGCGAACGTCCGGACGACCGCGTGCCACTCGTCCGGCCAGACGAACGTCGCGGTGAACTCGTCGACCGTGCGGCGGACGAGTTCGGCGTGCAGGTCGCCCAGCCCGCCGATCGTGCGGTGGACGGTCATCGGTGCGACGCCGAGCCGGACGCCCAGCGCGCGGAACGACAGGCGGTCGAGACCGTCCTCGTTCGCGATGGCGGTCGCGGCGTCGATGACCTGCTCGCGGCTGAGGACGTTGGGGCGACCCCGGCGTCGTCGCGGTGTCGCCTCGGCCTGCTCCGGCGCCGGGACGGGCCGGGGCGTGACGGTCGGGGTTCCGGGTTCGACGAGCACGACGGGTCTCCTTCTTTCGGTACGTGTCCCGAAAAGCCTAGGGCAAAGCCGACCGGCGTTCGGTGTCTCGACCATCTCGGTTCCGCGACCAGCGCGCAAGAGCCGATCCGCGCCTCCCGGCCTCCTCGGAGCCGACGTCGAGCCGGGCCGTCACGGGCGCGCACTAGGGTGAGGGGCATGGCAACCCGCGACGAGGTCGAGTGCTGGCTGACCGACATGGACGGCGTGCTCGTGCACGAGAACCAGGCACTCCCCGGAGCACCGGAACTCATCCAGCAGTGGCTCGACGAGGGCACGGAGTTCCTCGTCCTCACGAACAACTCGATCTTCACCCCACGCGACCTCAGCGCCCGGCTCCGCTGGTCCGGCATCCACGTCCCCGAGGAGCGCATCTGGA
This sequence comes from Curtobacterium sp. A7_M15, assembly GCF_030705415.1. Taxonomy (GTDB): domain Bacteria; phylum Actinomycetota; class Actinomycetes; order Actinomycetales; family Microbacteriaceae; genus Curtobacterium. Next base: position 3,125 of record NZ_JAUZED010000018.1, on the reverse strand, counting down.
CGAGCGCCCTCGCCACGGCGGACTTCTGCAAGTCCCAGATGCCCGGCGGCTCCGCGTTCGTGATCGGCGAGGCCGGCATGACCACCGCGCTGCACGAGGCCGGCTTCATCATGACCGAGACCGCTCCCGACTACGTCGTCGTCGGCGAGACCCGCAACTACTCGTTCGAGGCGATCACCAAGGCGGTCCGGCTCATCCGCGACGGCGCCCGGTTCATCGTGACGAACCCCGACGCGACCGGACCGTCGGCCGAGGGGGTCCTCCCCGCCACCGGCGCCATCGCCGCGATGATCGAGAAGGCCACCGGCAAGCAGCCCTACGTCGTGGGCAAGCCGAACCCGATGATGTTCCGATCCGCGATGAACCGGATCGGCGCACACTCCGAGAACACCGGCATGATCGGCGACCGCATGGACACCGACGTGCAGGCCGGCATCGAGGCGGGCCTCCACACCGTGCTCGTGATGACCGGCATCAGCGACCAGGCCGAGATCGACCGCTACCCCTTCCGCCCGAGCGAGGTCATCTCCGGCGTGCACGAACTCGTCCGCACCGAACCCTTCGAGGTCGAGCTGTAGCGATGCGCTGGGACCCGTCGCGCTACGCCGCCTTCGCGGACGACCGCGCGCGGCCGTTCCACGACCTGGTCGCGCAGATCAGGTGGTCGGGAAGTGCAGGCCAGGAGGCGCCACGTCGCGTCGTCGACCTCGGCTGCGGCCCCGGGACCCTCACCGCCACGTTGGCAGCGCGGTGGCCTTCCGCATCGGTGGTCGGCATCGACAGCTCGGAGCAGATGCTGGCGTCGGCGCCGACCGGCCCCGGGTTGTCGTTCGAGCTGGGGTCGATCGAGGACTGGACCCCCGGCCCGACCGACGACGTCGTCGTGACGAACGCCGCACTGCAGTGGGTCCCGTCGCACGTGTCCCTGCTGCCGCGGTGGCTCGACGCGATGCCCTCCGGCTCGTGGTTCGCGATGCAGGTGCCGGGCAACTTCGGGTCGCCGTCGCACGCGCTCATGCGGTCGATCGCGGCATCGGGACCGTGGGCACCGGCGCTGGCGGGCGTCCTCCGCGAGGATCCGGTCCTCGATCCGGCCGGCTACCTCGGCATCCTGCTCGACGCCGGGTTCGAGGCCCGTGCGTGGGAGACCACCTACGCCCAGGTGCTGCGGGGCGACGACCCGGTGCTGGACTGGGTGCGCGGGACCGGGCTCCGTCCGGCGCTGCAGGCGCTCGACGCCGCCGACCCCTCCGGCGCGTCGACCGCGGCGTACGAGGCCGAGTACGCGGCCGCGCTGCGGTCGGCCTACCCGACCGGAGCCCACGGCACGGTGTACCCGTTCCGCCGGGTCTTCGCCGTCGGCCGGAAGCCCTGATCCGCCGGTCGGTCAGACGCTCGATCGGCCGGTCGCCCCCGGTCGATCGGACAGTGGGAACGAGGCTCCGTCCGCGCCGTGACCGTTCTGGTTCGTGGGAGCCGGGTTCGGGGAACGAGACCGGTGCACCGACGTCACCGCACGGCGGACGGGAGGCGCGGTTCATCCCCCAGCACCGCGTACGCGCCCACGGGCGGCACCGCCCGCCACCGGCGCCGCAGGCGGCGCGGCCGGTCGTCCCGCCACGCGATCACCCCACCGGCCACGACGCCGAACGCGAGGACCCCGAACGACACCAGACCGAGGGCGCCGACGACGACGAGCGTCGTCGGGTCCTGCACGTCCGTCGTCGCCGAGAGACCGATCGACCCGAAGTCCCAGAACGCGTGCAGGAGCACCGGCACGAGCAGGTTCCCGGTCAGCCGACGCGCGACGTAGAGCGTCGAACCGAACGACGCCGCGAACACCACCTGCACGAGCGTCGCACCGAGGCCTGCACCCGCGAGCGCGTTGAGCAGGTGCAGCGCCCCGAACAGCACGCACGAGGCGATCCACACGCCGAACTCCGGCAGGCGGCGTCGCAGGCCGACGAGCAGGACGCCGCGGGTCAGCAGCTCCTCGAAGACCCCGACGAACAGCACCCCCACGGCGAGCAGCAGGAAGTAGCGGACCGGCAGCGCCGACCAGTCCATGAGCGGGAGCCGCGCGACGCACACGACCGCGATCAGGATCGGCGCCACCATCGTCCAGCGCAGCCGCGTGCGGGTCGGGTCGACGGTGGCGATGCGCCACCAGCCGAGCCCCGTGACGACCAGGCAGAGGGCGACGGCGGCGATGCCCTCCGGGACGACGAGCGACCGGACGACGCTGTCCACCGTCTGCCCGAGCGTCGGGTAGTCGTCGCTCGGCCGGGCCCGCCAGGCACTGACGGCCGCGAACACCACGAGCGGCGCCAGGCCGACGAGCAGCGACGGCGGCACGGGCCAGCGACGACGGGAGGGGGCAGCGGCGGTCACCTGCCGTTTGTACCATTGGCGCATGCGCTTGCCCTCCCTGTCCACGATGGCGGAGGACTACGTGAAGCTCGTCTGGAAGGCGAGTGAGCGCGGCGGGGCGGGTCTGGCCACCCGCGACATCGCCGCGGCGCTCAAGGTGTCCGCGTCGACGGTGTCGGGCAACCTCCGGAAGCTCGACCGCGACGGCCTCATCGAGCACACCCCCTACTACGGCGTCGTGCTCACGCCCCTCGGCCAGCAGGTCGCCGTGGCGATGGTCCGGCGGCACCGGCTGATCGAGACGTTCCTCGTGCAGCGGCTGGGGTACTCCTGGGACGAGGTCCACACCGAGGCCGAGGCCCTCGAGCACGCCGTGTCGGAGACCTTCCTCGACCGGGTCGACGCCGACCTCGGGCACCCGACGCACGACCCGCACGGCGACCCCATCCCGCGCGCGGACGGCACGGTGCCGGACTCCCCCGGGACCCTGCTCGGTGCGGTCGACCCCGGGGCGTGCGGCACCGTCGACCGGGTCTCCGACGACGACCCCTCGCTCCTGCGGTACTTCGACGAGCTCGGCGTCGGGCTCGGGACGCACCTGCGCGTCGAGCGGGTGCGGGACTACGCGGGCGTGATCGCGGTGTCCCGGCGCGCGCCCGACGGTTCGGAGTCCCTCGTGGACCTGCCCGCGGCGGCCGCGTCCGCGATCTGGCTCGCCCCCGACGCCGACTGACCCCGCGGCGGCTGCCCGCCGC